>JAQCJP010000284.1 GCA_027592945.1 Planctomycetota bacterium
CGCTGTCGGACAGGCCCACGGTCGGCCCGCCACTGCGCCGCCGCACCGCAGCCCATCACGGGCAGGAGGGCGAAGGCGGGAGCGGCCAGCCACGGCAGCCAGACTGGCATCTCCCGGGGGCGGGACGGCTTGTTGGCGAGGCGGGAAGAAGGTCGTTCTACGATCTGCATGGGCTTCTCGGCAGGGATGAGGCCGACGGACCGTCTGCGAGTCCGCAGGTGGCAGCCGCGCTCCTCGCGGCAGCCTCAGACAGATAGCAATCTCCGCCAGGCCGCAGCAACGCCACCTTTGCCGGCCTGCAGTCGGGAAAACTCACGGCCGTCCCCCTCCAATGGCCGAGGCGGGGCTCGAACCCGCACACCCCTTCCGGGATACGGGATTTTAAGTCCCGTGCGTCTGCCAGTTTCGCCACTCGGCCGCGTTTGCCGATGCTAGCAGAGGCTACAATCCCGCACACGTCCCGCAGGCCGCGGCCCCGTTCGCCGGCCTCCCGCCCCAGCCGGCTCCCGACGCACCGCCCTTGAACGACGCCAGTGCCACTCCCGACAACGACACCGCCGCCGAGATCGGTGACGCGAGCGGCGTGGGTAGCAGCCCGGCCGGTGCCGCCCGGGCCGAGGCTCAGGCGGCGGTCCCCGCGTTCGACGGATTTGACGGCTTTCTCCGGACGCGAGCCTCGCTGGGGATGGACGTCGTCCTGGTCGGTCTCCTGACGCTCTTGCCGATCCTGGCCTGGAGCATCGCGGCAGTGCGGGCCGGTCGGTACCAGCTCCACAAGCGGCTGCAGTTGTTCATCGTGGCGGCCCTCGCCGCCGCGATCGTCGTGTTCGAGATCGACGTTCGCCTGTTCAGCGACTGGAAGGCCCGGGCCCTGCCGAGCCCCTGGTATCCGGCCGGCGTCTTCTGGTCGCTCGGCATCCACCTCGTCTTCGCGGTGAGCACCTTCGTGCTCTGGACATGGGTCGTGTGGGAGGCCCTCCTGCGGTTTCCCAAGCCACCCGTCCCAGGCAGTCACGGGCCCCGGCACCGTCGGATGGCCCGGCTGGCGGCCCTCGACCTCCTGGCCACCGCGATCACCGGTGTGATCTTCTACTGGCTGGCGTTCGTGGCCTGAGCCTGCTCCCGGGCTCCGGCCCAGAGGCAGAGCCCGACGCCCCCGAAGTAGAGCAGGCTCAGCGGCACCGCCAGAAAGACCATGCTGTAGGGGTCGGCCGGCGTCAGGAGCGCCGAGACAATGCAGATCACGAGCACCGCCATCCGCCACTGCGAGAGGTAGGCGGCCGCCTCGAAGATTCCGATCCGCTCGAGGAACAGCATCACCAGCGGGAGCTGAAAGCCGATCCCGAAGCCGAGCGGCAAGACGAGCACGAAACTCATCCACTCGCTGATCCGCGGATCGGGGTCGAGCCCCAGCCACTCGTTGAAGGTCAGCAGGTATTCCAGCACGAAGTCGAATACGAAGAAGAACGCCAGGAAGGCACCCGCCAGAAACAGCCCGAGGCTGACCGGGAGAAAGAGGTGTACCAGTCGCTTTTCGTGCGGATAGAGACCGGCGGCCACGAAGGTCCAGAGCTGGTAGAAGATCCAGGGGCTGGCCAGGATGATCCCCACCAGCACGGCCGCCCGCAGATAGATCGCGAAGGCCTCCTGAGCGCTGAGGGTGGTGATGCTCACCCGGGCATCGCGGGCCAGCGGCTGCCAGAGCATGATCGGGACGAGTTCGTCGGCGGCGAACGTTTCCGAGTCTCCGGTCGGCGGGGCATCGCCGGAGCGAGCATCCGAGCCGGCCTCGCCGGAGCGTCCTTGCAGTGCGCGGGCCAGCCGCTCGGGATGCACCTCGCGAAGCTCGAAGGAGAGGCCCCGCTGTTCGACGGCGTCACGAATCTCCGCCTCGGAGTAGGGCAGGGCGGGGCCGGTCCAGCCGGCGGCCAGTTCGAGGGCCCGGGTTGAGTAGTAGTCGCCGAGGGCCCGCCGCAGCGGATCCTCGATCAGCTGCACCACCGGCCTGGCCAGGACGAGCCCCAGCAAGACGCCCACGGCCAGCCCCGCCGCCGCCCGAAACAGGCAGCCGCGCAGTTCTTCCAGATGCTCGCCGATCGTCATCGTCGAGTTCTGAAACAGGTCGTCTTCGATGGCGGGGGGCATCGGCTCGTTCCGGTAGCTGGGGCGAAGCCCCGGGTCACGCCCCGTATTTGCCCAGCCGCTCGGCGTGGGCCATGGCGAGCAGCATCAGGTGCTTGGCGGGGAAGATTCCGAAGCCACCCCGCAGGCAATCCCGCTCGGAGAAGCCCGTCAGGCCGTCAGGCCGGCAGGTCTCGGCCGCCAGGAGCGTCGGCACCGGATGCCAGGAGTGGCTGCGGAGGCGGCTGGGGGTCGAGTGATCGCCGGTCACGATCAAGACGTCGGGCCCGAGGGCCTCGATCCGCGGGATCGCGGCGTCGAGTTCCTCGATCCGGGCGACCTTCCGCTCGAAGGCGCCGTCTTCGCCGGTGGAGTCGGTGTACTTGAAGTGGAGAAAGAAGAAGTCGAAGTCGTTCCAGCACTCGGCGAGCACGTCGAGCTGCTCGCCGAGCGTGCTCGCCTCGCCCACCAGGGTCATCCCAGCCAGGCGGGCGAGGCCCTTGTACATCGGATAGACCGCGATCGCGGCGGCCCTCAGGCCGTAGAGTTCCTCGTAGGAGGGCAGGGCAGGGCGGCCAGCGAAGCCGCGGAGTACCATTCCATTGGCTTTGGGCTCATCGGCGAGGATTTCCCGCGCCTGCCGCACGAACTCGGCCGCCACCTCGGCGGTGCGGGCGGCCGCGGCGTCGAGCGGCTCGGGGGCAAGCGGCGGCACCCCGGTTGCCTGCGGATCGGTATCGGCGACCGCGCCGGAGAGGCCCGGGCCTCGCCAGACGACCACGAAGCGGTGTTCCTTGACCGGCCGAACGAAGGTCTCAACCCCGGGGATCTTCACCGCCTGGAGCCGTTCGACCACCTCGAAGCTCTCCTCCGACGGAATCCTGCCGGCCCGCCGGTCGGTGATCAGGCCCTCGGCATCGAGCGTGCAGAAGTTACCGCGGGCCGCCACGTCGTCGGGCCCGAGTTCGAAGCCGATACCGGTGGCCTCCAGCGCCCCGCGTCCGATCTTAAACTCCAGCGGATCGTAGCCGAACAGTCCCAGGTGGCCCGGGCCCGACCCCGGCGTGATCCCGGGCAGCACCGGCACGCTCGAGCCACTCGTGCCTCGGCCGGCGAGTCGGTCGAGATTCGGAGTGGCGGCGGTTTCCAGTTCCGTCTTGCCGCCCGTCTCCATCGGCAGGCCGCCGAGGCCGTCGGCCACGAGCATCACAATCTTAGAAGTGTTTTTTTCGGCGAGGTCACGGACCAGCTCATGCTCGATCACGACGAAGGCTCCTGGGAGGGACGAACATCCCGCAGTATTCGGTCGCCGCGGAGGGGACACAACCCCGACCCAACAACCCGGCGGGCTCGGGGCGGGCCCGTGCCATCTCGCCGGACGCTCGGGCGGGTTCACCTCGCGCGGGCTCGGGGTGGGCCCGTGCCATCTCGCCGGACGCTCGCTGCGGGCATCCATGCCCTTCGCTCGCTCGTGGGAAACCGAGCTTCGCCATCCTGGCTGCGCTCGGTTTCCCAACGCCGGCTCGA
>JAQCJP010000035.1 GCA_027592945.1 Planctomycetota bacterium
CCGCCGCCAACGGGCAGTCGGCGGCGGTCGAGGCCGAGCCCGCGGCCGAGCCTGCCGCGGCAGCCACCGTCGAGCCGGCGGGTCCGGCCGTCCGGCGACTCGCCCGGGAGTTGGGAGTTGATCTGGGGCGGGTGACGGGCAGCGGGCCGGCGGGCAGAATCCTCCGTGAAGACGTGATTGCGGCGGTTCGCCAGGCGAGCGCCGCGTCGCCAGCGGCCCGCCCCCGCGGGGATTCAGCCGCCACCGAGCGGGACGACTGGGGGCCGATCCGTCGCGAGCAGATGTCGCGGATGCGGAAAACGATTGCCGCCAATATGGCCCGCAGCGTGGCCACGATTCCGCACCTTACCAACTTCGATGACGCCGACGTGACCGAACTCGAGCGGCTTCGCAAGGAGAGCGCCGCGGAGTACGCGAAGAGCAACCTCAAACTCACGGCGCTGTCGTTCGTCATCAAGGCGGTGAGTTTGTCGTTACGACAGCATCCGGCCGTCAATGCGACAATCGATCCTGAGAAGGGAGAAATCGTCTACAAGGAATACGTGAACGTCGGGCTGGCGGTCGATACGCCCCGGGGGCTTGTGGTGCCGGTCCTGCGGGACTGCGACCAACTTTCGATTCCGCAGATCGCCCAGGCGATCGCCGAGACCGCGGAGAAGGCCAAGAACGCTCAGTACGGCGTTGAAGACCTCCGCGGCGGCACCTTTACCATCAGCAATCTCGGGGCGGTGGGAGGTGCCTACTCGACCCCGATCATTAACTGGCCCGAGGTGGCTATTCTTCTTTTGGGCCGGTCGCGGAAAATGCCGGTCGTTCATGATGACCGCATCGAGCCCCGGCTGATGATGCCCCTTTCGTTGTCCTACGATCACCGGCTCATCGACGGGGCGATGGCTGCCCGGTTTTTGAACGAGGTGATCGGTTACCTGGAGAGCCCGGGCCGGCTGCTGCTGGCCATGTGATTCCGCGCTGGAACGAAACGTGACACCCACTGCGAGCATCGACTCGGCCGGGACGGCGAGCCTGGCCTTTCTCGAGGAGCTCTTCGACCGCTACCAGGAAGATCCCGCCAGCGTTTCGCCGGACTGGCGCGCCTATTTCGACGCCTGGGTCGCCAGCGGGCCCGCGGCGTTGCCGCAGGCAGCGGCACGGCCTCAGCCGGCGCCGGGCCCTCGGCCCGTTTATGGGAATGGACAGGCAGCCCTTGCCGGCAGCAAGATGTCCACTCCCGATGGCATCCCAACCGGGCAGGCGGTCGCCCTGGCCAACGGAGAGATTCATCCGCCTTCGGCGCCGGCTGGTGAGGAGAAGCCGCTCCCGTTGCCGGTGGCGACGGGGTCAGCCAGCGATGAGCGGGTCGCCTTTCTGCAGGACCGCGTCGACCAGCTCGTTAGGGCCTACCGGGTCCGAGGCCATCTGATGGCCGAGATCGACCCCCTCGGCCGGCCGCGGCCGGGGCTCCCCGAACTCGATCCGCAGTTCTATCACCTGACCGAAGAGGACATGGATCGGTCGTTTTCGACCGACACCATTGAGGGGCCGCAGTCGATGTCGCTGCGGCAAATCATCAAGCGGCTTCGGAACACCTACTGCCGGTCGATCGGCGTGCAGTTCATGCACATGGACGATCTCCGGGTCCGTCAGTGGCTCCAGGTGCGGATGGAAGGCTGCGAGAACCGAATCCAGCTCGATCGTCGTCAGCAGTTGCGAATTTATCGACAGATGACGACGGCCGCCGTCTTCGAGGAGTTCATCCAAAAGCGGTTTTTGGGTGCCAAGAGTTTCTCGCTGGAAGGCTCCGAGAGCCTGATCCCGCTGCTCGAGATGTCGATCGAGCGAGCGGCTGCCCAGGAGATCGGCGATGTCGTGCTGGCGATGGCCCATCGGGGCCGGCTGAACGTCCTGGCCAACATCATGGGCAAGAGTCCCCAGCGGATCTTCCGCGAGTTTGCCGACATGGATCCCGAACTCCACGTGGGTCGCGGCGACGTCAAGTATCACCTCGGGCACTCGACCGACTACCAGGCCGGCAACGGCCGGAGCGTGCATCTGACGCTCTGTTTCAATCCCAGCCACCTGGAGTTTGTCAATCCGGTGGCGCTCGGTCGGATGCGGGCCCGCCAGGATCGAAGCGGTGATCCCGCTCGCCAGCACGGGATGGTCATCCAGGTGCATGGCGATGCCGCGTTTGCCGGCGAGGGCATCATTCAGGAAACCCTCAACCTGTCCGAACTCGATGCCTATCGGGTCGGCGGCACCCTTCACGTCATCGTCAACAATCAGATCGGGTTCACCACGGGGCCCATGGAGTCCCGTTCCTGCACGTATGCGACCGACGTCGCGAAGATGCTCCAGATCCCGATCTTCCACGTCAACGGCGAGGATCCCGAGGCGGTTGCCCAGGTGGTCAGCCTGGCGATGGATTTCCGGCGGGAGTTTCAGCGGGACGTCGTGATCGACATGTACTGCTTCCGTCGCCGGGGCCATAACGAGGCCGATGAGCCCGCCTTTACGCAGCCGGCCCTCTATCGAGTCATCGAAGGGCGGCCCAGCGTCCATGAAAGCTACCTTGAGCGGCTCCTCAAACTCGGCGAGATCACCGCTGACGAGGCTCGGGCAATCGTCGAGCAGCAGCAGGCGAAGCTCTCGGCCGATCTGTCGGTCGCCAAGAGTGAAGATTTCGTCCACAAGAGCGACATCGGCGGTGTCTGGGCTTTTTACATAGGAGGCCGCGAGCGGGAGGCTGCCGACGTCGAGACGGGGGTACGGCGAGATGTGCTGGTCGATCTGCTCGGGCGGCTGGTCGCCCTTCCCGACGGCTTTCAGCCCCACGCCAAGATCCGCAAGTTTCTCGAGGGCCGTCGCCAGATGGCTGCCGGGACGCAGCCGCTCGACTGGTCTGCGGCCGAGGCCTTGGCAATGGGCTCCCTGGCCGCCCAGGGGCTGCGGGTTCGCCTCTCTGGGCAGGACAGCCAGCGGGGTACCTTCAGCCACCGGCACGCTGTGATCCACGACGCGGTGACCGACGAGACATGGTGTTCGCTCGAGCACCTTACGAGCGATCAGGCACCCGTGGAAATCTACAACAGTCCGTTGTCAGAGGCGGGCGTGCTCGGCTTCGAGTACGGCTACAGCCTCGACTGTCCTGACGGGCTGGTGATGTGGGAGGCCCAGTTTGGCGACTTCGTTAACGCAGCCCAGGTCGTGATCGACCAGTTCATCGTCAGCGCCGAAGACAAGTGGAATCGGCTCTCGGGGTTGACGCTGCTTCTGCCGCATGGCTTCGAAGGGCAGGGGCCGGAGCACTCCAGTGCCCGGCTGGAGCGATTCCTCCTCCTGGCAGCGAAGGACAACATTCAGGTTGTCCAGCCCTCGACTCCAGCTCAGCTCTTCCATTGCCTCCGCCGGCAGGTGCTGCGGGTCTGGCGGAAGCCGCTGGTGGTCATGACTCCCAAGAGCCTGCTGCGGCATCCCGGCTGCGTGTCGAGCCTCGAGGATCTTGCCGGCGGCGAGTTTCAGCGGGTGATCCCGGATGCATCCGGCGTCGACCCGGCCGAGATTCGGCGGGTGTTGCTCTGCTCGGGGAAGGTCGCCTACGAACTCGAGAAACGCCGGCAGGAGCTCGGCCGCCGCGATGTGGCGATCATCAGGGTCGAGCAGTTCTATCCGCTGCCCCGTCGTCTTTTGGGGGACGCCCTGGCAGGTTATGCGGCTGGCACACCGGTTGTCTGGGTGCAGGAAGAGCCGGAGAACATGGGTGGCTGGCGGTTCCTGCGGATCCATTTGGGCGAAAAACTCTTTGATCGGTTACCGTTCTCGGGAGTCTGCCGGCAGAGCGCCGCCAGCCCCGCGACCGGCTCCAAGAAAAGTCACGACCTCGAGCAAAAAGAACTTCTCACGGCGGCCTTCGACAGCTAACCGGCCTGCTGCCGATCAATCGATTAGCTTTGTTTCCCATCCCATTCCCTCCTTTCCGGCTGCCCCGCAATGGCGATTGAACTGAAGGTTCCTGAAGTTGGCGAATCGATCGCCGAAGTGATGATCGGCGCATGGAAGAAAGGGGAGGGCGATGCCGTTGCACTCGACGACGCGATCGTCGAAATCGAGAGCGACAAGGCGACTGTCGAGTTGCCGGCGCCTGCTGGCGGCACGATCACAAAGGTGCTCAAAGGGAGCGGTGAGACGGCGGTGGTCGGTGAGGTCATCGGCTATCTTGAGCCGGCCGGGGCTGCCGCTGCGGCCTCGTCACCGGCGGCTCCGCCTCCATCTGCTCCCGTCTCGCCGGCCGGGCCTGCCCCGGTCGTCGACGTCCGGCGAAGCGAAGGTCGGACCGTCATCGGTTCGGTGCAGCCAGCCAGCGAGCAGCGGGTCATGCCGTCAGCGGCCCGGGTTCTCGGTGAGGCCGGCCTGTCGGCGGCGGCGGTCAGTGGGACGGGCCCTGGCGGTCGGGTCACGAAGCAGGATGCGACCGCCGCCGTCTCGGCAGCGGGTTCCGCGCAGCCGCCGAGTCCGGTCGCCGTCCCGGCTCCGCGGCCTCCAGCGGCTCCCGTGCCGGCCGCGGCGCTGCCAGCGCTCGGATCGCGGGAGGAACGATTTCAACTGATCAGCCCGATTCGCCGGCGAATCGCCGAGCGGCTCGTTGAGGCCCAGCAACAGGCGGCCCTGCTGACGACCTTCAACGAGGTCGATATGTCGGCGGTGATGGGGCTGCGGAAGAAGTTTAAAGATGTGTTCCTGGAGCGGTATGGCGTGAAACTCGGCTTCATGTCGTTCTTCGTGCGGGCGGCCGTCGAGGCGCTCCGGGCGGTGCCCCAGGTCAATGCTGAGTACCGGGATCCCCACATCGTCTACCGGGACTACTACGACATCGGGATCGCCGTCGGCGGCGGCAAGGGGCTCGTCGTGCCGGTGCTTCGCAACGCGGAGGCGATGTCGTTCGCTCAGGTCGAGATGGCGATCGGCGACTTTGCCCGGCGGGCCGGCGAGAACAAACTGAAGCTCGAGGAACTCCAGGGAGGCACGTTCACGATCTCCAACGGCGGCGTCTACGGTTCGATGATGAGCACGCCGATCATCAATCCGCCCCAGAGCGGCATCCTCGGTCTTCATGCCATCCAGGATCGGCCCATGGCAGTCAACGGGCAGGTGGTGATTCGGCCGATGATGTATCTCGCCCTCACCTACGACCATCGGCTTGTCGACGGCCGCGAGGCGGTCACCTTCCTCAAGCGGATCAAGGACACGATCGAGGACCCAAGCCGGCTGATGCTCGAGGTATGAAAAAGGGGACATTCTGCTTTTTCCGATTGGCACACAGCCCGTCGAAACGACGCCCCTGAAAAATCAGAATGTCCCCTTTTTGAACGGCTACTCAAGACGATGAGCACGACAATGCACGATCTGGTGGTGATTGGCGGTGGCCCCGGGGGTTATGTGGCGGCCATTCGGGCGGCCCAGCGGGGACTCTCGGCCGCGGTCGTCGAGAAGGAGCCAAAGCTCGGCGGCACCTGCCTGCGGGTCGGCTGCATTCCCTCCAAAGCCCTCCTTGAATCAAGCCATAAATACGAAGAAACCGCCCACGACCTGGCGGCTCACGGTGTCCGGGTGGAGGATGTCGCCCTCGATCTCGCCACGCTGATGAAGCGAAAGGAGAGCGTCGTCGCCGCGCTCGCCAAGGGGATCGAATCGCTCCTCAAGAAGCACAAGATCACCCGCTACGCTGGCAGCGGGCGGCTGGCAGGGCCGGGGAAGGTGGTTGTCGCGGCCGCCGATGGCAGTGAGACGATCTTGGAAACCTCACGTATCATCCTGGCGGTCGGGAGCGTGCCGGTTGTGCTCCCCGGCATCGAAGCCGATGGCGACCGGGTCGGCACGAGCACTGAGGCTCTCGCCTTTCCGGCGGTGCCGGAACACCTCGTGGTGATCGGCGGGGGCTACATCGGCCTCGAGTTGGGCAGCGTCTGGCGGCGGCTCGGCTCCCGGGTGACGGTGCTCGAATATGCTGATCGGATTCTGACCGGGATCGACGGCGACATAGCCAGCGAGGCCCTGACGCTGTTTCGCAAGCAGGGGCTCGACATCCGCCTCGGCGTGAAAGTGACCAGCGCCCGAGCCGAGGGGGCCGGTTGCGTCGTCCACCTTGAAGGTGGCGAGCCGATCCATTGCGACCGCGTGCTGGCTGCCACCGGCCGGCGGCCCGCGACCGAGGGTGTGGGGCTGGAGACAGTCGGGATCGAGGTCGATCGGCGGGGCTTCATCCCGGTGGACGGTCAGTTTCGGACAGCCGCCGAGGGTGTCTGGGCGATCGGGGATTGCGTGCCGGGGCCGATGCTCGCACACAAGGCTGAGGAAGACGGCGTGGCCTGCGTCGATGGCATGACCGGCGGCTGGGCGCACGTCGACTACGACCTCGTGCCGGCGGTGGTCTTTACGCATCCCGAGATCGCGGCGGTCGGGAAGACCGAGGAGCAGCTGACGGCCGAGGGCGTCGATTACAAGAAGGGCGTGTTTCCTTTTCGGGGCAACGGCCGAGCCCGCACACTCGGCGACACGACCGGCAAGGTGAAAATCCTCGCCGATGCCGCGACCGACCGCGTCCTCGGCGTGCATATCATCGGCCCCGAGGCGGGCAATCTCGTCGCCGAGGCCGGCACGGCGATGACGTTCGGGGCCACCGCCGAGGACATTGCCCGGGTCTGTCACGCCCATCCGACGCTGCCAGAAGCGGTCAAGGAGGCGGCCCTGGCGGTCGCCGGTCAGGCGATCCACGCCTGAGGTTCCAGTGTCTCTGCGCCAGGGGCAAGGCGTTCTTTCGGTCAATACCGAATCGCCAGACCGGCGTCTGAGAAAAACGGGGCAGCCTGGTCGTTCAGCCCCCAGCCGACGCGGAGACCGATCTCGACGTTCTCCGCGAGGATGAAGTGGGTACCCGGGCTGAAGAACGGGCGGCTCGTGTCGATCAGTTGGCCTTGGGTGAAGGTGCCGAACCATTCGGCGTGGACTTCCCAGTAGTCGGTCAGCGGCATCCGCAGCACGGCCGATGGTCCCCAGCGGCTGAACCAGGAGTCTTCACCTTCCGAGTAGGAATACCGAATCGCCCCGTCGAGCCGCCAGTCGAGCGGCAACTCCCAGCCGGCCGCGATCGTAGCCACCGGCACGGTGCCGAAGACATCCCCGTAGGTCGGGGTCGAGGCCTCCATGATGAAGCAACTCTCGGGAAGCCAGCCCTCCTGGCTGCTGGTGTTCAACTTGAAGCCGTAGAGTACGCTCGACTCGTAGAGACTCCGGCCGTCGATCGTACCCTCCCCGACTTCAACGCTGGTGACGACATTGCCCTGGGAGCCGACCCCGTAGTTGGCCCCCACCCGCCACTCCCACCAGTCGTTGGCGCCGAGCCGAATCAGCAGCTCGGGATAGTTGTTGGTCGGCAGGCCAGTGCGGTTGTCGATGAACACATAGGAACTCTCGCTGAGAGCCTCGCCTGGGGCCACGCAGTGCGTGCAGGGCGTAAAGGCGTCGCGGTCCGTGCCGAGGTCGGCCCGCTCGGCCCGGGCCACCACCCCGGGCTGGCAGAGGATGAGCATCACGGGCAGGCCCGCGAGGATCGCACGAGACATGTCGATCGCTGCTGTGAGGATGCCGGTGGCTCCGCGGGGTCGGCCGAGGCTGCAGCCGGCGGGTATCGACAGGCTTCGGCCAACGCCGGCGGAACTCGCCCGTCTCGTCCGGACGACTGGCAGCGGCTGCCTCGAATGCGGGTTCCCCCCACCTTTCCTGGACACCCTGCCTCACCCCGGCGCCGCAGGAGGCTTTCGAATGGGTATGCTCGCAGACCTCGACGGGTCCGTTCATCGTCCGTTCTTCGATCTGGAGTCGCCATGAATACCAATGCCGCGATGCTCTCTGGGTTTTCCCTGCTGGGGTTGTTCGTGTCGGCGGCGGTTTCCCAGCCGCGAGCTGGTCTGGCCGCCGAAACCTGGCGGGATAGTTTTGCCCGTGAAGAGTTTCAGTCGGGCGGGGCGACGCTCCGGTATCGGCTGCTCGCCGCCGAACCGGCCGGGGAAAAGCCGCCGCCTTTGGTGCTCTTTCTGCACGGGGCGGGCGAGCGGGGCGACGACAACGCCGCCCAACTGCGACACGGCGTGGTGGAGTTTCAGCGCCGCCAGGCCGAGCATCCCTGCCTCGTGCTCGCTCCCCAGTGCCCCGCTGGCCAGAAATGGGTGGAGGTCGACTGGGGCGACCGAACGGGCGAGGCGAGCTTTCCCAGCGAGCCCTCCGAGCCGCTCCGGCTGGCGATCGAGTTGATGGACCGGCTGATCGCCGCCGGCCGCGTCGATCCCGATCGGCTCTACGTGACCGGCCTCTCGATGGGCGGCTACGGCACCTGGTATGCCGCCGGGATGCCGGGCTCGCGATTCGCGGCTGCCGCCCCGATCTGTGGCGGCGGTGATCCTCGCTGGGCGAAGCGGTATCTCGGCCTGCCACTCTGGGTCTTTCATGGCGGAGACGACCGGGCGGTGCCGGTGGGCCGCTCGCGGGAGATGGTCGAGGCGATCCGGGCGGCCGGCGGCCAGCCCAAGTACACGGAGTACCCGGCCGTCGGGCACGACTCCTGGACGCGGACTTACGCCGACGACGGCTTCCACGACTGGCTCTTTGCCCAGCGGCGAACCGGTGACTGAATCCCCGCTGGCCTCAGGCGTCAGGGGTCGCGGCGGCTTCCTCCCGAACCTCCCAGCGATGGTAGGCCTCTGCGTATTCGGGGCACGTGTCGACTAGGTCGTCGTGCCGCCCGTCGCCGACGAGCCGCCCCCCCTGCAGGAAGAGAATCCGGGGCGCCTGGCGAAGCAGGTCGACGCGGTGTGTGACCAGCAGGGTCGTGCCCCGGCCCGCCCGGGTCCGCTCGAGGATCGAGGCGTGAATCAACGCCTCGCTCTCCGGTTCCACCGAAGCGGTCGGCTCATCGAGCAGCAGAATCCGGGGCCGGGTGAGAAAGGCACGGGCCAGGCTGAGCCGCTGCCGCTGCCCGCCCGAGAGTTTGACGCCGTTCTGGCCAACCTCTGTCTGGTAACCGGCCGGGAGGCTGCGGATGAAGTCGTCGGCATTCGCGGCGCGGGCCGCCTCGTGGACCTCCTCTGAGGTGGCAGCAGGTCGCCCGTAGCGGAGATTCTCCTCGACCGTGCCGTCGAAGAGATAGTTGTCCTGTCCGACGTAGCCGATCTCGGCCCGCAGCGATGCCAGGGTGAAGTCGCGGACATCGTGCTCATCGACAACGACCGCCCCGCTGTCGACATCGTAGAACCGGGGCACGAGATTGAGCAGCGTGCTCTTTCCCGACCCGCTGCCGCCGGCGATCGCCACGAACGCCCCGGCATCGACCTCGAAACTGAGCTCCCGCAAAATCGGCTTTCCAGGCAGATAGGAAAACGTCACGTCACGAAATGCCACCATGCCCTGGCCCCCGTCCCAGGGACGGGCCTGGGGGCGATCCCCGATCGCGATCGGGGTGTCGAGCAACTCCATCACCCGGACCGCTGCCGCCCGGGCTCGCTGGAGGATGTCGCTGGTCTGGGCGATCGTCCTGATCGGGCTCTGCAGCCGCCACCAAAAACCTCGGTAGGCGATCAGGGCGCCCAGCGTGAACCAGTCGCTGCCCCGCATGATCAGCCAGGCGCCGACGCCCAGCATCACGAGGTTGTTGAGAAACCCGAACAGCGAGACGACGGGAAAATAGGTGTTTCGCAGGCGGCTGGCCGCCACGCTCGTCTCGTAGAAACCAGCCACCCGCTCGGCGAACCGCGCCTCCTCACCCGCTTCCCGTGCGAAGCTCTGCGTGACCTGGATGCCGGCGAGGCGGTCCTGGAGAAAACTGCCGATCGTGCCCAGCCGGCGGCGAACGCCCTCGTAGACGCTCTTCACGCGGCGGTTGTAGCTGCGGATGAAGATGAAGGCGAAGGCGAGCGGGAGGATCGAGGCCGCCCCGACCACGGGGCTCAGCCAGAGCACCATCGTCGCCACCACGATGAAGGTCACGATCTCCTCGAGGAGGGTCGTCAGCCCCTGGAGCACCGACTGCTCCATCGCGTCGACATCGCCCGTCATCCGGGTGACAAGTTCACCGGTGCTGTGATCGCGGTGATAGCCAAGAGACTGCCGCTGAAACTTGGCGAACAGCTCCTGGCGGATGTCTCGCACGAAGGCCTGGCCGGTCCGCTCGAGCAAATAGCTCTGCCAGGCGGCCAGGACCAGGCCGATCAGGTAGGTCCCCAGCATGATCGCCAGCCACATCGCCAGGAGACCGGGCGTCAGCGTCTGATCGACGAGCCGATCCGCCACGAATCCCCAGACGAGTGGATGAAAGTTGACGAACGGCACCGAAACCACGAGCACCGCCAGCGAGACCGCAAGGGTGCTCCGGTACGGGCGGAGCCGTCTCCAGACCCGGGAGCAGAGCTCACGGGTGGTCAGCGGAGGAGTGCGTGGGGATTCCTTCATGGCGTCCGACGCCACTATAGCCCCTGCCTTCCTCCGGACCGCGGGACCAGATTGACCGGCCCCGTGTGTCCCGACGAATCGCCTGCCAAAGACGCCGTCCGGCGATCCGTTCAAATACGCCCGGTGGGACTCGAACCCACGACCCTGGGATTAGAAATCCCATGCTCTATCCAGCTGAGCTACGGGCGCTCATCAACAATGATTGCGGTGCGGCGCCGGCGGCCGTTCAATAGTACCGCCCAGCCAGGCGAGCCTGCTAGCCGCCGCGGGCCGCGGTGCGGTATCGCAAGGGCGTAATCCCCACCGCCCGGCGGAACCGGGTCGCGAGATATTCCGCCGTTCGGTATCCGCAGGCCTCGGCCACTTCTGCGATCGACTGGTCGGTCTGGACCAGCAGCTGCTTCGCGCGAGCCAAGCGGAGCCGGCTGATTTCCTCGAGCGGAGTCCGGCCGAAGTGGTCGCGGAACTTTCGCTCCAGTGACCGCCGGGCCAACGGCACGGCATAGGCGACCTCCTCCACCGTCAGCGGTCGGAACGCGTTCTGCCGGATGTAGACCACAGCTCGGAGCAGTTCCGGGTCTTGAATCGCAAAGGTCTCGGTCGAACCCCGGGTCACGATCTCGATGGGGGCGATTCGTTCGACCGGCGTCTCCAGATGGCCGCCTCGCATGAGGGTGTCGAGCATCGCTGCCGCCCGGTAGCCAGTCTGATGGGATGCGACGAGGAGCCCCGACATGGGCGGAACGGTCGCGTTATTGAGAAGCGTGTCATCATCGGAAGCGAGCACGGCGACGTCATCGGGGACGACCAGCCCGACGTTGCGGCAGGCATCGAGCACGTGAGCTGCCGCCACCGTCGCCCAGCCGATCACCGCCAGCGGCTTCGGTTGTTCCTGCAGCCAGCGGGTCAGGTGCCGGTCTTGAACCGCCCAGCCACGGTTGGCCACGCTCTGAAACCGATAGTCGAAGCGGGCGACCGTGCTGGTGTTGTTGGCAGCCAGCAAGGCCTTCTGCACGGCATCGAGATGCTGGCGGACATAGGCGTATTGCAGAGGCCCCACGTAGGCGAAGTTGTGAAAGCCACGGTCCAGAAAATGGTCGGCCATCATGCGGGCAGCGGCCTGGTAATCGCTGGTCACCCGCGGGCAGTCGCAACCCTCGATGTCAATCGCCGAGATATTGACGATCGGTACTCCGAGCCGTTGGAGCGCCTGGTGCATGCGCGGCGTGGCTATCCGGGCGATCACCCCGTTCCCTGCCCAGTCAACCGGAAGGCTGAGATGCTCGGTGCGGCCGCGGGGCTCGACGCGAAGATGCCAGGGGCCGTGCTTCTGTCCATAGGCGACAACGCCCCGAATGAGCCGGCGACCCCAGCCGGTTGAGGTGTCGATCAGCACAGCGACATTCGGCGCATCAGCGAACGCGTTACTCATTGTATCGATCATACCGCAGGCGCAGGCCCTGGCAGAATCAGGAAGAAACGTTGCGCAGATGCGGTGGGAACCGAACGCCCCGCCACCTTGTGGTGGGTTCAGCGCGCCGGCGAGCCCGGGTTTGGCGGAGAAACGAAGAATCTGGACGCAACTTTCCCTCGACGATCGAAAGGCTTCGGGTACGTTACATCATCGTGCGGGGTTCTTGCTCTTGAAGGTCTTCCACGCATAGCAAAGAGGGTTATGACGTCGTGGTAACGGCCGACTACATCGTGCTGATCTGCTACTTGTTCGGCATTTTTGCCGTGGGCGTCGGGTTGTCCCTGAAGGTCAAAGACACCCGAGACCTGTTCGCAGCGGGCGGGCGGTCGCCTTGGTGGGCGGCGGGCCTGAGTGGCTTCATGACCATGTTTTCGGCCGGCACCTTCGTGGTCTGGGGAGGGATTGCGTATCGGCTGGGGCTCGTGGCGGTGGTCATCAATCTGATGTACGGGATCGCCGCGATCCTGGTCGGATTTTTCGTCGCCGGGAGGTGGAAGCGGCTGGGTGTCGCAACACCGGCGGAGTTCATCGAGCGGCGATTTGGTGCCGGAGCGCTGCATTTCTACACCTGGTCGATGATGGTGTACCGGATGGTGGGTGTCGGTGTGGCGCTTTATTCGCTGGCGATCCTCGTGGTGACGCTGATGCCACTGGCAGAGGGCAACCCCCTCCGTGACCCGGCGACGGGCAACCTCGGCCTGACCTGGGCGATTCTGATCTTTGGTGGCGTCGTGGTGATTTACACGATGGTTGGCGGCCTCTGGGCGGTGCTGATGACCGATGTCCTGCAGTTCATCGTGCTGAATCTTTCCGTGCTCTTCATGATTCCGCTGATCCTGGCCGAAGTCGGCGGGGTCGGCGGGTTTGTGAGCCGGGCACCCGCCGGCTTCCTGCAGCCGACGGCCGGCAGTTACACCTGGTTTTTTCTGGCCGGTTGGTGCGCGATTCACTTCTTTATGGTCGGTGCCGAGTGGGCGTTCGCCCAGCGATACATCTGCGTGCCCAGCGAGCAGGACGCCAGGAAAAGCGCGTTCCTGTTCGGGCTGCTCTACCTGGTCAGCCCGATCCTCTGGCTCCTGCCGCCGCTGGCCTGGCGGGAGATCCATCCGATTCCGGCGGATGCCACCGGGGCCGAGATCACCGCCATGGCCGAGCAGGCCTATATCCTCGCCTGCCGGCATGTGCTCCCGGCCGGGATGGTAGGGCTGATGCTGGCGGCGATGTTCTCCGCGACGGCGAGCATGGTCAGTTCGCAACTCAATGTCTTCGCCGGCGTGCTCACGGAAGACATCTACGCAAAACTCCGCGGTGGGCAGCGCGGCAGCGAGAGGAGACAACGTGAGCTTCTCTGGGTTGGCCGGGGTTTCAGTCTTCTCCTGGGGGTGGTGCTGGTCTGCTTGGCGTTGGCCGTCCCCGCACTCGGTGGCGCCGAACAGGTGATCGTCGCGATCACGAGCCTGTTGGTTGCGCCGCTGCTTGCCCCGACGGTCTGGGGCTTGCTCAACCGCTTTGTGGGGCAGTCGGCCGTCTGGGTGACCGCTGCGGTCTGCATCGGGATCGGCGGGCTGGCGACGTTTGTCTTTGAAGAGCAGTTGAAGGAATTCGGCAAGACTCCCGAGATCCTGATCGGGGTCGTGCTGCCGGTGCTGGTCTTGGTCGTGATCACCCTGTGCTCACGGCAGCCGGCAGCGGGATGGGAGCGAGTCGAGGCACACGTCGAGGCCCACCGTCTTCGGCAGTTGGCCGGAGCCGCGATTCCCTTCGACCCCTCCCCTGCCTACATCGTGGCGGGCTGTCTCGGCCTCTGCAGCGTGATGATGGCGGGCCTGCTGCTGGTCAACGATCAGGACCGTGGCACGATCGCGGCCTTCGGGGCTGCCCTGGCCATGTTCGCAACGGTCATTGCTGCGGCCGCGTTCCGGCGGGCCCGCCGCCTGCCGGCCCCGGTCGGTTCCTCCTCGCTTGCTCCGGAGGCATCATGATCCGCTCATCGGCCACCGGGACGCGGGACTCGGCCTGCGAGCGTCTCGAAACTGATTTGGTCGTCGTCGGCGGGGGCCTGGCCGGCGTCTGTGCCGCCATCACCGCGGCCCGCGAGGGCCTGGCGGTGGTGCTGATTCAAGACAGGCCCGTGCTCGGCGGCAACGCCTCGAGCGAGGTGCGGCTCTGGGTGCTGGGGGCGACGAGCCACATGGGCAACAACAACCGTTGGGCCCGGGAGGGGGGCGTGATCGACGAGCTGCTCGTCGAAAACATGTATCGCAACCCGGAAGGCAATCCGCTGATTTTCGACACGATCCTGCTGGAGAAGGTTGTGGAGGAGCCGAACATCCGGCTGCTGCTCAACACGGCTGTCTTTGACGTGTCAAAGACGGACGCCGACACGATCGAGTCGGTGCGGGGCTACTGCAGCCAGAATGGGACCATGTATGTCGTCGGAGCGCCGCTGTTCTGCGATGCCTCAGGCGACGGCGTGCTCGGATTTCTCTCCGGAGCGGCTTTTCGGATCGGCGCCGAGGGGCGGTCTGAGTTTGGCGAGGGGATGGCCCCCGAAGAGCCGCATGCCCGCCTGCTCGGCCACTCGATTTATTTCTATACCAAGGATACCGGTCGGCCTGTCCGGTTCGTGCCTCCGAGTTTCGCGCTCGACGACATCACCAAGATTCCCCGCTGGCGGAACTTCAATGCCAATGAGCACGGCTGCCAGCTCTGGTGGATCGAGTTCGGCGGCCTGCTTGACACCGTCCACGAGTGCGAAGCGATCAAGTGGGAACTGTGGAAGGTGGTCTACGGCGTCTGGGATCACATCAAGAACTCGGGCGACTTCCCCGAGGCAGAGACGCTGACCCTGGAGTGGGTCGGGACGGTTCCCGGCAAGCGAGAGTCACGGCGGTTCGAGGGTGACTACATGCTCAGCCAGCAGGATGTTGTCGAGCAACGCCGTCACGACGACGCCGTCAGTTTTGGTGGCTGGGCGATCGACCTCCATCCGGCCGAGGGTGTCTACTCCACGGAACTACCCTGCAGTCAGTGGCACAGCAAGGGCGTCTACCAGATCCCGTTTCGCTGTTTCTACAGCCGCAACATCCACAACCTCTTTCTTGCCGGCCGGATCATCAGCGCGAGCCATGTTGCATTCGGATCGACACGGGTGATGGCGACATGTGCTCATGGCGGCCAGGCCGTTGGTCTGGCGGCGGCGGTCTGTCGCGAGTACGCCTGTCGGCCGTGGGAGCTTGTTCCTGCGGGCCGAGTCGCAGAGCTCCAGCGGCGGCTGCTGCGGACGGGGCAGCACATTCCCCAGTTCAGGGTTCTGGATGAGGAAGACCTCGCCTCTCGGGCGGAGGTGACCGCGAGCAGCAGCTTTTCTCTCCGGCAACTCACCCGGAACGGCGACGGCCAGCCGCTGAACGAGGCGTATGCCATGCTCGTGCCGGTGGCGGCCGGGCCGATGCCGGCCATCCACGTCTGGGCAGAGGCCGAGGAGGCGACGAGCCTGACAGTCGAGTTGCGAGGCTGCTCGAAGGCCGGGAGCTTCACGCCGGATGAGTTGTTGGCGTCGCGGACCATCGCCATCGCCCCACCGGCCGGTCAACGTGGGGAGCCCGGGGCATCGAGGAGTGTCCTGGCTGCCGAGGCCGGTGGCGGGATCCAGACCATGCCCCGGCTTTCCTCCCGACCAGAACAGGCCGGCCAAATTTCCCAGCGGATCACGCTCGATTTCGACGCCCAGATCGATCGGGATCGGTACCTGATGGTCTGCTTCCCGGCCACCCCGGGCGTCTCATTGGCTCTCAGCGACGAACGGCTCACCGGTGTGCTGGCCCTGACGCAGAAGGCCCACCGGGCCGTCAGCAAGGCCGCGGTTCAGACGCCTCCGGAGGGGAGCGGGATTGACACGTTTCCCTTCTGGCTGCCGGCTCGGCGGCCGGGCGGGAAGAATCTTGCCCTCGAGCTCGAAACGGGGGTCGCGGCGTTCGGGCCGGACAACCTGACGAGCGGACCGGATCGTCCGGAAGACGCCCCCAATGCCTGGCTGGCCGACCCGGATGACCCAACACCCTGGGCCGAGCTGGCCTGGGCGGAACCGCAGACGATCCGCCGCTGTCGCGTCAGCTTCGACACCGACTTCGACCATCCGATGGAGACGGTGCTGATGCAGCATCCCGAGCATGTCATGCCCTTTTGCGTGACGGCGGCCCGACTGCTTGACGACGAGGGTCGCGTCCTCGCCGAACTGCTCGACAACCATCAGAGCCACTGGGACGTCCGGCTCGAGCAGCCGGCGACCACCCGCAGGCTGCGGCTCGAGGTGAAGCACCCTGCTACGGGCTGCCCGGCGGCGGTGTTCCGGATCCGTGTGTTCGGGTGATGAGGCGCGATCCGCGGGGAGTCACCAATGGTTTCAGAGGCGGATGCCGGGCCGCGAGAGCCCGCGGCCGGTGAACGGCAGGGCGGTCCCCTCCCGATGGCCGCGGTCCTGGCGGTCGGCCTGCTAACGGCAGTGTTTCTCCCGTCTGCCGCGGCCGATATCGAGACGGTCCGCCACCGGCTGCGGCTGCTCGACGACAACTCCGTCGAGGTCATTTCCCCGGACGGCGGCTCCGCCGTGTTCGCGCCGCGGTTTGTCATCCTGCGGGCCGCGGCCGACCCGAAGCTGCAGATTCGCGGCGGCAGTCCTGGCGGGGTCAACTACAACCTCACCACCTGGGGCAAGGATGATCAGCCTCCGGCCGATCCCGAGCTGCACGTGCCCGACGGATCCGACCCGACCCTCGATCAGTCGTTCGGCGGCGGCAGGACCGCCGACCTCTTCCGGGCCTGCCCGGCCGCCTGGGTCGAGGCTGAGTCGGCCGAGGCACGCGGCAGCAAGCCCGATCGGATCGTCTGGCGATTCGCGGCCACCGCGACGTTCTCGCTCGAGGCCGAGCTTGCCCTGCCAGAAGACGCGACCCCGCCGATCCTCCGGTTCAGCTTCACGCCGGCCGTCCCGGGCTGGTACTCCGTCGGCTACGTCGGGGCGCCGGCCGCCGCGGTCGCCGAGGCCGACGAGTTCTGGCAGCCCCTGATCTGGAACGAGAAGCGGCTCCCCGATCAGTCGTACCTGACCCAGGCCTTCCGCTGCACGCTGCCGACAACGCTGGTGACCCGGGGCGGGGTGACGACGGGCGTCGTCGCCGACCCTGCCGAGTTCCCCTTTCTGCCGCTGCCGACCTTCCGCCAGAACAACCCCTTCGGCGTCGCCCTCCGGACGCCGGCGGGAGAGGCCCGGGCGATGCTCTTCGCCCCGATCCTCGGAGGCGAGGGCTCACGGATGCCCGCCGGGAAGCCCTTCCGCTTCGCCGCCCGGCTCGCAGTGGTGCAGGGCGATGCCGACACCGCCTACGAGGCGATCGCCCGCGGCCTCTACCGATTCGGCGACCGGCGGACCAACGGCGACGTGTCGCTCAACACGACGCTCGAGAACATGATCGCCTACGGGATGAGCGACTGGAGCCGGTTCGACGACGACCTTCGCGGCTCCACCTACAGCACCGACGTGCCGGGCGCCGTCAAGAACGTCTCCTCGCTCCATCCGCTTGGCGTGGCGCTGGTCACCGACGACCCGGAGATCTTCAGCCGGCGGGCCCTGCCGATGATCGAGTCGATGCTCTCCCGGGACAAGTTTCTCTTCGCCACCAGCCCCGATATCAAGATCCAGAACCCGAGCTGGCTGCTGGGCGGGCCCTGCTGCCCCCTCTCCGAGTTGACAGCGCTGGCGACGATCGCCGGTGGCGGAGCCCGGCCGCTGCTCGACCTGGCCGAGCGGCAATACGGCCGCGACCGCGTCTTCAACCTCGATGCCACGACCCGGGGAGACCGCTGGCAGAACGCCCTGGCCCTCTTCCGGGCGACGGGCGAACCCCGCTGGCGGGAGCGGGCCATCGAACTGGCCGACGCCTACCTCGACCGCCGCCTCGGCCACCGGCAGGAGGGCTTTGCCGATCCCGATGCCGAGGGGATGTTCTTCTGGCCGTCCTGGGTGCCGCAGTGGATCGAGCTCTATGAGCTCTTTGAGGCGACCGGCGAGCGGCGGTTCCTCGAGGCGGCGGCCGAAGGGGCTCGCGACTACGCGATGTTCACCTGGATGTGCCCGGCGGTCCCGGAGGGGCTCGTTACCGTCGATGAAAGCGGCACGGCCCCGCGGTACCGCGGGGGCAGCCGGTATCCCGACATCCCCGTGACACCGAGCACGGTCGAGGCCTGGCGGCTCTCGGAGATGGGGCTGACGCCTGAGGGATCGGGCACGAGCAAGGGTCACCGGGCGATCTTCAACGCTCATTACGCCCCCTTCATGCTCCGGATCGCGGCCCAGACCGGCGACCGGCTGCTGCACGACGTCGCTCGCAACGCGATCATCGGCCGGTATCAGAACTTTCCCGGCTACCACATCAACACCGACCGCTCGCTCGTCTTCGCCGCCGCCGACTTCCCGCTGCGGCCGCAGAACGAGCTCAACGCAACCAGCTCGATCCACTACAACCACGTCTGGCCGCACATCGCCCTCCTGATCGACTACCTCGTCTCCGACGCCTGCTTCCGCTCGGGCGGCCGGATCGACTTTCCCTCCCACTACGCCGAGGGCTACGCCTACCTGCAGTCACGGATCTACGGGGACCGTCCCGGAACGTTCTACGGCGACGAAGGCGTCTGGCTCTGGATGCCCCGCGGGCTGCTCGCCATCGAGGGCACGGCCGAGCTGAACTGGCTCGCCGGCCGGGGAGACGGCACGCTCTACCTCGCCTTCATGAACCAGTCGGGCCGGCCGCAGCGGGCACGGGTCAGCATCGCGGCCGAGCGGGTCGACCTGGCGGGAGCGAGAAAGGCTCGCGTCTGGCGGGACAACCAGCCGGCCCCGCCGCTGGCGATCGAGGACGGCCGCTTCGAGCTGGAGGTCGCCCCCCGCGGGATCACCGCCCTGGCCGTCGAGCACGCCGGACTCGAGACGGCCTTTCAGGAGCGGTTTGCCGGCCAGGGGCGGCCCTGGGCAACCGGCCACACCACGCTCGATTTCGGCGGGCTCGAGGCCACCGTGCTCGATTTCGGCCCCGCTGACACATCGGCCTACGTGTTTTTGAAGGCGACCAACCGGGTCCTGCGGGAGGTCGTCCTGAATTGGCGGGCTCCGGGCAGCACCGCTTGGCTGGAGTTGAGAGACGCCTCCTACCCCTTCGAGTTCCGGGTTCCGCTCGATCCGGCCACTGAAGGGCTCGAGTTCTACGTCGAGGTGACTCGCGTCAATGGTGACCGGGATCGCTCGAAAACCGGATTTCTCCGGCGGGAGGGGAAGTGACGGAATCAGGCAGATTTTTCCCGCATTCGTGCCTTTGACGATTTTCGCGGGTCGGTACGCTTGTCGTGGGAGGAGCGAGAACGCTTCGTCGTCAACACGCCGGGGCCGGCAGGCCTGTTGCGGTTCGTCTGGGAGTGGAGAAAACATCATGGTCTTGAAAAGTCAGCTGCTCAAAGCCGTCGCACTCGTCTCGCTGATCGGGGCCGGCACGGCCAACGCTGCGACGATCGTCTCCAACTTCAACGACTACCCGACCGACGAGAGACTGCTCAACACCAACTACGGCAGCGGCTGGCCGGCCGGCTTCGATACCGTGACCCAGGTGAAGTGGGGCGAGGACTCCGCCGACGGCACCACGGGCGGGACCAGCGTGGTTGTGACGAGGCCGGGCGATCTCGTCGCTCCGCCGGCGACCGGCTACAGCCTCACCCAGCCCGTCATCACGGCGGCCCGCTCCGTGACGGGGACCCAGGGCACCGCGCGGCGGCAGAACCGCGAGACCGGCGGCCTGACCGGTGATATCTGGATGTCGTGGCTGATGGCCCCGAGCGCCGATGGCCGGCTGGGGCTGAATCTCAACGGCAGCGTCAAGGGGTTCAATGGGGCAGACAACGTTCGCGTCATCGCCCTTGGCAGCAGTTTCAACGTCTACGGCCCCGGCACCAACTCGGCGACCGGCATTTTCACCGCGGACGAGACGGCGCTCATCCTCGGCCTGCTCCAGATGGACACCGGCGGCGGAAACGATGACCGGCTGCGGCTCTGGGTTAATCCGAACGTCGGCCTCGGCGAGGCCGATGTGCTCGCCAATCAGGCGACCGTCCACGACCTGATCCTCGACAACGCGATCATGGGCAGCAGCCTCGACACGGTCGGCATTGTCGCCTATGCGGCCAGCGGCGATCCCGGCAGGCTCGACAGCCTCCGGATCAGCAACGATTCCGGCGGCTTCGGTGCCGTGACCGGCGTCGTGCCCGAGCCGGGGTCGGTCGCGTTGTTTGGGGCCAGCGGCCTGTTTGCCGCGTTTGTCTTCGGCCGCCGCCGGAACCGCCGCCAGGGCGGCTGATCGACGGGGCTTGGGCGGGTTGGTGGTGAACGGTTGCTCGGGCTTCCGGGCGCCGGGAAAAGCTCAACGGTCCGCCGTCCCCCCGGCTCGCGCCGGGGGGCTTCTATGGGGTCGGGAGTCGCCCGTTTGCGACCGGTGGGATGGGGAGGCTCTGAGTCTATCCCCGCAATGATCGCGGCTGCAGGCCTCAGGTGAGCCACAGGAAATAGACGGCCACCCCGCTGAGCAGCAGCAGGTAGATCACCGGGAAGAGCCACCGGCATGTTCGGTCAATCCGCCTGGCCGTCCGCTGCTTGCCCTTTCTGACCAGCGAGTGGATCAGGATGCTCTGCGGGATCGTGGCCGACATCATCACGAAGGAAATCAGCAGGACGAGGTCGGTGAAGGTGAGGTAGGACATTCGCGGCATGTCCTCCAGCACCACAAACTGGTAGGCCACGATCGTCAAGACTCCGATGAAGGAGATGTTGAGCCGGTCGGGCAGGGAGTCGATGTCGACCCAGAAGATCGACCAGACCACCGAGACCAACACCACCAGCGGAAAGAGCATCTCCCAGACGAGCTGCCAGCTCCGCCGCTTGAGCGTGATCGTGGTCACCATCGAGGAGAACCGCCGCGAGCCGTTGATGACTGAGATCGCTGTCTCGCCCGAGGCCATGTCGAGCTTTTGGAGATCCCAGCCGGCGACGTTGACGCTTTTCTCCCGGCGGACGAACTCATTGGTCGCGTCGGCAAACTCCTGATCCACCTCGAGGATGACGTCTTCCTTGCGATTGCCGAAGGGGATCATCACGGCCTTGAGCCGCTGGGTGTCGAAGGGAAAGTCGTGGAGATCCATCGGGGTCTCGAGCGTGGCGTTTCGCTGCTCCAGGTAGCGGACCCGGCCGTTGGGATAGACCTCGACTTTGACCGCGTTCGGGTCGTTGAGCCCGACCTCGTTGATGATCACCAGCTGCGGCCACCAGCCCCGGAAGACCTCGGCAAACTGGAAGCCGCCCTGGAAGATCTTCACTGGCGTCCCCTCCGCCTCGGCGTCGAACGCCAGGCGGGGATCGTTCCAGGAAGCCAGCAGGGCCACCTCGGCCTCGAAGCTCTCGTTGACGTCATCGATGTTGATGACGTCGAGGATCAGGATCGCGCACTCGACGACGGTCGGCTTCGCCGGCGGATTGGGCATGCCCGCCTCGAGCGGCTCACTGGCCCGGCCGGCGGCTGCCCCCAGCCACGCCATCACCGTCGCCAGCAGGCAGCCAAGAATCCTGCCGCGGCGGGCACGAGGACGGAGGAAAGGACGTGTCATCACAGAGATGGAATAGCGGCAGGCCTCACCGCCTGTCAACAACGTTCGGGCCGACGGATCGCCCGCAGCTCCGCTCACGCGGGCTCGGGGTGGGCCCGTGCCATCTCGCCGGACCCTCGGGGCGGGTTCACTTCGCGCGGGCTCGGGGTGGGCCCGTGCCATCTCGCCGGACGCTCGCTCAGGCCATCGTGGCCTTCGCTCGCTCGTGGGAAACCGAGCTTCGCCATCCTGGCTGCGCTCGGTTTCCCAACGCCGGCTCGA
>JAQCJP010000285.1 GCA_027592945.1 Planctomycetota bacterium
GTGGTCCGGCTGCGGGGCGGCACGAGTTCGCTCGCTGACACGCTCGCGATCCTCGCACCGACCCCTCCGCCTGCGTCAACTGTGGTGTTCGGTTGTTGGATTGTGCTTGTCCGCTTTTTCGATCAGGGCGACGCACTCCGCGGCGATCGCCAACTCCTCGCCGATCGGGCCGACGCCCTCGCCGGTCTTCGCCTTGAGCCAGACGGCCGACTCGTCGAGATCGAGGATCTCGGCGATCCGACGGCGGATGGCTGGGCGATGAGGGAGGATTTTGGGCCGCTGGGCGAAAATCACGCAATCCAGGTTCCCGATCCGCCAGCCGGCGGCGGTGAGCCGCTGGGTGGCGGCCCGCAGCATGCCGGCGGAGTCGCGGCCCCGGTTGGCAGGGTCGGTGTCGGGAAACAGCTCGCCGATGTCGCCGAGCCCGGCGGCGCCGAGGAGGGCGTCGGTGATCGCGTGGAGGAGCACGTCGGCGTCGGAGTGGCCGATCGCCGCCTTGTCGTGGGGGATGGCGATCCCGCCGACGAGCAGCAATTCGCCCGGACCGAGCCGGTGGGTGTCGTGGCCGAGACCGACGCGGACGCTGCCTGGCATGTCTGGAGAACCTCCGGGAAGCAGACGGTTTTCGCCTATACTCGCGGGATGCACAACGCCGAAGCCGCCGCGGCCGCCGCCGGCGAAGACACCGCCGCCATCCGGGTGACGGGGCTCGCCAAAGAATACCGCGTCTTCGACAAGCCCGAGGGACTGGCGGCGAGCGTGCGATCGTTGTTTCGCCGCTCCAGCCGGCTGGTCGAGGCCCTCCGCGGCGTCGACCTGCAGGTCGAGCGAGGAGAGTTCGTCGCCCTGCTGGGGCCCAACGGGGCCGGCAAGACGACGCTCCTCAAGCTGCTCTCGGGAATCATCACGCCCACCCGGGGAACCGCCCGTGTGCTCGGCCACGTGCCCTGGGAGCGGGCCGATGCCTTTCGCCGCCGATTCGCCCTGGTGATGGGCCAGCGAAACCAGCTCTGGTGGGATCTACCGGCCGCGGAGAGTTTCCGACTCCATCAGGAGATCTATCGGATCGACCCCGCCCGCTTCGCCCGCACCCGCGACGAGCTCGTCGAGATGCTGGGGGTCGGCCGGCTGATTCTCCAGCCGGTCCGGGAACTTTCCCTGGGGGAGCGGATGAAGCTCGAGCTGGTGGCGGCCCTGCTCCATGAGCCCGACGTGCTCTTCCTCGACGAGCCGACGATCGGCCTCGACGTCGTCGCCCAGCACACGATCCACGCCTTTCTCCGGCAGGTCCAGGCCGAGCGGGGGATGACGGTGATCCTGACGACCCACTACATGAAGGACGTCGCCGCCCTCTGCGAGCGACTGGTGGTGATCACCGGCGGCGAGATCCTCTACGACGGGTCGCTGGCCCAAATCATCGACCGCTTCACGACCCACAAGATCGTGACCCTCGACTTCGATACCGAGCCCAACGAGGCCGCGATCGAGCGACTCGGCTTTCCCTGCGAGATCCGCGGGCCGCGGGTGATCCTTCGGATCGACCGGGGGCGGATCGCCGACGCCTTGCCTCCGCTTCTCCGGGGGGAGGGGGTCCGGGATGTCTCGGTGGAGGATGTGCCGCTCGAGGAGATCGTGGCCGGGCTCTTCAGGCAGGGCAGGGGGGCGGCCCATCCGGTGCCGGAGCCGGTCTGATGCATGCCCCGCCTCCTGCCGCCGGCCCGCTGGCACCCCTCAAGACCTGGGGCACGATGCTCGCGATCTCGATCGAGGAGCGGCTCGTCTACCGGGGCGACTTCGCCCTCGGCACGCTGATGCGGTTCCTGCCGATTGTGACCCAGGTCTTCCTCTGGACGGCCGTCTTCTCAGCCACTGCCCGCAGCGACATCGCCGGCTACTCCCGCAACGACATCGTCGCCTACTACCTCCTGACGATGCTGACCCGGGCCTTCTCGAGCATGCCGGGGCTGGCCAGCGGGATCGCGCGGAGCATCCGCGACGGCTCGATCAAGAAGTTTTTGATCCAGCCGGTCGACTACGTCTCTTTCCTGCTGGCCGCCCGAGTGGCCCACAAGCTCGTCTACTACGCGGTGGCGGTGATTCCCTTCGCCGCTGTCTTCTTCCTCTGCCGCAGCTTCTTTCCGCCGCTGCCTGACGCCGCGACGATCACCGCCTTTCTGCTCGCGCTCGTGCTCTGCTTCCTGCTCGGCTTCTTTATGGAGGCGACGCTGGGGATGCTCGGCTTCTGGTTTCTGGAGGTCTCGAGCATCGTGTTTGGCTACATGCTCGTGCAGTACCTGCTCTCGGGCCACATGTTTCCGATCGACATGCTGGCCGGCATCCCGACCGGGATTCCGGGCACGAGCCTGGCCGACCTCGTTGGCTGGCTGCCCTTCCAATACACCGCCTACTTCCCGGCGGCCGTCTGGCTCGGCAAGATCGAGGGGGCCGAGCTGGCCCGCAAGCTCGCCCTCGAGGCGGCCTGGGTCGTCGTGATGATCGTCGCCTGCCGGTTTGCCTGGGCCCGGGGCACGCGGCGGTACAGCGGGTTCGGAGGCTGAGATGGCCCGCTACCTGGCGATCTTCGGCACCTTCGCCCGGGCCTGCCTGGTCCGCGACATGACCTTCCGGGCCAACTTCCTGCTCGAGTGCCTGACGAGCCTCGGCTGGATGTCGATGAACCTCGCCTTCTACCTGCTGGTCTTCACCTTCACGCCCGAGATCGGCAAGGACAGCGGCTGGACCCGCGAGCCCTTTTTCGCCTTCGTGGCGACCGGAATGATCATCAACGCGATCGTCCAGGCCCTCTTCATGCCGAGCGCCTCGGAGCTGACCGAGATGGTCCGCAACGGCGGCCTCGACGCGGTGCTCGTCAAGCCGCTCGATGCCCAATTCCTCCTCTCGATGCACCGGGTCGACTTCTCGGCCCTGGCCAACGGGACGGTCGGGCTGGTCCTGCTCGGCTGGGCGGTCTCGCGGTTTTCCACGCCGCCGGCCCCGGTTGCCTGGCTCGTCTACCCGCTGCTGATCCTCTGCGGGGTGGCGATCCTTTATGCGATGGTGATCATGCTGGCGGCGGCCACGATCCACATGGTCCGCAACCAGAGCCTCTACGACTTCTGGTTCTACATCACCAACTTCTCCCGTTATCCGGCTGAGATCTACGCCGGTCCCTGGGGCGGCCCGCTCCGGGCGGTTTGCACGTTCGTGATTCCGATCCTGCTGGTGGTCAACATTCCCGCCCGCGTGATCGCCCGCCCGCTCGAGGGCGATGCCTGGTGGCCGGTGGCCGGCACCGTCGCGGCGGCGGCGGCGGCCCTGGTGATCTCGCGGCTGGTGTTTCAGCGGTCCCTGGCCCGCTACCGCAGCGCCTCAAGCTAGCGGGCTGGGGCGTGGTTGTGGGTGAAAGGTTGCTCGGGCTTCCGGAGACCGGGAAGGCCCAACGGCCCGCCGTCCCGCCCGGCTCGCGCCGGGAGGCTTTTCTGCGTCAACACGCACGAAATACGGGTTCGCGAGGGGTGGCCCGTGCCAATCGAGCCGGCGTGTGTTGGCCGAGCGAAGCCAGGATGGCGAAAGCGAGGCCAGCATCGAGCGAGCGGCGGGCAGGATGCCCGCAGCGAGCGTCCGGCGAGATGGCACGGG
>JAQCJP010000286.1 GCA_027592945.1 Planctomycetota bacterium
ATGCCTTGGGTTCTCGGCTCTTACGACGACTGAACCGAATCGCCAACCGGTGCGAGGCCCGACAGTCGAGGCAATCCGATCTGGCAGTGCTCGGTCTCGGCATGTTCACCCGTCCCTGCACCTGGTGGGCTGATCTGTTGCATCTGCAACTGCTGCATGCCCGCAGTTTTTTCAGCCTTCGCATGCTCCCGCTGCTGGCCCGGGGTCGGCGACCCGTCCTCTGGACGCTGCACGACCCGTGGATCACGACCGGGCACTGCGTGCACTCGCTGGGTTGCGACCGCTGGCGGACCGGATGCGGCGACTGCCCGGATCTCACCTTGCCCCTTCCGATCCGCGAGGACAAAACGGCTCGCAACTGGCGGATGAAATGGAAGAGCCTGCAGCGTTCAGCCATCCATCTGATCGTGGCCTCCCGCTGGATGGAGCAGCGGGTGGCGGAGAGCCCCATTCTTCAGCATCTGCCCCGAACGTTGATTCCCTTCGGGATCGACCCAACGGTGTTTCATGTCGGTGATAGGGCTGCGGCGCGGGTGAAGTTGGGAATTCCTCCAGATGCCCGGGTGGCAGCGGTCCGCTGGACCCCGCACAACGTCCTCAAGGGCACTCGCTTTGCTGAGGAAGCGTTGTTGCAGCTCCCCGACGGAGTCGTTACCCATGTGCTCTGCTTCGAGTCTGATGGCACGGACCTGGAAACATTGCGAAAGCGGTTCGAGACGATCCCGATGCGCTGGCTGCAGGGCGGCCCTGAGGTGGCTCGAGCGATGAGAGCTGCCGACGTGTTCCTCATGCCCTCGATCGGGGAAACCTTCGGGATGATGGCGATCGAAGCGATGGCCTGCGGCACTCCGGTAGTCGTGTTTGAGGGGACAGCTCTGCCAGATGTCGTCGAGGCCCCCCGCTGCGGCCTCGCCGTGCCCAAAGAGGATGCCGCGGCCCTTGCCAATGCAGCGACAAGGCTGATGACCGAGCCAGACCTCCGTCGCAGTGCCGTCGACAACGGGCTGGCGCTGGTCGCCCGCGAGTACACGGAAGCTGCCTATCTCTCCCGCCACCTGGCACTCTACCGGGAGCTGATCGATGCGGATCACTCCGGCCCGTCGGTCAGTCGGCGGGCATCTGATCGACCGCGATGCTGATCATGGCGATCATGCCCGTCCGCAGGGTGTCGAGAGGATCAGGATAGTATTCAGCTGAGTGGAGCGACGGGGGCTCGACACCGCCCTCGGTGAGAATCTCGAGCCGGCGGGGCGCGATTGAGCCGAGCCCGAACATCACGATCGGGATCCCCGCCCGGCCGTAGCGGCTGAAGTCTTCGCCCCCCATCGAACGGGGCGACTCGACGACGTTCTCGGGGCCGAGGGCGGCGGTCAGAACCTTCCGCACCCGCCCGGTGAGCGGCTCGTCGTTGAAGAGCGAGGGAGTGCCCCGGGTGACCACGACCTTCGGCTCGGGGGCCCGCCCGCCCGCGGCGACGGCCCGCGCCTTGCGGCCGATCGCCTCGAGCGCGTGGTCCCGCGCGGCATCGCTATACGAACGCACCGTCAACTCGAGATGGCACTCGTCGCTGATGATGTTGTGCTTGGTGCCGCCGTGAATCGAGCCGACCGTCACCACCACCGGGTCGAGCGGGTCGATCTCCCGGCTGACGATCGTCTGGAGCGAGACGACCAGCTCGGAGGCCAGGAGCACCGGATCGATCGCGGTGTGGGGGGCCGAGCCGTGGCCCCCCCGCCCGATCATCGTGATGTCGACCGAATCGACGTTGGCCCTGCCGAAGCCGGCCCGCAGCCCGATCGTTCCTGCCGCCCGGCGGGCCATCACGTGGAGGGCGAAGGCCGCATCGGGCCGGGGGAACCGCTCGAAGAGTCCGTCGGCGAGCATCGCCCGGGCCCCCGCGCCCGTCTCCTCGGCCGGCTGGGCGATCACCATCAGCGTGCCTGACCAGAGGTCGCGATGGCCTGCCAGAAAACGGGTCGTGCCGACCATCGTCGTCATGTGGATGTCGTGCCCGCAGGCATGCATCACGCCGGTGGGGCGGCCCGCGTCGTCGGTGGTGGTGACCGTCGAGGCATAGGGAAGCCCGGTGCGTTCGGTGACCGGCAGGGCGTCCATGTCGCACCGCAGCATCACCGTCGGCCCGTCGCCGTTGGGAAGCAGGGCCACCACGCCATGCCCGCCGACCCCGGTGGTGACCTCGAAGCCGAGCGACCGCCAGATTGCGGCGAGCCGCGCGGCGGTCCGCTCCTCGTGCAAGGAGAGCTCCGGCGTCTGGTGGAGTTCGCCGTAGAGGCTGATCGCCTCCGGGAGGTACTCGTCGACCCAGCGCTCCACCGGGCCGGCCTCACCTGGGGCCGGCCCGCTCAGCAGGCAAATGGCGATCAGCAGGAGCAGGGTACGCATGGGTGATCTCCGGTGAGGCAGCGGGTTCAGCCGCTACCATAATCGGAGAGGTCGCCCGGTCGCCAGGAAACCCGTAGGGCATTGAGCACGGCGACGACGTCGATCGCCTCCTGCACGAGCGCGCCGGCTGCCGGCGGCAGGAGACCCGCCGCCGCGAAGCCCATTCCGACGAGGCTCGCGGCCATTCCGCCGACGGCGCTCTGGAGGGCGATCGATCTCATCCGGCGGCCGATGTGAAACAGCTCGTCCACCCGTTCGAGCGACTGATCCATCACGACCACGCCGGCCGCCTCGCTCGTCACGTCGCTGGCGGTGCCCATCGCGATGCCGACGGTGGCGGCCGCCAGGGCTGGAGCGTCGTTGATGCCGTCCCCTACGAAGAGCGTGGGGGCGGCGGCCACCGCCTCTTCGACGATCGCTAGTTTGCCTTCGGGTGGCACCTCGGCGTGGACCTCCTCGATCCCGACGACGTCGGCCAGCCAGCGGACCTCGCTTTCGCGGTCACCCGAAACGAGCATCACGCGGGAGAGCCCGTGGGCCGGCTCGAGATGGCTGACAAACGGCCGGCCGTCCGCCCGTGGCGAGTCGCGAAACCGCAGCACGCCGGCAGTGCGGCCCTCGATCACCACCACGCACTCCAGGCCCGCCGCCTGCTGCGGGAGCCGGTCGGGGCCGTCGGGGTCGATCGCGCCGAGCTTCTTTCGGCTGGTGATTGTCACGGCCCGCGGGATCCCGTCAGCCGCCCCCACAACCCGCCCGACGAGCCCCTCACCCGGCTTCTCCGAGACCGCCTCGGCCTCGCCTCGGGGGAGGTTACGCGCCTCGGCCGCTGCCACCACCGCCGCGGCCAGCGGGTGTTTTGAGTAGGCCTCCAGACTGGCGGCGAGTTCCAGTACCTCGTCGGCCGGGCGATCCCCCACGGGGATCACCTCGCTGACGCTCGGCTCGCCGTACGTGAGTGTGCCGGTCTTGTCGAAGATCGCCGTCCGGCAGGTGTCGAGCCGCTCGAGCACCGCCGGATCACGAATCACGATCCCCCGCTTGGCAGCCAGCGAGACCGCGCCGATGATCGCCACCGGGATCGCGATCAACAGCGGGCAGGGTGTGGCCACGACGAGCACACCCAGGAACCTGACCGGTTCGCCGCTCGCCCACCAGGCCGCTCCCGCGAGAGCAAGCGCCAGGGGCGTGTAGAGCGCTCCCAGCGAGTCGGCCAGCCGGCGAAGCC
>JAQCJP010000287.1 GCA_027592945.1 Planctomycetota bacterium
GGATATTTCGCCGCCGCGCCAATGGTGGTGGCCGCGTCCTGCGGGCGAAATCTCCAAAGGCTCCTTCGGCTTCCACCCCCGGCTCCGCAACGTCAGGAGTTGACGAGGCTGCCGGAATCGGCGAACGCTCGACGAGCCTTCGGGGATTTCGCCCTGTCGAGGAAGGCGTCTTGATGACGGGTGATGCGAAATCCCCCGGCGAGGAGACTTTCGCCGTTCCGACAGCCGGCTGACAATGCACGGGCTCTGGTGGATCGTGAGCCGGGGGTGAAAGCCTCCGGCGCCGTGGATATTTCGCCGCCGCGCCAATGGTGGTGGCCGCGTCCTGCGGGCGAAATCTCCAAAGGCTCCTTCGGATTCCACCCCCGGCTCCGCAACGTCATGAGTTGACGAGGCCGCCGGGATCGGCGAACGCTCGACGAGCCTTCGGGGATTTCGCCCGGTCGAGGAAGGCGACTTCATGAAGGGTGACGCGAAATCCACCGGCGAGGAGACTTTCGCCGTTCCGGCGGCCGGCGAGATGGCATTGGCCTATCCCCAGGTGCCGACTCGCCCAAGCCCTCGATCCTCGACACGGCGAAACCGGCTGAACCTAGACTGAACGGATGCTGCTGAACGTCGTCTACCTGCTCGTCGGCCTCGTCGCCCTGCCCTGGGTGGCCTGGCGAAAACTCTCGGGTGGCCGGCCGGTGGCCGCGCCGTGGCAGCGATTCGTCGGCCGGGTCGAGCTCGAGCCGCCGCAGCCGGGCGTGCCGCGGATTTGGCTGCACGGCGTGAGCGTGGGGGAGGTGCAGCTGCTCGCCTCGCTCGCCGGCGAACTGAATCGGCAGGCGGAGGCGGCCGGCCGACGGATCGAGTGCGTGATCTCGAGCTCGACGACCACAGGGCTCGACGTGGCGGCCAGGCGGTTTGGCGCCGACCGCTCGTTTCCCTGTCCGCTCGATTTCAGTTGGGCGGTCAGCCGCGTCTTCGGCTGCGTCGCGCCGGACGTGCTCGTGCTTGGTGAACTCGAACTCTGGCCCAATCTCCTCGCCGCAGCCGATCGCCGCGGCATCCCCGTCATCGTCGCCAACGCCCGAATGAGCGAGCGGAGCTTCCGGGGCTATTCCCGGATCCGTCCGCTCGTCGGCCGGATGCTCGGCCGAATCACCGTGGTCAGCAGCCGCTCCCGCGAGGATGCCGAACGGTTTACCGCCCTGGGGGCGGGCGATGTCCGCGTGAGCGGGTCGATGAAGTTCGACGGCGTCCGCGGCGATCGCGACGCTCCCGAGGTGCGGCGGCTCCGCGAGCTGGCCGGCTTCACTGCGGGCGACATCGTGTTCCTGGCCGGCAGCACCCAGGCCCCCGAGGAGCGGCTGGCGGCCGAAGCCTTCCTCGCTGTCCGTGACGAGCATCCAGCCCTCCGGCTGGTGATCGTCCCGAGGCATGCGGAACGGGTCGCCGAAGTGGCGGCGATCCTCGACGGCCTCGGCCTCTGCTGGCAGGCTCGCAGCGGCCTCGAGACCGACGGCCCCGACCCGATAGCCCGCGTGCTCCTGGTCGACACGACGGGCGAGCTTGGCTGGTGGTGGGGCACGGCCGCGATCGCCTTCGTCGGGGGCAGCCTCGACGGCAGCCGCGGCGGCCAGAACATGCTCGAGCCGGCAGCCTACGGCACGGCCGTTTCGTTCGGCCCCCACACCCGCAACTTCCGCGACGAAGTGGCCCGCCTCCTGGCGGCCGACGCAGCTGTCGTGGTGCCAGACGGCCCGGGCCTAACCGCCTTTGTCGCCCGCTGCCTTGCCGAGCCGGCCTGGGCCGCCAGGCTCGGCCACCGGGCCGCGGCCGTCGTGGCCGGCCAGCGGGGTGCGACAGCCGCCACCGCACGGGTGGTCCTCGATCAGGTGCCTGAAGTCAGCCGCGACCCGGTCAAGGAGTGACCGGGTTCCAGGCGTGGCCGGGCTCTCGCAAGGGGCTTTCCGCGATGCGGTCGCGGACGGTTGCCGACTGCCGGTCCAATCCCGCATACTGATGGATCTCAAGCCGGAGGCAGGTCGCCTCAGGCCCCATTCCTCCAGCACGAGGCTCCAGTCGTGGCACAAGGCAAGTATCTGTTCACCAGCGAATCCGTCTCCATGGGCCATCCCGACAAGCTGGCCGACCAGATCTCCGACGGCGTGCTCGACGCCTTCCTCGCCCAAGACCCCAACAGCCGCGTCGCCTGCGAGACGATGGTCACCACCGGGATGGCGGTGATCGCCGGTGAAATTTCCTCCAAGGGCGTGATCGACTACCAGCAGGTCGTCCGCGACGTGATCCGCGAGGTGGGCTACACCGACGACGAGATGGGAATCGCGGCCGACACCTGCTCCGTGCTGGTCGCGATGGACAAGCAGAGCATCGACATCGCCCGCGGCGTCGATGAGGATGCCGGCTCGGGCAAGGACGTGGGGGCGGGCGACCAGGGGCTGATGTTCGGCTACGCCTGCAACGACACTCCCGAGTTGATGCCGCTGCCGATCGCGTTGTCGCACAAGATTCTCAACCGGCTCACCGAAGCCCGGGAGAAGAAGGAGGTCGACTGGCTGCGGCCCGACTCCAAGAGCCAGGTGACCGTCGAATACGAGGGCAACAAGCCGGTTCGGATCGACACGATCGTCGTCTCCACCCAGCACACGCCTGAAGTCTCCAACGAGGAGATCAAGACGTTCATCATCGAGAAGATCATCGAGCCACTGCTGCCGACCGATCTCGACACGAGCACCATCACGTACCACATCAACCCGACCGGCCGATTCGTGGTGGGCGGCCCGCACGGTGACTGCGGCCTCACCGGCCGGAAGATCATCGTCGACACCTACGGCGGCTGGGGCCGTCACGGCGGGGGCGCATTTTCCGGCAAGGATCCGACCAAGGTCGACCGCTCGGCGGCCTACATGGCGCGGCATGTGGCCAAAAACATCGTGGCGGCCGGCCTTGCCGACCGCTGCGAGGTGCAACTGGCCTACGCAATCGGTGTCAGCGAACCGGTCAGCGTGCATGTCGACACCGAGGGTACCGGCAAGGTGGAGGACGAGCGGCTGTGCCAGGTGATCCGCGAGACGTTCCCGCTCACGCCGCGAGGCATCATCGAGTATCTCGGGCTGCGGCGGCCGATCTTCCGGAAGACTGCCGCGGGCGGCCATTTCGGCCGCGACGAGTTCCCCTGGGAGAAGACCGACAAAGCTCCGGCACTGGCCGAGGCGGCCAACGCCGCCGGAGCCACGGCCTGAGGCGGGTATGACGGGCCGTCTTTTTGCCGACGGCGGAATGGTCCCGGGGGCGTCCCCGGTCCGGCGGCTGGAGGCGCATGGCGGGAGCGAGGCAATCGCCGCCATGCTCCCAGTCATCGGGAAGGCGGTTGCGATTGCGACGGCAGTCGGCGGCCTGACGCTGTTGGGCCGCCGCCTGAGCGGGGGCTTTACTGTTTCACCCACCCCGCTGCTAACGTGCGGCGCGGTCGCCGTGGGGCTGGCTCTCGTGACGGCCACCGATCTGCTCTCCCGGTCCGTTGACAAGCACGCCCGCCTCCTGTCGCGCGGCGGCCTGCTGGCAGCAGCCCTGGCCGCGGTGCCGCTGGCCGGCGGCCTTGCCACGCTGGCCGGGCTGGCC
>JAQCJP010000288.1 GCA_027592945.1 Planctomycetota bacterium
TCGTGAAAGCGACATGGTCACCGGTGACCTCAACGCGGCCCACGTCGAGTGGGTCGTGCAGTATGAGATCAACAAGCCCAAGGCCTACCTCTTCAACATGCGTGATCCGGCCTCGACCCTCCGCGACCTCGCCGAGAGCGTGATGCGGGAGGTGGTAGGCGACCGGACGGTCGACGAGGTCCTCACGATCGGCCGCCAGGAGATCGAGACCGACGCCAAGGCCGGCCTCACACAGCTCGTCGACGACCTTCAGATGGGCCTCCGCGTCCAGCAGGTCCAGCTCAAGAACGTCCACCCCCCCGACCCGGTCCAGGCCTCCTTCGACGAGGTCAACCGGGCCCAGCAGGAACGCGAGCAGATGATCAACCAGGCTCAGGGCGAATACAACAAGGTCGTGCCCCGAGCCAGCGGCGAGGCCCAGCGGATGCTCAGTGAGGCCGAGGGCTACGCCGTCCGGCGGATCAACGAGGCCGAGGGCGACGTGGCCCGCTTCCGGGCCCTGCTCACCGAATATGAGAAAGCCCCCGCGGTGACCCGCCGCCGGCTCTATCTCGAGACGATGCGGGAGCTTCTGCCACGGCTCGGGGGCACGATCGTGCTCGACGAGGAGGCCAAGCAACTGCTGCCCCTCTTGAACCTCGGCGGCCCCGCGGCGGCCGCCCAGCCCCGGAGGGCCGCCCCGTGAGTCCGCTCCCGATCAATCACCCAGTCGTCCGCTTCATCCGCCGATTTTCGGAGGTGATGTTCTCGCCGCTCGGGGCAGGGCTGCTGATCCTGGCCGGGATCGTGATCTTCGGCTGCGCCTACACGGTCGATCAGACCGAGCAGGTGGTGATCACGCAGTTCGGCAAGCCGGTGGGCGAGCCGATCAACTCGCTGGTCGACGATGCCTCCGGCCCGGGGCTCCACTTCAAAATCCCCTTCGTCCAAACGGCCAACCGGTTCGAGAAGCGGATCCTCGAATGGGATGGCAGCCCCAGCGAGATGACCACCCGCGACAAGCTCTACGTAGTGATCGACACCTTCGCCCGCTGGCGGATCGTCGATCCGCTGGTGTACCTGAGGAGCCTGGCGGATGAACGGAGAGCTCTGTCGCGGATCGACGACATCATTGGCAGCGAGACGCGGAACGTCGTCGCCCGTCACGACCTGATCGAACTGGTCCGCTCCGACAAAGACCGTGAACCCGAGCATGATGAGACGCTGGTCGAGGCGGGTGCCCTGGTCGGCCATCTGCCCCCGATCCGGTTCGGCCGCAAGGAGCTCGAACGGCAGATTCTCGAGGCCGCCGCCCCCAAGATGGACATCTGGGGCATCGAACTGCTCGACGTCCGGATCAAGCGGCTCAACTACAAGTCAGGCGTGATCGGCAAGATCTACGACCGGATGGTCTCCGAACGGCTCCAGATCGCCGAACGGTTCCGGTCAGAGGGGGCCGGCGAGGCGGCCAAGATCGAGGGCCGCAAGGAGCAGGAACTCAAGCGGATCCAGTCGGAGGCCTATCGCAAGGTCGAGGAGGTCCGGGGCAAGGCCGACGCCAAGGCCTCGGAGGTCTATGCGGCGGCCTACGGCTCGAGCCCGCTGGCGGCTGACTTTTATGCCTTTCTCAAGACGCTCGACACCTATCAGGCGACGCTCGGCAGCGATACCACGGTCGTGCTGACGACCGACAGCGACCTCTTCGGCCTGCTCAAGCGGGTCGGCGAAGGCCCCCCGCCGGCCGCCGGTGACTGAGCCGGTGTCGATCACGGGCAGCCCAGCTTGCCCGCAGGGCCACGTGGGTGGGCCTCTCTTGGCATTCCGTTGCCCCCCGCCACAGTGGTATAGACTGAAAAGTTCCGACGCTGCCCACCATGCAGGAGACTTTATCGATGCGCACCGGCAACCCCGCGCTCAACGCCAACACCTTTGAAAACTTCGGCGTCTACCGCCAGGAAACTGGTGCCGCAGCCCCCACCACGATGACGATCAGCGGCACGGTGCAGAAGACCTTCTTCCTGCTCGTACTCGCTTTCGGCTCGGCCTGCTTCACCTGGTCGCGGACCTTCGCGGTCGTCGAGGCCGACCCCTCCTCGGCCATCGGTTCGGTCGCCCCCTGGGTGTTCGGCGGCGCGATCGTCGGGCTGATCTCGGCCCTGGCGATCTGCTTCCGGCCGACCTGGGCTTCCACGCTCGCCCCGGTCTATGCCCTGGCTGAGGGCCTTTTTCTCGGCGGCGTCTCAGCGGGCTTTGAAGCCCAGTATCCCGGGATCGTGATCCAGGCGGTGGGGGGCACCTTCGGCACCCTCGCCTGCCTGCTGGTGGCCTATCAGTCGGGACTGATCCGGGCCACGGAAAACTTCAAGCTCGGCATCGTGGCGGCCACGGGCGGGATCTTCCTGCTCTACATGGTGACCTTCATCGCGGGCCTGTTCGGGTTCCCACTTTTCTCCTCACTGTTCGGCAGCGGCCTGATCGGCATCGGCTTCAGTGTGATCGTGGTGGCGATCGCGGCCTTGAATCTCGTGCTTGACTTCGATTTCATCGAGCAGGGAGCGGAGCGGGGGGCACCGAAGTATCTCGAGTGGTACGGGGCCTTCGCGTTGATGGTGACGCTCGTCTGGCTCTACCTCGAGATCCTCCGCCTGCTTTCCAAACTGCAGGACCGCCGCTAGCAGGGCCGCTGGCCGGCTTGCTGGCACCGGTCACGACTGAAACGTACAACCAAGCCCTCGGGCCCGTAGCTCAGTGGTTAGAGCAGGGGACTCATAATCCCTTGGTCGTGTGTTCGAATCACACCGGGCCTAGTTTGATTTCGCGCTGTGTTTACAGGCACAGAACGCTTCTCCGGGCCGCGGCCTCGACATCCCCGGAAGGGGCACTGTTGGCAAACACGGCGTCCGTTTCGGCCGAGGTTGGTGATTGTCAGAACAGCCTGAACCGTGGTCCGAACGGTCGCAGGAAGCCCGGCCGACTTCGGTTTGTGCTGCCCAGCCGGATCGGGCAGGTGGAACTCGTGTCCGACGGCGATCCCGCCCCGTCACGCAGGCTCTCCTCGGCTCCTGAGTCGCCCGGCTTGCCGGGACGCCCCTGGTCAGCCCCGCTCTCCTGGCCTCTCCGCCACCAATCACCACCTCTGGGGGGGCAGGTGGGGCGAATCGCTCCACCCCTGGTCGCCAGCGACCACCTGAGTGGAGCGAATCGCTCCACCACCTCTAGGATGTATGCCTTTTTTGAAGGCCTTCGAACAGGCGTTTTTTCGACCTAAGACCATACCCAGCATGGACTTAGGGCGATGACTGACGATTTTTCACTTCTACAGGCGAACTTTGGCACGGGGTGTGCGGTGAAGAAATGCGGCGAGGAGCACTGGTGCGAATCGCCCCAGTCCCTCGCCGGGGCTGGATCAGAGAAGTGAGACCGCGGTGCCTGGCGGAAGCGTTCTGTCCGCCGGGGTCGACGGTGATTGCCCGCAAGCCAAGTCCAAGGAGTTCGCTCATGAGCCGGTTATCGGCCGCGGGGTCCGCACGGCGAGGCTGGTCGTTGACGCAGGCCGACGTCCTCTTCTGTGCCATGCCCATTGTGTTTTTTCTGTCGGTCGTCTCGCTGCTATGAGGGGCCGCCAACGCCTTTGTCGGTTCC
>JAQCJP010000289.1 GCA_027592945.1 Planctomycetota bacterium
CCCTGTTCGCGACGCCCCCGCCGCTGGCCGAGCGAATCACCCGGATCGACCGCTTCTGGAACGCCGAGCGGCTCGTGGGCCAGGCTGGACCGGTGGCAGACGAGCCCGGGGTGGCCGGTTTCGCTGCCGCCACCGGGCCGCCGCTCGAGCAATCTGCTCCTTCGCCCCCGCCGCTTCCGCCCCCCGCCGCAGCCACGCCCGCGGCGGCGGTCGCCTCGGTCGGCCGCATCGACCCGGCCGACCTGACCCGGGCCCGTTCCCTGGCAGCGACGGTTCCGGCGCCGCTGCGAGACGCGGCCCACGAACCCTTTGGCAGCCGGGCGGTGGTCTATCTGCTTCTGCTCGACGACGATCCGGCCCTCCGCGAGCGGCAGCTGGCCCGCCTCGATGCCGCGGCCGATCCGGCCGTCGCCCGCGAGACACGCCGCCTGGCCACCCTCGCTGCCGACCTGCCGAGGGAGGCCCGCCTTCCGCTGGTCGACATCTGCCTCGGCCCGCTCAAGGATCTCTCGCCCGAGCAATACGCCCGCTTCCGCGACAACCTCGAAGTCCTGATCGCCGCCGACGAGCGGCTGAGCTTCTTCGAATGGTCGCTCCGGAAAGTCGTGCTCCATGTGCTCGAGCCGCACTTTGGAAAACGGCGGCGGCGGGCAGGCCGGCCCACCGCCGCCGATGTCTCGGTCGTCTTCTCGGCGGTCGCCCGGGCGGGGGCCAGCGACGATGCGGCAGCGGAGCCCGCCTTTGCCCGCGGCGCCGCCGGCGCAGGGCTCAGCGGCTTGGCCTACGTGCCCTGGAACGCCGAGCTCGTCGGCCGGCTCGACGAGGCCCTCGAGCGGCTTGCCCGCCTGGCCCCGAAATCGAAGCAGCGGCTTCTGACCGGCATGGCCGAGATCGCCGGGGCCGACGGCCTGATCCATCCGCGGGAGCATGATCTGTTGCGGGTGGTGGCCACAACGATCGACTGCCCGATGCCGCCGCTGGCTGGCTAGCCGCCGTAGGCCGATGCGAGCGGGGTACAGACAAGATCGTCGGCCAGGCTTCGGGCCGGGCGGATGCCGCGTTTTTCGAGCGCCGCATGATACGAACGCACCGCCTCCTCCGGGGCCAGGTCGCCATCGGCCACCAGCCGCAAGTGCCGCACGAACGTCGGCTGGTGTTCGGCGGCGTTGATCTTGCGGCCAAACAGGGCGACGCGGGCCCCGTGCCGCTTGGCGTCGGCGAGCAGGCCGAAGGCATCGGCGGTGGTGCCCGCGCCGCCGCCAAGCACGCCCACGACGAGCGAGCGGTCGTAGGCGGCGAGCTGCTCCATCACGTCCGGTCCCAGATAGGGAATCTTGAGAAACACTGGCCGCCCTGCCCGCGGCACGCCGGCCAACGCCCGGACGACGTGGTCGGCGAGGAAGCGGGCGACGTTCTCCGGACGGGCATCGGCCGCCTGGCCTGGCACGGCTCCGGGAGCGTTGGGATAGAAGACCTCGAGGAAGTGCCGGAATGCCGCCCGCTCGGCCTCCAGTCGAAACGTCCTGTAGGCGGCGAGCATCTCGCGGTCGAGGGCTGCGTCGTCATTGAGCGTGATGGAAAACAGGCCGAGATTCGCGCCCGGAAAAGGGCCGCCCCGCGGTGCCGCCGGCGGCGGGTCGGCCGTGCCCCAGCGGGCCTGACGTATCGTCATCGTGGCGAAGGGCAACGCCGGCTGCCGGCCATAGCCGCCGGTGCCGGCGGCCAGCCAGATGTCGGTCGTGTCGTTCATCCGCACGGCCGGCGTGACGGGGCTCTGATCGAAAAGCCGCTCCTCGATCGCCAGCACTTCGCAGGTACTGCCGCTCATCAGCATGATGTCGACGAGCCCCTCAGCGATGAGTTCGCGGATGCTGTCGCGATACTCCTCGATCGAGCGAAACGGCCCCTGCCCCGGCACGCCCCCGGCCGCGAGCCCCGGAGCGGCCAGCCCGAAGGCCATGTCGGCGTCCTTGGCGTCAGCGAGCAGAAAATCCCCGCAGTCCGGATCGGCCAGAATCCGGGCGAGCTTGCCATCGAGCGATTTTTCAGACAGCAAAGACATGGAGGCAGAGCCTAGCAAGCCACCGTGACGCCGCGCGGTGGGCGGAAAGAAACGTAAATCATTTCGGATCCAGCGAACAGTCGCGTCGTTGGTACGCTGCGGGCGGGGAGTGGTACCTTGGCGGTGGCTCATCGCCGTTCCACGGAGCTGGGATCGAGGAGGAACCGACGTGACCGCAGGCGACCGGTTCGACTGTGCCGTTGTCGGCACCTGCGTGGCCGACATCCTCGTGCGGCCGGTGCCGCTGGCCACACCCGTCGGCGGCGGGCGGCTGTTTCATGTCGATCCCATCGAGGTGACCAGCGGTGGCGTCGTCTGCAACACGGGCCTGGGCTTGGCCCGCCTCGGGCTGTCGGTGGCCGCGGCGAGCCTGGTCGGCGATGACCCCTGGGGCAACCTGATCCGTGAAAGGCTCCGGGCCGGGGGTGTCGACACGGCCGCGATGGAGGACGAGCCGACCCTGGCCACGAGCACGACGGCCGTGCTCATCGACCCGTCGGGCGAGCGGAGTTTCGCCCATCATGTCGGCGCCTGCGGGGTGATCGACCTGGCCTGGATCCGCCGTCACCTGCCGTTCCTTGCGCGCGCTCGCTGGGTGGTGCTCGGCTATGCGGGGTTGCTGCCCGGCCTCGAGCCCGATCTCGCCGCCGCCGTGGCGGCGCTCCGGGCGGCCGGCTGCCGCGTGGCCCTCGAGACCGGCGGGGCCGGCGGGAGGCTCGAGGACGTCGCTCCTGCCCTGCCCGCCGTTGATCTCTACGTGCCAAGCCTCGACGAGGCGGCCGCCCAGACGGGCTGCGCGGATCCGCGGGCCATCATCCGCCGGTATCGGGAACTCGGCGCCGCCGGCATCGTCGGCGTGAAGCTCGGCAGCCTCGGCACGCTGTTGAGCCCGATGCCGGGCGAGTTTCGCGAGGTGCCCTGCATCGCGGCTCCGGGGCCGGTCATTGATACGACGGGCGCCGGCGACGCCCTACTCGCCGGCCTGCTGGCAGGCCTCATTCGCGGAATGTCGCCGCCGGAGGCCTGCCTGCTCGGCGCCGCCCATGCGGCCTGCTGCGTTACTGCCGCCGGAGCGACCGCTGGTTTGCGATCTTTTGACGAAACACTTCTGCTGGTTGACAATTCCCGCCGCTGAAAAGTCATCCTCCGAACACTCATGTCCAGCACACCATCCGTCCCGCTCCGGCGTTCGTGCTGCCGGTGGCTCCTCGTTGCCTGCGGGGTCACCATGAAAGCTGCGGCGTTCGCCTCGCCGGGTGATCTCGCCGATTACGAGCCCAAGGATCCGGCCGTGTCGGTCGCCCTGATCGACAGTTCTCCCACCGAATCGTTTCTGGGGGTTGAGTTCGATTCCGAGGGCCGGCTGTTTGCGGGGGGGCGTGAGGCTGTCTTCGCCTACGATCCGGATGGCACGGGAGGCTTTCTGCCCCGTGTCGAGTTGTTCCGGTTTCCAGCTGACTCCTGGGTCTACGACATCGCCGTGCGCGGTGACGATCTCTACGTCCAGACCGTGACGACGCTGTTCGTTTTGCCGGGAGCCCGTCTGAAGCGAGCGGGA
>JAQCJP010000290.1 GCA_027592945.1 Planctomycetota bacterium
GAGGCCGAGGGACTGGCCGACCTCTTTCACGATCTCGAAATGCCGCTGGCCGACATTCTGGCAGGCATGGAGTTCCGGGGCGTGCGGGTCGACACGGCCGTCCTGGCAACGCTCTCGGAAGACTACGCCGGACGGCTGGTCACGCTCGAGGCCGAGGCCCACGCCCTGGCCGGCCACGACTTCTCGCTCGCCTCGCCGCTGCAGGTTCGCAGCGTCCTCTTCGAGGAACTCGGCCTGCCGGTGGTGAAGCGGACCAAGACCGGCCCCAGCACCGACGCGGAGGTGCTCGAAGAACTCGCCCCGCTCCATCCTCTTCCGGCGAAGCTGCTCGAGCACCGCAAATACGCCAAGCTCAAGAGCACCTACGTCGATGCCATCCCGCTGCTCGTCGATCCCGGCACGGGCCGGATCCACACGACCTTCAACCAGACGGTCACCGCGACCGGCCGGCTGAGTTCCAGCGATCCCAATCTCCAGAACATTCCGATCCGCACCGAGGAGGGGCAGCAGATCCGGGCGGCCTTCGTGCCGGGGGAACCCGGCTGGCGGTTCGTGGCGGCCGACTATTCGCAGATCGAACTGCGGGTGCTCGCCCATCTCTCCGGCGACGCGGCGATGAAGGAGGCCTTCGCCTCGGGCGCCGACATCCATGTGCGGACGGCGGCCGCGGTCCAGGGCGTGGCGGCCGACGAGGTCACGTCCGCGATGCGGCGGCTGGCCAAGGCGGTCAACTTCGGCATCCTCTACGGGCAAAGCGCCTTCGGCCTGGCCAAGAGCCTCGGGATTTCCCAGGGCGAGGCGGCCGAGTTCATCGCCGCCTATCTGGACGCCTTCGCCGGGGCGGCCGCCTTCATGGACGAGGTGCTCGACCGGTGCCGGGCCGAGGGGCAGGTGACGACGCTGCTCGGCCGGCGACGGGCGATCAGCGGCGTCCGTCCGCGAGAGGCCCGCCGCAACGCCGCGGGCGTGCCCGCGCTGACGCTGCCCGAACGGACCGCCGTCAACACCGTCGTCCAGGGATCGGCGGCCGACCTGATCAAGCTCGCCATGCTGCGGGTGGCCGATCGGCTCAAGAAGGAGTCGCTCCGGGCGGCGGTGGTGCTCCAGATCCACGACGAACTGGTCCTCGAGGCTCCGCCCGATGAACTCGCGGCCGTCGAGTCGCTCGTGGGTGAGGCGATGCGGGGAGCGATGCATCTCGACGTGCCCTTGGACGTGTCGGTCAGTTCGGGTGCGACCTGGGCGGAGTGCGGCTGATGACCGTGATCGGGCTGGTCGGCAGGATCGCCGCGGGGAAGTCAACGGTGGCCCGGGCGTTTGAGCGGCACGGGGCGGTGATCATCGACGCCGACCGGATCGCCCATGCCGTGCTGGGTGAGCCCGACGTGATCGGGGAGATCGTCGCCCGCTTCGGACCTGGCGTCCGCGACGAGGGGGGGGCGGTGAATCGGCCGGCCTTGGCCCGGCTGGTGTTCGGCCCGACGCCAGCCCACGACCAGGCGCTCCGGGATCTCGAGGGCATCGTCCGTCCCCGGATTCGTGGACAGATCGAGAGCCGGCTGCGGGATACCGACGACCTCCCCGCCGGCAAGCAGGACGGCGGCGTGGTGGTGCTCGATGTGCCCCTTTTGATGCAGGCGGGCTGGGATCGGCGGTGTGATCGAATCGTGGAGGTTGTCTGTGACGAGCCGACGCGGCAACGGCGACTCGACGCCCGGGGCTGGCCTGCCGAGCAGCGGGCGGCCAGGGAGCGAGCCTGGCAGCGAAACTACCTGCCACCGAACCCCGAAAAAACGGTCCGCGTGGATGCGTCGGGCGATCCGTCGTATACTTCGGAGCAAGTCGAGGCGTTCCTGGCAGGCTTTCGCTGCTGAGCGACGGAATGACCATTCGCCCCGACTCCCGCCTGGGGTTCCCTCAGCCTTTTGTCTGTTTCCCTGCCGGCCTCTCGTCGGGTCGATCGGGATCTGGACATGGTTCGACTCAGTCGTTCGGTCCCGCCCCGTGTTCCCCTTCTTGAGCAGTTCTTCCTCCCCGAGCGGTCCGCCCGCCGGCCGGATATCCGAGGTGTTCCATGAATGAGCCTGCCGCCAAGCCCGCTTCCGTCGAGGCCGACCGAGAGCCGCTGAGCATCGCCGAGGAGATTGCCGAGGAGGTCAAGGAGGGGCTGGATGTGACCAGCCACTACGAGGCCCTCAAGAAGGGCGACACCTACATCACCACGCTCCAGAAGCTCTCGATGCAGGAGCTGGTCGAACTTGCCCGCCAGGAGAATCTCGGCGACGTCTCGGGCGCGAATCGGCAGGACCTGGTGTTTCGGATCCTCAAGGAGCGGATCAAGCTCAACGGGCTGATGTTTGGCGAGGGCACGCTCGAGATCCTGCCCGACGGCTTCGGGTTTCTCCGCAGCCCCGACTACCACTACCTTTCCTGCCCCGACGATATCTACGTCTCTCCCAGCCAGATTCGGCGGTTTGGCCTCCGCAACGGAATGAGCGTCGCCGGCCAGATCAGGCCGCCCAAGGAGAGCGAGCGGTATTTCGCCCTGCTGCGGGTTGAGGCGATCAATGGGGAAGATCCCGCCAAGCTGACGACCCGGGTCAACTTTGACGAGCTGACGCCCCTCCATCCCGACCAGCGGATCCGAATGGAGACCACGGCCGAGGAGATCTCGACCCGGGTGGTCGACCTGGTCGTGCCGATCGGGTTCGGCCAGCGAGGGCTGATCGTCAGTCCGCCGCGGGCCGGCAAGACGATCCTGCTTCAGAAGATGGCCAAGGCGGTGTTGGCCAACTACCCCGACGCCTATGTCTTCATGCTGCTGATCGACGAGCGGCCCGAGGAGGTCACCGACATGGAGCGGCAGGTGAAGGGGCCGTCCTGCGAGGTGATCAGCTCGACCTTTGATGAAAACACGAGCCGCCATGTCCAGGTGGCCGACATGGTGCTCGAGAAGGCCAAGCGGCTCGTCGAATACGGTCGCGACGTGGTGATCTTCCTCGACTCGATCACCCGGCTGGCCCGGGCCTGGAACTCGGAGGTGCCCAACTCCGGCAAGATCCTTTCCGGCGGTGTCGATTCAGGAGCCCTCCAGCGTCCCAAGCGGTTCTTCGGCAGCGCCCGCAAGGTGGAGCAGGGGGGATCGCTGACGATCGTCGCCACGGCCCTGGTCGACACCGGCAGCCGGATGGACGACGTGATCTTCGAGGAGTTCAAGGGGACCGGCAACCTCGAGATCGTGCTCGACCGTCGGCTGGTCGACAAGCGAATCTATCCGGCGATCGACATCAACCGCTCGGGCACCCGCCGCGAGGAGATGCTTCTGGAGCCCGATGAATACCGGCGGATCTGCGTGCTCCGCCGGGTCCTCGGCGACATGAACCCGACCGACGCCATGGAGCTGCTCGTCAATCGGCTCTCCAAGACCGGCTCCAACGCCGAGTTTCTGGCCAACCTCAAGTCCTGAGCGTTCACCCTCGCGGGTTGACGTCGCGCTGGCTCGGGGTGAGCCCGTGTCATCTCGCCGGACGCTCGGGGGGGTTCACTGCGCCCAGGCTCGGGGTGAGCCCCTGCCATCTCGCCGGACGCTCGCTGCAGGCATCCTGCCTTTCGC
>JAQCJP010000291.1 GCA_027592945.1 Planctomycetota bacterium
CGGTCAGGGATGTCGGGGGTGCGGGATCCACACCGACGATCTTACGCTCGGCGGTCCCCGACTTGACGCAAAGAGATACATCCGCACACTCTCTTTCCTGCGGCAACGTCGGCCTGATCGATGCGGCGACGCTCGACCGCCTGCCCGAGCCGCTCCGTCCCCGGCTCGCCGACTTGCTGGCCAACCCCGACGGCTGAACAGGCATCCCTCGGGAACTGCAGCCGCCTCGCCCGGGGCAGGCTTCAGCTTCGATACTCGAATCGGTACTTCCCGGGATACGGCACGGGGTATTTGCCCTCGGCGTCGGCCAGGACCGGGGCCGGGGAATCGGCGGTGAACTCGGCCACGCCCGCCGTCAGGTCGTCGCCCCAGTCGAGGGCCTCCTGGTAGGTCAGCGGCCGGCCGACGTGGGCGGAGATCCGCCCCATCGCGGTCACCAGGCTCGCCTCCGCACCGCGGACCGCCTCGTTGTAGGGCTCGCCGCTGCGGATCGCTGCCACGAAATCCTCCCACTCGCGGCGATAGGGGTTCGGCTCGGGCTGCTCGGCCGTCCAGAGCACGTTGTCGGCGGCCAGCCGCTGGCTCTTGTAGATCGTGCTGCGGGCCGGCGAGTGGCCGCGGTCGGAAATCGTGAAGGCCCCCTTTGAGCCTTGGCCGAACACACCGAACTGCTGATGGCAGTCCTTCATCAGCCGGCTCTGATAGAAGAACTTCGTGCCGTCGGCGAAGGTGTATTCGATGGCGTAGTTGTCGAAGTTCTGGTCGTTGATCCGGCCCTCGAACTGCCGGCCGCCGATCGCCTCGGCCGTCACCGGCCAGGCCCCCTTCATCCAGCAGACCTCGTCGATGTGGTGGATGCAGTAGTCGCTGAAGATGCCTCCCGACGCCCAGAGGAAGTTGTGGAACCGGCGGACCTGCCAGAGCAGTTCCGGCATTTCGCCCGGCCCGGGAAAGAGATCGAGGTTGTGAAACGGCCGCTGATTGCGGTAGCCGCGAAAGGCGATCAGGTCACCGGCCTCTCCCGCGTCGAGCCGGTCCTTCAGTTCCTGCCGCCGGTCGCAGTGCCGGCACATCAGCCCGACGCCGACCTTGAGGCTCTTGTCATCAGCCTGCTTGGCGAGCTCGATGATCCGCTTGGCGCTGGCTCCGTCGACGGCGACCGGCTTCTCCATGAAGGTGTGCACGCCCTTCTCGATCGCGTAGGCGAAGTGGGCAGCCCGGAAGGCGGGCGGCGTCGCAAACAGTGCGATGTCGCCCGGCCGGAGGCAGTCGATCGCCTGCTTGTAGGCGTCAAAGCCGACGAAAGACCGCTCCTCCGGAACGTCGATCCGGTCTCCATACCGCGGCTGGGCGACGAGCGACTGTCGCTTGATGCTCAGCCGCTCGGGGAAGACGTCGGCCATCGCAACGACCTTGAGGTTGCCCCCGGGAACCGAAAGCGCATCGATCGTCGCTCCGGTTCCCCGGCCGCCGCAGCCGATCACCGCGACTCGCAGTTCGTCGTCGCCGGCGGCGTGGGCGCTACTCAGGCCCGCGGAAGCCAGCCGTGAGCCAAGTGTCACCGCAGCCGAATGGCCTGCGGTCTGCCCGAGAAAGCCTCTCCGGCTGAGACGGGGGAAAGCGGATGGTTTCATGGCCAGTCTTTGTCCTGCGGAAGCGAATAGGACTCCGAGCGGTCACGGTCCCGACGTGACAGGCTCAGCCGATCATTGTTACTGTATCAAGTGAAGAGTCTGTTTTTTTCAGGCTGTTTTTCGGAAAGACACCTGTTCCCGATCCACGCGTCCGCAGGAGAGACGAGATCATGAGTCCAGTCTTATTCGCGCTCAGTGGCGGAGCGGTGGCTCTGATCGGCCTCGGCGTCGTCGTCGTGGCCGGCCTCTGGGCCGCCGGGATCTACAACAAGCTTGTCAGCCTCCGGGAGCGGAGCACCAACGCCTTCGCTCAGATCGACGTGCAGCTCAAGCGGCGGCACGATCTGATTCCAAACCTCGTTGAGACCGCCAAGGGCTACATGGCTCACGAGCGGGAGACGCTCGAGGCGGTGATCAACGCCCGCAACCAGGCGGTCTCCGCCGCCGGCGCAGCAGCTGCCAAGCCCGGTGATGCCACCGCGATGGGGGCCCTCGGGGGAGCCGAGTCGATGCTCACCCAGTCGCTGGGCCGGCTCTTCGCCCTGGCCGAGGCCTATCCCGATCTCAAGGCCAATCAAAACATGCTGGCCCTCCAGGAGGAGCTCACCAGCACCGAAAACAAGGTGGCCTTCTCGCGGCAGGCCTTCAACGACTCGGTCACGCAGTACAACACCTACAACGACGCCGTCACCGCCTACAACACCTACCGGGCCACCTTCCCGCCGGTGCTCCTGGCTGGCCCCTTCGGCTTCGAGCCGGCGACCCGGCTGGAGTTCGAGGATCGGGAGGCGATCCAGGCGGCCCCCAAGGTCTCCTTTTAACCGCTGCTCCGATCGGTGGGCGTTTCCGCCCAGTGAGCCGTGGAGGCCTCTGACACACCCCGGCGATGAACTTCTTCGAGCATCAGGATCGGGCCCGTCGCAACACCGGCCGCTTGGTCGCGCTCTTCGTGGTGGCGGTGATCGGGCTCGTGGCAGGGGCCTACGGCCTGGTGATCGCGGTCCTCGTGGCCGGCGAATCGCCTCGGCCAACCGCGGAAGCCGCCGTCGGGCTGCAGGTTCCGCCGCTCTGGCGGCCCGAGGTGTTTGCGGCCGTCGCCCTCGGCGTCGGCGGAGTGGTTGGGGCCGGCAGCCTTTACAAGACGGCGCAACTGGCCGGCGGAGGCGAGCCCTTGGCCCTCTCGCTCGGCGGCCGTCGCCTGCCGGCCGACTCTCCCGACCCGCTCGAGCGGAAGGTGCTCAACGTTGTCGAGGAGATGGCGCTCGCCGCCGGGCTGCCGGTGCCGCCGGTCTTCATGATGGACCACGAGGAGGGCATCAACGCCTTCGCCGCCGGCTCGCGGCCGGAGGAGGCGGTGATCGGCCTGACCCGCGGCTGCGCCGAGCAGCTCAGCCGCGACGAGCTCCAAGGCGTCGTTGCCCACGAGTTCAGCCACATCTTGAACGGCGACATGCGACTCAACCTCCGCCTGATCGCAATCGTCCACGGCATCCTCCTGCTCGGCCTGATCGGCTACTACGCGGTCCGGCTGGCAGCGGCTTCGGGCGGCCGGCGACGGAGCGACGACAAGAGCGGGGGGATCACCGCCGCGATCATCGTGATCGGGCTAGGGCTGATGGCGGTCGGCTTCGCCGGCACCCTGATCGGCAGCCTGATCAAGGCGGCGGTCAGCCGGCAGCGGGAGTTTCTCGCCGACGCCTCCGCCGTGCAGTTCACCCGCAACCCCGACGGGATCGCCGGCGCGCTCAAGAAGATCGGCGGGCTGGCCGGCTCCCGGCTGGAGGCCCCGCGGGCGACCGAGGCCTCCCACATGTTCTTCGCCAGCGGGGTCTCGGCCCTGTTCGCGACGCACCCGCCGCTGGCCGAGTGAATCCCCCGGATCGACCGCTTCTGGAACGCCGAGCGGCTCGTGGGCCAG
>JAQCJP010000292.1 GCA_027592945.1 Planctomycetota bacterium
GGTTTCCCAACGCCGGCTCGATTGGCACGGGCCCACCCCTCGCGAACCCGTATTCCGAGTGCAGGCGTGCTGTGACGCAATAAAAGCCCCCCGGCGCGAGCCGGGGGGACGGCGGGTCGTTGGACGTTTCGCGGGCCATGGATGGCCGCGAAGCCGTGAAATCAGAACTGCCAGATGAAATCGCAGCCGCCGTAGAACTGGCCGAGCTGGTTGCCGCCGGCGCCGATCTTCTGGCCCAGCGGCTTGCCATAGGGGCGATTCGTGGTGGGAGTGTTGGGCGTGAACCAGTCGTAGCGGAGCTCGGGCCGGATCACAAGATTCCTGCTGTGGTAGTAGTTGAGCCCGAAGGTAAGCTCCCAGAAGTTGCCGGCGAAGTCGCCCGCCCAATAGCCGAGATTGCCGAGAACGCTCTCGTTGCGGATCGGGGCCGTGATGATGAAGCCGTTGTTGTCGCGGAAGTATTCGAGCCGCACGCCCCCCATCCACTGTTCGTTGAACTCCCAGAACAGATAGTTCACGAACGAATACCACTGGGCCAGACCGGCCGGCTGTCCGACGTTGCCGGGGGCCACCCCCGCGTTGAACTGCCAGGCGTTGTCGTTCTGGAAGACCCAGGTGAGCCGGTCGCTGAGCCGGTTGGTGTAGACCGTGCTGATCAGCGAGCGGTTGCCCACCAGCGAGCCGTCGCGGGGCCGCAGGCCCAGCGCCGTCCGCTCGTTGCCGGACGTGGCCATGATCGAGAGGGTCTGCCGCTGGTCAGAGCTGGCGAAGTCCATGCCGCCCAGGAAGGCCGCCGTGCTCGAGAAGCCGGGGTAGGTGCGGTTCTGCACCGCCCAGGGTCCGCTGGTCCTCATCGGGTCAGAGAAGTTGTTCCAGCCGTTGTGGATGCCGGCGTAGATCTGGAGCTGGTCGTTCGGGCTCCAGGAGCCGAGAAAGCCGGTGAACGTGAAGGGGGAGAACTGCATCGAGAAGCAGTGGGTGTAGAAGAAGTTGCCGATCGCCGGCACCTCCTCGTAGCCGAGAATGCTGTAGAAGTGGCCGAACCGCAGGTTGACGTTGCCCCGGGTGAAATCGGCGTAGAGCTGCGGCATCGCCAGGCCGTAGTCCTTGCTGAAGTTCCAGGAGGCGACGTTCTCGAGCCCGGTCTCCTTGAAGAAGTAGGCGTCGAGGCCGCGGGCGGTCGTGAACAGATAGTCGGTGCCGAACAGGAGGTCGACCCGGCCACCCCAGTCCCAGCCGGCCGAGCCGTCGGTCGTCCGCTCGGTGATGAAGTAGAGCTGGTTGAGCTGGCCCTGCCAGGAGCGGTCGGCTAGCGTGACCGGGCCGTTGAAGGGGGTGCCCCAGTTGTTGGCCCCGATGCCCGCCTCGATCCAGCCGTAGGTGAAGAAGTCGCGCCGCTCGAGGGCCGGGATGTGGAGATACCGCTCCGGGCCGCTGGCGTAGTCGGTCGTTTCCCAGGCGAGGCGGGTCCGAACGGGCGGGACGTCAGATTCGGGAGGGGCCTGAGCGATCGCAGGCCGTCCGCCGAGCACGAGCAGGGCGGCGGCGAGGATCGTCCTGCAGGCTTTCCGTCGCATCCCCACCCGGCTGCTCCCTCTCCCCGAGCCCAAAGGGACGGGCCTCGGGCAGCCCGCACCACCGGTCTCATCGTTGCCACCGGACCTGCGCCATGATCGCAATCAGGGGAATCGGCAGGGTTTGCCCCGCTTGCCCCACCTGGCTTGCCCCGCTTGCCGGCGTCGCGGCGGCTAATCGTCGCCTGCCGCGTCCGATTCGCCGTCACGGCGGCCTGCCGGCGTCCCGGCCCGTCGGAAGACGGCGACGACGTCCTCGACCGGCACCACGTAGAGAAGGTTGTTGCCCTCGAGATCGACCGGGATCGCGTTCTTGGGGTGAAACAGCACCTTGTCGTATTTGTCGATCGGCACGTCGGCGTCCCGCTCGACCTGGAGGCTCACCTCCACGACGCGGCCGCTGATCGTCGGGATCTCGGCCTTGTCAGGCAGGACGATACCCCCGCGGGTCGTCTGCCGGTTCTCATCCTTGCGGATCAAGACCCGCATCCCGAGCGGCTCGACAAACTCGTTCATCCTGCGGGTTCCCGGGGCGGCCGGCGGAGGCCGCCGAGCTTGTTCGTGATGGTTTGAAAGACCGCTGTTGCCTGGTCACGATACGCCGCCGAGCCCGCCACGGCGAGGGCGTGGAGCCGGGCCGCCCCGCCGAGCCGCTCCCGGAGGCCGGCATCGGCGACGAGTCGCTCGAGGGCCTCCTCCCAGCCCGCGACATCGGCCGCCAGCAGCCCAGTCTCACCGTTGACGATCGCCTCGGCGAGTGGACCCGTGGGGCTTGCCACCGTCGGCAGGCCCACCGCGGCGGCAAACAGGCAGCGGACGGCGCTCTTGCTCTCGCAGAACGGATTGCCGACTTCCAGCGGCGCGAGATTGATGTCGCAGCGGGCAAGCTGGCCGAAGAGCTCGAGGAGCGGCACCGGCGGCCGCCAGTCGATCCGGTCGGCGAAGGGGAGCAGGCAGTCATAGATTCGATAATCGAGATGCCCGATCACCACCAGGCAGGGCTCGGGCCGGCGGGCGAAGAGCCGGGCGATCGCCCGGGCCGCCACCGCGAAATCCCGATTGTGCGAGGCGGTCCCGCTGGCGAAGCAGAGCCGGGGGCGGCCGTCGGTCGCCGAATCCTTGGTGGTACCCAGGGCGGCGGCCGCGGCGGCCTCCATCCGGGAATCGAGCGCGTTGGGCAGGACGAAGCAGCTGGGGCAATGCCGGCCGGCGGCGGCCGCCAGGGGACCGGTCGTGAGCGTCGCTGCGTCGGCCTGCGTGAGCGTCTCCCGGTGACGGGCGGGGGCGGCCGCCCAAAGCCGCCGATCCTCCGGAGCCATCGTCTCCATGACCGCCACGCTGCCGTCGAGGAAGAGTTCGGGATCGAAGACCAGATCATCGACGTCATAGACCAGCGGGACGCCCCGAGCCCGGCAGCCCGCGGCGATCCGGGCCAGCCGTTCATCCCATGGAGCCCGAAAGATCACGACCAGGTCGGCCGTCAGCGGCTCGGTCTCGGCTGCCGGAGCGTCGAGCGGCACCCAGCAGGCCCGCCAGCCCGAGGCCTCGAGCGCGGCCACCGGGTGCTCGACCCGGTAGATGTGCCCGACCGAGTCGGGAACGCCCGAAATGAAGACGGCCCGAGGCGTCGCCGCGGCGGCGGCCGCGGGCTGCAGCGATCCGATCGCCGCCGAGATCGGTTCGAGCGAGGCCAGGATGCGATCCGCCCAGGGGTCGTCGTCGGCCCGCGGATCGAGGGAGCGGCGGAGCGGCTGATGGGCGGCAACGAGCCGGTCGAAACTCGCTGCCAGGCGGTCGAGCGCATCAGTCGGCAGCCGCGGCCCTGCGAGCGAGCCGCCTGCCGAACGGAGCACGTCCCGCAGCCGCCGAGCGACGATCAGGCCGGCCCGAAGCCCGCCTCCCGGTTCGGGGTCGGCCCCGGCGAGCCGGTTGCGACGAAGCGACTGGTCGAGATGGG
>JAQCJP010000293.1 GCA_027592945.1 Planctomycetota bacterium
GCCGCCGGGGGTCTGCGGCCCGCGGGCCGGCCGCGATCGCCAGAGCCTCTGGAAACCGTGGCGGGCGCAGGGCAGCCCCCGTTTCGGGATCGAATTCAGGCAGAAAGAAACTCTCCATGCGGTCGACGATTCCGACGCACTCCATATCGGCAAAGGCCATCAGCAGCCGCGTCAGAAACCTGCCGCGGGGGTCGTCGTCGAGCGGATCGACGATGACAAGCACGGGGGGGGCGGGGAGTTGGCTGCCAAACTGCAACAGTTGCACGGTCTCGAGCGCCGAGGGGCTGCCCAGCCGCGCGGCCAACAGCACGAGCACGGTGTCGGCCGAGTCGCGGGCAGCGAAGACGGCATCGCGACCGGAGCGAACGCGAATCGTCTCATACCCATGCCGCGAGAGTCCGGCGGCCAGCTCCTCGACGATGGCCGGATCGGGATGGGCCACGATCGCCCGGTCGATGCCGGTGGATGTGGCTGCATGGAGCAGAGCTTCCACCACCTTGCTGGCGCCGCGGTAGGGAGGCTCGCCGCCACAGAGCGCAAGCGTGTGGGCGGCTTCAAAGGAAAGTTCGGATGATGGCACGGCGAGGGCTCGCAGCAACGCCGCGCGGGCGGCGGGGGGCAGCGGTGCTGGTGAAGTGGCATCGGGCTTTTCGGCAGTGGTTGCCAGACGAATCCCGCGGGCGGCAGCCGTGGCGGCGCCGGTCATGCTTCGCAACACGGCCTCGTCGAGTACCTCGGCGGCGAGGAGCGGATCGAAGCCATCAGGGCCAGCGAGGGCTTCCACAAGAGCCTCGGCAGGAATCGCGTCGAGGGCGGCAGGGGCCTCTCCTTCACCGGCAGCGGTAAGCTCGAGCCGCGCCAGCAGCACAAGCCTGATTTGGGCCGGGTTCGTCGGGCCGAGGGCGGCCAGATCGCGGGCCAAGTGGCCTGCCTGCTCGGCGCGGGCCAGGCGGGTCGAGAGCGTGGCCCGTTGCGGAAGGCCTGCTTCCGGATTCCAGGTGAATGTGGTGATGGTTTTCGGATCGAGACTGTCTGCCATCGGCAGCCCGGCCGGTGAGAGCGTCCGATCAAGCCGGCGGGCGAGTCGCTCACGGGCTTGATCGATGGTGGGAGCCTGGCCGACCGCGGCCAGGGCCTTGGCGGCGGCGGCCTGTGCGGCTGGTGGCGCATCGGGCGAAAGCGCCGGGGCGAGCAGAAAGTCGGCATCTTCGTCACTCACGGCGGCCAGCGCCGTGATAACTCCGGGCCACCGATCAATATCGTCGGAGCCGAGCCAGGTGAGCAGGGCATCGCGGCCGTCGGTGCCGAGGGCATGCACGAGCCCACGGGCCAGCCCGCGGGCCCGTGCCGATTCCTCATCGGTGGTCTGGAGCAGCTCGACAAGCAGGGGCAGCGCGGCGAGCCCGGCGCGGGTGATCTCGTTGGCGGCCGCCAGCCGCTCAGGACGAGACGGACTTCGCAGGCCGGCTGCCGCGGCGGCGAGTCGCTGCGGATCCCGACGGCGCTGGCTGGCGGCGGCGGGGAGGGAGCCCAGCACCTGCGGCGCATCGGGCTCGTAGGCCGCAATGGCCCGCTTGAGCCGCCGGAGGCCGGCGGGATCGAGCGTGTCTCCAAGATCGGCGAGGAGATCGCCGCGGTCTTTCCCATCGACGACCGCGACGGCATCGACAAAGCCGCGGTAGAGATCGACGGCGTCGGCAATCGCATCGACATCGACTGCCCGGATCGCTCCTTCCAGCCACCCGCGGGGCGCCGTCGGGGGAGGCTGACGGATCGATTCGACCACCGCCGCGGCAAGCGGATCGAGCGCTACCCGAGGCGGGTCGCTGCGTTTCGAGGCACTGGCAGGCTCGGTCGGTTCCGCCGCCCGGGCCGTTGCGGAGACATGCCCCACCACCGCCGCAGCGACCAGCGCGACGATCATCCCACGACGGAAGGAAAACGAACTGGCCATAGCGGGGGAGTCGGCAGCCGCCACCGTTTGGGTCGACCCGAAACCGCTTCCTCGCGCACCCTGCCGTGAACCCCCGGGATTCCGCCTGCGAACGTCCGCCAGCCTTCCTGCTCAGGGCCGCCCAGCAGCAAAGTCGCCTGCAGCCGGCAGGGTTTGCCTGACCGCGTTTGTCACGGTTTCGCTATCCTGAGAGCTTCTTTCCGAGAAACGCTCTGGCAACGCATGTCTGCCCCTTCCGACTCCGCATCTCACCGCCACCGTGTGCTCTTGGTTGACGATCAGGCGATGATCGGCGCTGCCGTCAAGCGGCTTGTGGCCGGCACTGAGGACATCGACTTCGAGTTTCACCGTACGGGCGCCGCTGCGCTGGCCGCCGCCGAGACGTTCCGGCCCACGGTCATTCTTCAGGACCTTGTCATGCCCGACGTCGAGGGCCTCGACATGGTGGCGCGGTTTCGCGACCTGCCTGTCACGGCGCAGGTGCCGGTCATCGTGCTCTCCGCTCAGGAAGAGCCGGTCATCAAGGCCCAGCTGCTCGGAGCCGGTGCCAGCGACTATCTCGTGAAGCTCCCCGATGAGGTGGAGCTCGTCGCCCGGATTCGCGTGCACTCCGAAGGCTACCACCGGCTGGTGGAACGGAATGCCGCCTTCGCCGCGCTCGAGAAGAGCCTCGCTGACCTGCGGGAGGAACGGGAGAAGTCGGAGCGGCTTCTGCTCAATATCCTGCCGGCGAAGATTGCTGCCCGGCTCAAGGAAGGGGAGCAGACGATTGCCGAAAGCTTTGCCGAGGCGAGCGTGCTCTTTGCCGACCTGAGCGGCTTCACATCCTACTCCCAGCATGTCGACGCCCAGCAGCTGGTAGAACTCCTCGATGCGATCTTTTCAGCGTTTGACCATGTGGCCAGCGCTGCCGGCGTGGAAAAGATCAAGACGATCGGTGATGCCTACATGGCTGTCGCCGGGCTGCCGGTGCCGCGAGCCGATCATGCGGAGGTGATGGCCGACGTGGCCCTCGGCATGCAGGCGGCGTTTACGGAGGCAGTGCGGGGCCGGGGCGTGCCGCTGGAACTCCGGGTCGGCGTCCACTCCGGGCCAGTCGTGGCCGGTGTGATCGGTCGTCACAAGTTCATTTATGACCTGTGGGGCGACACGGTGAATATCGCGAGCCGCATGGAGTCGCACGGGGAAGGGGGCCGCGTGCACATCTCCGCAGCCACTCGCGATCTGCTCGGCGATCGGTTTCAGTTTGAGAGCCGCGGCGCGATAACGATCAAGGGTAAGGGCGTCATGGAGACGTATTTTCTGCTCGGCCGCGGGGAGCCGCCGCGGTGAGGGCGTCAATCACGGCCGCCGGAATCGTTTCGAGCGCCGCAATGCGGTCGACCACGCCCAACTCCACGGCGGCGCGGGGCATTCCGTAGACGACGCTCGTGGCCTCGTCCTGGGCGATGGTTGTGCCTCCGACAGCGCGGATCGCCTGCAGGCCGATCGCCCCATCGCTTCCCATGCCGGTCAGCAGCACCCCCACCGCATGGCGTCCGGCGGCCTCCGCCGCCGAGCGAAACAGCAC
>JAQCJP010000036.1 GCA_027592945.1 Planctomycetota bacterium
GACGGCGGCCAGCCGGGCGGCGATCGCTCGCGCCTCAGCCAGCGTGCGGCAGAGCGTGAAGCAGGCGCTGCCGCTGCCGGTCAGCCGGGGGCAGAGGCCGCCGGCGGCCGTGAGATCATCGAGCAGCCGGTCGATCTCGCCGCAGAGCCCGCGGGCTGGGGCCTCGAGCGAGTTGTGCATCAGCGGAAGGGCGGCCTGAAGATTGCCCGCTGCGAGCAACTTGGCCAGCCGTTCGGCCTCGCCGGCCCGGGACGGCTCCGGCAGGCAGGCCCGATAGACCGCCGCGGTCGAGAGCCCGGTGGCCGGCGCGACGATCACTGCCGCCAGCGGCGGCAGCGGCGGCGCTGCCGCGACCTGCTCGCCACGGCCGGCCACGATCGCCGGGCCGCCGGTGAAGAAAAAGGGAATGTCGCTGCCCAGCCGGCTGCCGATCTCCGCCAGCCTCGCAGCCGGCCAGTCGAGTTCCCAGAGTGCAGCAGCACCACGGAGGGCGGCGGCGGCGTCGCTTGAGCCCCCGCCCAGGCCTGCTCCTGACGGAATTCGCTTGCCGAGGTCGATCTCGAGGGCCGGCTCGATGCCTGCTTCCACGGCCACCGCTTCGACGGCCCGGACGACGAGGTTCGATGCGTCAGTCGGTACATCGCGGGCCAGGGGCCGGCCCCGCGGCCCGGCGAGTTGATCGGCAAACCGCACCCGCAGCCGGATTCCGGGGGTGGCGGCCCGGAGTTCGAGCGTGTCGGCCAGCTCGACCGGCACCATCAGCGATTCGATTGCATGGAAGCCGTCGGCCTGGCGGGCCAGCACCGCCAGCGAGAGGTTGAGCTTGGCCGGTGCCGTGACCGTCACCGCCGCCCGTGCCATCGGTCGATCACCGCCAGTTGGCGACAAAGGCAAGCGTGCCGACCGCCAGGGCGAGCCCGATGGCCACGAGGGTCGCCAGGAGTATTGAGATGCTCCGCCCCGCCCAGAGATCGTCGTGGATCATCTCGGTGCGGTCGGCTCGATCGAAGGAACTGTTCCAGACCGGAAAGGCCTGTTCGTCGTAGACCCAGCGGGTGCGTTCTTCGAGGTTTTTCTGACTCATACGGCTGTGAGGAGGATCGCGGCGGCAATCCGGCAGGGGGCGACGAGACGCCGATATCATTGAGAGACAACCCCTGGAAATCTACCCCGCCGGCCCTCCCTCCGCCAGTCTGGCCTCCCCCGAGCCTCCCGCTGCCATGTCCCGCTCCGACTCGTTCCCAGAGCTCGATTCCCCCCGGCCTGCCGAATCCGATCGACCGCGACACATCCTCGATCCCGCCACCGACCTGGAGGGCTTTCTGGCGGCCGTCGGCCAGCCCTCCTGGCGGGCCCGGGCAATTCGCCGCTGGCTGCATGCCCGACGGGCCGATTCATTTGCCGCCATGACCGACCTCCCCCGCGACCTGCGGGAACGGCTCGCGGCTGAGTTTCAGATCCTGACCACCACGATCGCAGCCCATCAGAAGGCCTCCGACGGCACCGAGAAGCTGCTCCTGGAACTGGCCGACGGCCAACGGATTGAATGTGTCCTCTTGCGGGACGGTCTCCGGCGGACTGTCTGCATCAGCTCGCAGGTTGGCTGCGGGATGGGCTGCGTCTTCTGCGCCAGCGGCATCGACGGCGTCATCCGGAACCTCACCAGCGGGGAGATCGTCGAGCAGTTGCTCCGGCTGGCCGCCCTGCTGCCAGCTGACGAACGTCTCAGTCATGTGGTGGTGATGGGCATGGGTGAGCCGCTGGCCAACCTCGACCGGCTGCTGCCGGCCCTCGACGTGGCACGGGATGCCGAGGGCCTGGGCATCTCGCCCCGGCGAATCACGATCTCGACGGTCGGCCTGCCGCCGGCGATCGACCGCCTGGCCAGGCTTGCCGCGGGCCACAACCTCGCCGTCTCGCTCCACGCGGCAGATAACGACCTTCGGACCCGCCTCGTGCCCGTCAACAAGACGATCGGCCTCGAGGCGGTGATGGCCGCCGCCGATCGCTACTGGGAGGCTTCCGGACGCCGGCTGACGTTTGAGTATGTCCTGCTTGGTGACGTCAACGACTCGCCCGATGATGCCCGCCGGCTCGCTGCCCTCCTCGGACCGCGGGCAGTCCTCCTGAACGTGATCCCCTACAACCGTGTCGCCGGCATGCCGTGGAAGGAGCCCAGCCGACGGGCCGTGGCGGCCTTCCTGGAGGTGCTCGAGGCTGCCGGCGTCAATGTGCAGATTCGCCGCCGCAAGGGAGCCGAGATCGAGGCCGCCTGCGGCCAACTGCGGCGGCTGGCGGCGGGTACCACGACCTGAGCGGCCGCTCGCGTCAGGCCACCAGGCCCAGCAGCAACACGGCCGCCAGCACGAGGCCGAGGATGCCCCCCAGCCAGACCGTCCAGTGGACGGTCGCGATCCCGATGGCCGCCGGATCCTCGTGATGCGTGGCCGCAAAGACGAGGCTTGCCAGGGCCAGCAGCGGCAGGCCGAAGAACAGGCCGGGCACGCGATCGGCGAACGACGCCAGCAGGGGAACAGCCGCCACCGACACGATCAGTTCAAAGGCGATCATCGTGTATCAGACTCCATTCCGAACCAGCGTCGTTGCCGACCGCTGCTGAATGTCAACCCGAGCCGCAGGCTCGGCGGCCTCTCTCCAGCCGCTCTCTATGGATGTATCCGGTCATCTCTCTTTCGTCCAGAGGCTGGGGCTGATGCTCGTCTAGCCGGGGCTTTCCTCGTCAGGATGCTCCTCGCCGCGGTGCATCGGGCCGGCCCAGGCGTCGTAGATCACCAGCAGATTGAGCAGCCCGGCCAAGACGGTGTAGAGCGTGCCGATGTCGAAGGAGCGGCCCAGCCGCTTCTGCCAGATCGAGATCTGCCCTCCCGCCTGACCCGGTTCAAACCGAAAGACGGCCCCCTGACGCCGGAAATCGGCGGCGTCGATGTCGGGGTCGTGGTCGGCAAGCCGGCGGGCATAGGCCTCGGAGACCTCTTGGCCATTGAGCAACGGTGGTGCGAACCAGGGGAGGGCCAGCAGGGGCTGCCGCCCGGAGCCGTCCAGCAGCGATGTCTGGATCAGCGAAGGAATCGCCAGCCCACCAATCCCCGCCTGGCCGAGGAAGGCCCACCGGGTCTGCCGGCTGGAACCCCGTCGCCATTCGTAAAACACTGCTCTCCCATCCGACACGACCATCCCGGCCAGCACGGTGGCCAGCAGGGCGGCCATCAGGAGGCCTCCCTTGAAGGACCGGCGTTGGTAGACCTGGCCGAGTCCCGGAACCAGCCACGAGAGCAACGCTGCCAGGGCCGGGTTTCGCAGGTCGATTGCCGAGCCGTCGTCGGGTGATACGGCGACGACTCGTGAAGCTGATGGCGAAGCCGGGCGGGCCATGGCGGGACGCTCGAGCAGGGCGGAGGACCACACAAAGCCAGCAAGTCTACGTCAGCCGGCAGCAGGTCGAAATGCCCTCGGTCCGGGACTGCCCAATTCCGCAGATCGAATCTGGCTGGTACGCTCCAGCGTTCCCGTGCTGGTTCCGCTGGGAACGAGCAGCGGGGCAATCGCTTGCCGTCACCTGGTCCTCGCGTTGGAGCCCCGGATGGATCGTCGCTCATTTGTCGCGCTGCTGGTTCCAGCTGTTGTCGCCGCCGGGTGTTCGAAGCCGCGGCGCTCCCGTCAGGGAGCCGGCAGCAAGGCTCCCAAGGGGCCTCAGGGCTTCGGCGGGATGATGGCCAAGGAGTGGGCCAAGGATCTCACTGCCGCATCACCTGAGAAACGGGTTCGGGCGGCGAAGGAACTGGCCAACATGGGTTCGGCAGCTGCGTCGGCCCTGCCAGCCCTCGAGCGGGCCGCGAAAGACAAGAACCCGGCGGTCAGCGCTGCTGCCCGCGATGCGATTGCGGCGATCCGCAAGAGGTAGCCGCTGCCGCCGCCGGAGTCGCTGACCACGCGGCGGCAGCTCAGCTCCAGAGCCTGCGGACGGCGCGGAAGCGGGGTGCCGTGTCGGCATCCTCGGCCGAACCACGTCGATCAGGCTCGGCCGCGGCCAGTTCCCGCCAGACGGACTCGATGGTCGCCGAATCGATCTGCTCGAGGTCTTCGACCTCCGCGGCCGCGAGGGCCAGTTCGGCCAGCCGGCCGACAACTTGGGGCACTCCCCGTGCGAATCGCAGCATCGTGGCGGCCGCAGTCGGCGTGAACAGGTCGCCTGGGCGTCCGGTCCGCTCGAGACCAGCCTGGAGGTAACCGACGACATCCGCCTCGTTCCAGAGCGGCAGTTCCACCCGCACCGCCGCCCGGCTGCGAAGCTCATCGGCAACATGCCGCACACCATCGGTTCGAGCGGTCGCGATCACCGTCACGGTGGCAAAGCGAGGCTCTGCGGCGGTAATCAGGCGGGCGGCAGCCTCCTGGGCGTCGACCGGACCGCGGTCGAGATCCTCGAGCACCAGCACGGTCGGCCGCCCGAGGAGCGTGTTTTCCCGGAGCCGGTTTTCCAGCTTCAGCCAGGACCGAATCGGCTCGGCCCGACTCTCCGGGTCGAGCGAGAGCCGGTCGAGGAGCAGTTCGAGCCATTCGCCTTCGGGGAGGCCGGCAAGCGAAAGCATGACGACCTCCGCCCCGAGTCCACCCAGACGGCGGGCAGCGGTCACCGCCAGGTGGCTCTTGCCCATCCCAGCCCCTGCCACAACAAGGCCGCACCGTTGCCGCTGCTCCACCAGCCACTCGAGCCGAGCGAGCGCCTCCTCCTGGGCAGGCCCGCGGTAGAACGTGGTCGGTTCCGGGCGATCGGCGAACGTCGCCGGCCGTGAGGGGTCGTTGTGGCGTACCATGCGGGGAGTGTAGCGGCCTGCCGACAGCAGGTCATGACGAAGTTGCCCGGGTTTTCCGTGATTTCTGTGCGGCGACCATGAGTGAGCGGTTCCACATCGCGTCGCCCCCGACCGCCGGCCGGGCGCGACTCGACGGCGACGAGGCGAGACATCTCGTCAAGGTGCTGCGGGCGAAGGTGGGCGAGGCGGTCACGCTCTTTGACGGGAGCGGCTTGTCCTGGCCCGCTCGGGTCCTGGTGATCGGCCGCGGCGCGGTCGAACTGGAGGTCGGCCCGGCGAGCTCGTCGCCGCCTGTCCGCCGGCCCGCGGTCACGCTGGCGGTGGCGCTGCCCAAGGGGGAGCGTCAGAAGTGGCTGGTCGAGAAGCTTACCGAGCTCGGCGTCGAGCGGCTCGTGCCCTTGCTGACCGAGCGGGGTGTGGCCGAGCCGACCGCTGCCGCGATCGAGCGGCTCAAGCGGGGCGTCATCGAAGCCTGCAAGCAGTCTGGCCGCGACCGGCTGATGGCGATCGGAACCCCGGCTACGGTGGCCGAGACCGTGGCGTCGAAGCCGGCAGCAGCGGTCGGCATTGTTGCCGATCCGGCCGGTGAACCACTGGCGGCATCCGGCTGGCGGGAGGCGAAAGAGGTGATCGGCCTGGTGGGGCCCGAAGGGGGCTTCGCGCCGGCCGAGCTGGCCGCCGCGGCGGCTGCCGGCTGGCCGCGGGTGGCGATCGGTTCGTACGTCTTGCGAATCGAAACGGCCGCCGTCGCGCTGGCCGCCCGGCTGGCCTGATGGCGGCCGAGCGGCGATGCAGCATGACCGCGATTCGGCTCACTCGGCAAGCGACGGGTTCCAGCGATTGAGCGTGCCGGCCGGATCGAAGGTCGCCTCGAGCGACAGCGGCTCGACGTGGCCGTCGACGAAGAGATAGTGCGAGTCGGTACCGTGGCGGTTGAAGGCGACGTCGGTTTCGGCCGCCTGGAAGGTCGTCCAGAGGTGGCTCATGAAGTGGTCGACGAAGGGCTGGGGGCGGGCCTCGGCCACGAGGATCGTCCGCTGCGGCCGGGGGATCAGCCGCCGCTTCCGCCAGGTAGCCGGGCTGCCGACGTAGTCGTCGCCCTCGGGGTCGAGCTCCATGTGGACGTTGAGTCCGTAGCTGTGAAGAAAGGCGCCGCGGGACGGATCGTTGGGGCAGCGGAAGGCGGCGTTGAGATTGGCCGCCAGATCGGCCTCGGTCTTGGGGCGAGGCAACTCCAGGAAGGGGGCCAGGGCGGTCGTCCAGGGGAGTTCCCGGTGGGCCGCGGCGCTGTGGCTGCTCCGCGGAAAGCGGTCGCGATGGGTATCGGTGTAGAGCATCGTCGCGACCCCGATCTGTCGCAGCGTGTTCATGCACTCGATCCGTCGAGCCGACTCACGGACGCCCTGCACCGCCGGCAGCAAGAGACCGGCCAGCGTGCCGATGATCGCCATCACCACCAGCAGTTCGACGAGCGTCATGCCACGACCGGCCATCGGGCCCGGCTGCTGCCGGGCCCGATGCGATTCAGTCGGTTGCCAGGTGGCGGTGAAAAGCGACGGACCGTTCATCAGGCCCGGAGCCTCCGCCGTCGCCGCAGGAAGGGCAGGGCAGCCAGCCCGGCGACTGCGGCCAGCCCGATCGTCGCCGGCTCGGGCACCGCCGATACCGTCCAGGTGTAGGTGAGGCTTGCCGGCGTGAAGGTGGCATTCGCCACGGCGTTGGCCGCAGCCGCGTCGTACTGGGCAAAGCCGGTCGTGCCGGTGAACGGCGTGTCGGAGATGAAGATCTCGAACTCCGCCGTGACCGTCGTGTCGGTCGCGGTTGCCGGCAGGGTGAAGGAGGTGTGCCACATCGTGCCGTCCCAGAGCACCTGGTCACCGACATTCGCGAAGACCTGGTCCCACCGCGATGCCGTGCTGCTGTAGTTGAACGACTCGAGCGCCGGCGACGAGAGACTCGTCAGCTTGATGCCGAGCGACTTGCCGGCCGGCACGTTGGGCCGCGTCCCGCCGGCGTTTGTGAACACGAAGCCGTACTGGTTGTTGAAGCGATCGCCGTCACCAGCATTCGCTGCCGGCGTGCCGCCGACGCCGGCGGGTGAGCCGATGTCCTGCCGCCAGGGGGCGGCCGTTGCAAACCAGCTTCCTGGCGTCCACTCCTCGAGCGTCCGCAGTTCGGGTGTGCTCGTCGGGCTGAACATCACCGAGACTGTCCCCGCTGTCGGGTTGAAGAGATCATCGAAGCCGGTGATCGAGACCATCGGCATGATCATCCCCCCCTGATCGCTCGGGCCGGGCACGGCCGTGACTTCAGCCGCTCGGCCGCGGCCGGCCAGGAGGACGGCGAGCACCGCCAGTGGGGATAGAGAACGAAGCAAGAAACGTGTCAGCGTCATGGGATTCCTCGTTGGGACGAGAGACCGGGGCTGATGCCAGGCGGTCTCCGTGGTTTTGGAGATCAAGCGGCCACGCCGATACCGCGCAGGCACACGCCCGCTCGGCGGCGTCGGATGGCGAGACACAATCAGGCCACCGACCGGGATGCCGGCGGCGGCGTCTCGCTAGCCGCGGGGCGGCGGCAACTCGGGCGGGCCGCTGATGGCGAGGGCCCGCTCGTCGGCAAGCTGGATCATGCCGACCCGCGGCCAGGGAATCTCGCAGGTCACGACCGACGGCGGCGGCAGCGAGACGCCAGCCGCGGTCCACTGGGCGACGATTCCGCCGCAGGCGAGCATCGCCCGGAGGATGACGACGCCCTGCGTTGCCGGCGGGTCGGCCGGCGATTCGGGATCTTCCGGCGGGACCGGAACCGGTTTCTCGGACGGATCGGCCGCCAGCGACTGGTAGTCGCTGCAGATCGCCTCGTCGGGCTCGCTGTCAGCGTCGCAGCAGGACGAGACTGCGGCCTCGGTCGCCTGGCAGCAGGATGCGGCCGGCTGGGCCGGCTCGAATTCCGCCACCCGCCGCGCAAGCGCTGCGATCACCGCCGGTTCGATCCCGCGGGCCTTGGCCCAGGCGAGCGTCTCGGCGGGCGTGTGGCAGCAGCAACTGGAGAAGCACCGCTCGGCCGAATCGCAGCCGCAGGCCTTGTCCATGCAGGGGAACGGCCGCGAGCGATCCTTCTCAGCGAGCCTCCGGGCAGCTTTGGTGCCGGCGGCCGGCGGAGCAGCCATGGGCAGCGGCAGCCCCGTAGCGACGAGGCCGTAGAGACCGAGCATGGCCCAGGCGGTCAGGCGTCGCAGGGAGGCAGCGAGGAACATGATCGTGCGGAGTATATCTCGGGCGGAGGCCGGGACGAGCCCAACGGCCCGCCGTCTCCCCGACTCGCGCCAGGGGGTTTCTGTGGGGGACTGGCTCCGAGCGCAGCGAGGTGCCTGTCCCCTTGGTCGAAAGCGGGTGGGGAAGGGAAACCCGGCTAGAGGGCCCGCAGGAAATGGATGGCGTCGCCGAGTTCGCTCTGGGCCTGGCGGGGCTCCACTGGCTCAAGACTGATCCAGCCGTCGTAATGCCGCTCGTCGAGCGTCGCGAAGACCGGTGGGAAGTCGACCTGCCCGGTGCCGAGGATCACCGCCCGGCCCCGGCCGGCGAAGGGGCCGGCCACGGCGTCGGTAGCGTGGACGGAGGCGATGTGGCTGCCAAGGATCTCGACGGCCTCCACTGGATTGTGTCCGTGTACGAGCAGTGATCCGGTCACGAGGTCGCAGGTGAGCGAGCCTTCCGGAAGGGCGGCCATCAGCCGGGCCAGATCGGCCGGGGCCGCCCGCCCGGCCTCGGCGCAGAGGGTCGCGCCGACGTGATGCGACCAGGTGCCCAGGTCGCTGAGCACGTCGACAAGGAGCCGGCAGCCGGCGTCGTCGGCAGGCGGTATCTCGCCGACATGATTGAGCACGACCCGGCTCCCCAGGTCATAGGCGAGCTGCAAGGCCGCCTTGGTCGCAGCAATCCGGCCCTCGAGCCGGTCGGGATCGCCGTAGCCACCGCGGGTCGGGAAGGCGATCGCCGAGACCACCAGCCCTTCGTCACCGAGCCACTTGCGGATCTGCCGTCGCCCTGTGCTGGTGACCTGGTCCGGATCGAGCCCGTGCCGGGCATCGAGCTCGACGGCGTGCACACCGAGGTCTCGCGCCATCCGCAGGCCCTTGCGGAGGTCATGTGCCAGCGTTGCAACCGGAACGGAAAGGCGGGTGGCATCCATGGCTCGTCGCTCATCGTCGGAAACCGTCGTGGCGATCAGATTCCGCCGGGAGAGTATCCTCTTTCTATGGCATTTCTCCCAGACGTCCTTGCAGCGCTCGACCAGATCGCACCCCTCCGGCTGGCGGCCGAATGGGATGCCGTCGGCCTGCTCGTCAGCCCCCGCCGCTCGGAGATTCGCCGGGTGATCACCTGCCTGACCCTGACTCCGGAGGTGGCTGCCGAGGCGGTGCGGCAGGAGGCTGATCTCGTTGTCACCCATCACCCGCTCCCCTTCCGGCCGGTCGGACGAATCACGTCGGAGACGGGCACCGGGCAGGTCCTGCTGGACCTGATCGGTGGCGGCGTCGGTGTCTGGAGCGGTCACACCGCCTGGGACTCGGCAGCCGGCGGGATCAACGACCAGCTCGCCGCCATGCTGTCGCTCGGGCAGGTTCGGCCGATCGAGCCCGATACCAAGGATCCCGCCGTCGGCTTCGGTCGGGTCGGTGCCGCGGAGAAGACGCAGTCCCTGGCAGATCTCGCTCGCCGCCTGTCCGAACAACTGGCCGTTTCGCCCATCCAGGTCGTCGGCGGGCCTGACCGGCTGGCTGGCCGGGTCGGCATCGTCTGCGGCAGCGGCGGCGATCTCGTAGCCCAGGTCGCTGCCGCCGGCTGTACGACGCTCGTCACCGGCGAGATCAAGCTCCACCAGGCAGCCGAGGCCCGGGCGGCGGGGATGGGCGTCATCGCGATCGGCCATCATGCCAGCGAGCACTTCTCGATGGCGGTTTTGGGCGAGCGGCTCGCCGCCGCCATCCCCGAACTCGAGATGATCGTCGCCGAGACTGACCGTGACCCAATCGAGTGGCTCTGACGAGCCAGGGCGTTGGGGCAGGATCGCTGAGGCCCGCTGCTGCCGGGAGGCGGCATTCGCTTTTGTCGTTGGCTTTTGAATCGGCTCCCAGGGAGGCCTACACTGGAACCCGTGTCATCCCGCCGCCCTCCCACACGCCGCTTCCTGACCGCGCTGCCTGTCTACAACGAGGCGCGGCACGTTGAGGCGGTGCTCGCCGAGGTGCTCAAGGTGACGCCCGACGTGCTGGTCGTCGACGATGGCTCCACCGACGGCACCTCGGCCTTGTTGGCCGAACGGGCTGACGTGCGGCTCGTTCGCCATTCCGCCAATCAAGGCTACGGGGCGGCGCTTGCCACCGCGTTCCAGCAGACGCTCGCCGGCGACTGGGACGGGCTGGTGACCATCGATTGCGACGGCCAGCACCAGCCGCGGCTGATTCCCTCGTTTTTTGATGCGGTGTCCCGGCCGCACGGTGCCGACATCGTCAGCGGCAGCCGCTACCTGGAGCATTTCCCCGGCGATAGCGAACCGCCCGAGGGCCGCCGGCGGATCAATGCCGAGATCACCGCTGAGGTCAACCGTCGGCTGGGCCTGGCGATCAGCGACGCGTTCTGCGGCTTCAAGGCCTACGGCCGCCGGGCCCTGGAAGCGCTCGATGTGACCGAGAAGGGGTATGCAATGCCGCTGGAAGTCTGGGTGCAGGCGGCGGCCGCGGGGCTCCGAGTGGCCGAAATCCCGGTGCCGTTGGTGTATCTCGATGAGGCACGCAGCTTCGGAGGCCAGCTCGACGACGCCACGACCAGGCTGGCCTACTACCGGCGGGTGCTCGATCGGGCCGAGGCGGCGGTGGCTGCGGGCCGATCGACCGCCGGCTGACGCTCGGCGGCGTTGCGGTGGCCTTGGGTCCCAGGCGTGTGTTACCGTCGCCAGGATTAGACCTCCTCGATGTGGTGTATGGTCCCCGATGTCTGCTTCGCGCCCCACTTTTGAGCCGCCCCAATCGTCCGGTGGTCGGCTCGTCGAGCCGCCAATCGTGCCCTCGCCCGGCACCGGTTCGATCGAGGCGCTGATCGACAACAACCGGCTCCTGCGAGCCGCGCTCGACGTCCGGATCGGCGACATGCGTCTCTACGAGCTCGTTGCCGCCACCCGGCGGGAAGTGCTCATGGTGGCCGCCGAATACAGCGGCTCCTATCGCGATGTGCACCGGCCGTCCGACACAGCCGACTGGATCGCCCGGCCATTGATCATGGGTGGGCACCAGCCCGACCTTTTTCATCCTGGTGTCTGGCTGAAGAATGCGGTGTTGTCGGCATACGCCCGGCAGGTCAACGGCACCGCGGTCAACCTCGTGATCGACAGCGATCGCTGCACGCAGGTCCGTGTCGACCTTCCGGTGGGTACGCCGGAGGAGGCCCATCTCGAACCGCTTCCCTTCGACGGGACCGCCGCCGAGATGGCCTGGGAGGAGCGGGCGATCGTCGATCACGACTGCTTCGGTTCGTTCGGCGAGCGGGCGGCCACGCTGCTCTCGCCGCTCGTGCCCGATGCGATCGTCCGTCGCTGGTGGCCGCTGGTGGTGGAACGGGCCGCTGAGAGCCACCGGCTCGGCCTGGCGATTGCCCAGGCCCGCCACATCCTCGAGGAACGCTTCGGCCTGGAGACCCTGGAACTGCCGGTTGGCGAGCTGGTCAAGCTTCCGACGGTGATGGTTTTCACCGGCTGGCTGCTGGCCCATGCTCGTCCGCTCCACGAAGCCTACAACGCCGCGCTGGCGGCCCATCGGCGGGCCGCCCGGGTGAAGGGCCGCGGCCGGCCGATGCCCGATTTGACGGAGCACCGCGATGCCGTTGGCGGCTGGCTCGAGGTGCCCTGGTGGATCTGGTCGCAGGAGGACACCCACCGCCGCCGTGTTTACGCCAATACGGAAACACCTGGCACCCTGATCCTCTCCGACCTGGAGACCCTCCGAGTCGAGTTGCCCATCGCTCCGGAGATCTCGCCGGCCCGCTGGATCGACGCCCTCTCGCGGATGGAGGAGCAAGGGGTCAGGCTGCGACCCCGCGCGGTGATCACCACGCTGCTGGCGAGACTGCTGATGGCCGATGTCTTCGTGCACGGGATCGGCGGCGCTGCCTACGATACGATCACTGACGGCATCGTGCGGCAACTGATCGGCTCAGACCCTCCGCGTCATGCCGTGGCGACCGGCACGCTCCTGCTGCCCGTGGAGCATGTTTTTCCAGGAATCGACTCGGCCGACCCGGCGGCCGAACTGGCCGATGTCCGACGAACGCTTCGCGATGTTGCCTACCACCCGGAACGCCACCTGCCGCCGCCGGCCGAGCTTCCGGCGGAGGTCCGGCAGCTTGTGGAGGCCAAGCGCCGGTGGGTGGAGACGGTGCCGACGCCGGCCCTGGCCCGGCGAAGGTGCCACGAGATTCGCGGCACGAACAGCCGCCTGGCGGCGACCGCGGCCGGCTTTGTGCGGAATCTGGAGGCCCGCACGGCCGTGCTGCAACGGGCGGTCAAGGCCCGTCGCATCCTGATGAGTCGGACGCATCCCTGGTGTTTTTTTCCGGAAAAGATGCTGCGAGAGTTCCTCCTACTGGAAACCGACTGAGAAAGTTCTTACCCTGTCCGGGCAACGGATTGCATTTGCTACTCCAGGGAAAGGAGGCATCATGCATCGGGTGGACCGTTCCCCGAGCCGGTGTCAAACACGTCTCTTCGCCCGCCGCACATCACCGCGGTTGGCGTCTCGCTCTACCGCCCGCGGCCAACGGCAGGAGGGCGGAAGAGTTACCGCCGCCGAGCGGCCGGCTGGCAAGAAGCGGCCGCGGCTGGCGGTCGGTACCACGGCCGACGATGCAGCGACCGGCTCGGGTGAAGCTGCTGCCAAATCCCGCCGTCGAGCCACCGGCTCCCGGGCCCGCGATGGCGTCGCGACCGTGCGGCTGGCCCGCGGCACCGCCCGATCCAGCAAGCCGGCGGCGAAGCCCGCCCGCCGCGGACGCAAGGACAAGGCGGGGGTCGTCGAAACCGTCGAGATCCGCCCCGCGTCGCGAGTGGTCAGCCGGCGAAGCCAGGCTCGTCGCGAGCCGGTCCAGCACGTGCCTCACCATCCGGTCGTGCCGTTCACACCGCCGGCCTGGATGCTCGAAGAGTGTCAGATCTCACCAGCTCGAGCCGGTGAACAGGCCGAGATTCTCCAGTTGCTCGCCGGTCTGCCCATGGCCCCGACGCGGGCCGAGTTTCATGCAGCTGTCGACCACCCCGAGCACGACTCGGCCAACCGGTTGGTGGCACGGCTTGGTGGTCGGATTGTCGGCCATGCCGAGATTGTTCCGCGACGGATCATGATCGGCGATGTTCCGATTCCGGCCGCGGTGGTCGATCGCGTCGCGGTGTTGCCGGAGTGCCGTGGAGCCGGGCATGGCCAACGGCTTGTGCGGGCAGCCGAAGACAGGATGCGGCAGATCGGCGCCGTCGCTGCCTTCTCCCGCACGCGGATCGCAGCGTCGTTCCATGAGCTTGGCTGGAGCGTGCTCGGTCGTGACTGCGCCACGCCTGGCCGGCCGTCCGAGATCGTGGCCCGTCTGCTCGAGGAGCCGGGCCGCCGAGGCGAGCCTGTGACGATGCGGCAGTGGCGACATGTGGAGCTGCCGGCGATTCTGCGGATCTATGGGCAGAACGCGTCCCGGTTCGTCGGCCCGCTCAATCGCGATGAAAACTACGGCCGTTGGCTGGTCAGTCGCGGTGCCTTCGATTCGATTCTCGTCGCCCTCGTCGGCCAAGACCGCTACGAGCTTCGCGAGTCGAGCGCTCGGATCGTTGGTTATTGCATCCAGGCGGGCAACCGGATCCTCGAGATCATGGCCGACCCGGAGTTCGCCGGGCTTGAGCGGGAAATCCTGGCCCGGGTCTGTGCCGAGGCGATCGAGAACGACCGCCAGGAGATCGTCTACGAGTCGAGCGCTGCCGATCCGCTCCATGCTGCGGTCGCCGGTGGCGACGGCCGGGTGGCCCAGGGCGACCGGATGATCGTGGCCAGAGTCTTCCAGCCACAGGCCTTGCTCGAGTCACTGACGTCGGCCGTGGCCGAGCGGGTGGTGGCCGCGGGCATTCGGGAGACGGTGGAACTTGGCCTCGATGCTCCCTCCTTCCGCGGCTCGTTGATCGTGACCGAGGGCAAGGGAGAGGCCAAGGGCACCCGCCAGGCGACGGTTCATCCCGGCCGGATCGGTCGCAGCTATCTGAAGCTCACCGACGAAGAGCTCGGTCGACTGCTACTCGGCCAGAGCGATCCGGTCGAGGCGGTGGCGGCAGGTCGGATGGATCCGTCCACGCAGGTGGCCCAGAAGCTCGCCGGCCAGCTCTTTCCCCGGCAGCCGCTCTGGTGTCCGATGTGGGACGACCTGCCAGCCTGAGGAAGGGTTCACCGCACCCGGGCTCGGGGCGGGCCCGCATTCCATTATGTCCTGGGGTTGGAAAAGGGTACAGGCAGCTCGCTGCGCTTGGAGCCAGTCCCCTTACCCGCCGCGGGCCCCGGCGAGCCACTCGTCGGCCCAGGTGCGGACGTTGGCGACGCCCTTGCGGTGGCAGAAGTCGCCAAGCGTCTCGCCAGTGCTTCGCTCGGCCTTGTAGCAGGCGAGCACCGCCGTGATTTCGCGGCAGAGATGCTCGAACGGCACGACGTCCTTGTACTGCTCGTTGAGCCGGTCGCCCAGCAGCCGGCCGCCCAGGAAGAGCGTGTACTTGCCGGCGGTCCGGCCGACGATGCCGATGTCGGCGTTGTAGGGGCGGGCGCAGGCGTTGGGGCAGCCGGTCATCCGGAGCGTGAAGGCATCCTGCGAGAGGCCGAGCTTGGCGACCTCCGGCTCGAGCGTGTCGATCAGCCCGGGCAACACCCGCTCGCTCTCGGCCACCGCCAGGCCGCAGGTCGGCAGGGCGACGCAGGCCATGCTCCAGCGGCGGAGGGTCGAGATCTCTTCGGAGGTTTTGACGCCGTGCTCGTGGAGAATCTCGGCGATCCGCTCCCGGTCGGTGATCGCCAGATCGGTGAACAGCAGGCTCTGGTGGGCGGTGATCCGCACGCCGGGCTTGATGTCGCGGAGGATTCGGCGAAGGGCGGTCTTGAGCCGGAACTCGCCGGCATCGTGGACCCGGCCGTTCTCGACGTTGAGGCCGTAGAAATACTTCCCGTCACCCTGCGGGAACCAGCCGATGTGGTCGTCGAAGCCGTGGACGTCGGCCGGGTGGCAGGGGGCCAGCGGCTTGCCGAAATACTCCTCGACCTTGGCCCGGAAGGCCTCCAGGCCCATCGTGTGGATCGTGTACTTGAGCCGGGCGACCTTGCGGTCGGAGCGGTTGCCGTAGTCCCGCTGCACCTTGACGATCGCCTCGGCGATCCCGCAGACGTCCTCGGGCGGCACGAAGCCGAGCCGCTTGGCAAGCGCCGGGAAGGTCTTGGCGGCGCTGGGCGTCACCCCCATCCCGCCGCCGGCCAGGACGTTGTAGCCGATGATCCTGCCCTCTTCGTGGACGACGAGGAAGCCGAGGTCGTTGGCGTAGATGTCGACGCAGTTGTCTTCAGGCAGCGCGAAGGCGGTCTTGAACTTCCGCGGCAGGTAGGTGGGGCCGTAGATCGGCTCGATCACCTCGGGCCCGCCCGCGGCCCTCGTCTTTTCGCCGGTCTCGGGATCGGTCAGCCAGATCTCGTAATAGGCCCGCGTCCGGGGGGCGAGGTGGTGGGCGAGTTCGTCGACCTTGGCCTGCATCTCGTCGCGGATGCTGTCGCCGTGGATCGGCGCCGGGCAGCACATGATGTTCCGCTCGACATCGCCGCAGGCGGCGAGGGTCGTCATCCGGTTGGCATGCACCTCCTGCATGAAGGCCTTGAGGTCGCCCTTGACCACGCCGTGATGCTGGGTCGCCTGGCGGGTGGTCAGCCGGATCGTGCCGTTGCCGAGCTCGTCGCCCATGTCGATCGCCGAGAGCAGCTGCTCGGCGGTCAGTTTGCCTCCCGGCACGCAGGTGCGGATCATGAACGAGATCTGTTTCTCGCTCTTGCCGCCGGGGGTCGGCTTCTTCTTGTCGCGATCGGCCTGCTGGTAGGTGCCGTGGTTCTTGAGCAGCTGGATCGCCGCCTTGCCGAAGCCGGGGGCACCGTCGGCGAGTTCCTCGGGGATGTCGCCCACCAGGTAGTTGCTGGACTCTTTGGCCAGTTCAACGGCCGAGGGCTTGGGAGTCTTGGCGGCGGCGGGATCGGCGGGGGTGTCGGCCATGGGGTTCCAGCGGAAGCGGCAGCGTGTCCAGTCGGCCGATCAGGCCGGAAATCCCCTTTAGAATACGAATCCTTGCGGTCTCCGGCCAGTGTGGATTGGGGCCGCTGGCGAACCCTCTGCTCAGGAGAACGCAGCGATGGGATACGTCTTCTTCTACTTCGCCGTCGTGGCCGCCTGCCTCCTCTGGTCGGCGGCCTTCACGGCCGTGGCCGCCCGCACGCGTCCCGGCTGGATTCGCCGGCTGCTTGCGGCCGTGGCGGTCATCGTGCCTCCGCTGGCGGTGGCCCCGTGGGCCTGGGTCACGGGCTGGCTGGCGGCCCTCGGATTCGAGACAAACTGGTTCGCTCCCACGCTCACCGCAATGATCGCGGCGGCTATCGGGGGCGTGTGGATCGCGGTGGCGGGCCTCGCCCCGCGGGCCGCCCCTGCCGCTGCGGCCTGGCCGCTGGTGGGCCTGGCGGCGATGTTCGTCGTGGCCAAGGCGGTCGCGGCCGGCACGCTCCTCTTCATCGACAACGCTGTGCGGGCCGAGGCCCGGGCGGCTCGGGCCGAGGCGGTGGCGGTGATGCAGTCGATCGTGCCCCCACCGGTACCGGTCGACGACGACGCCGTGCCGCTCTACCGCCAGGTCTTCGAGCGGCTCGCAGCCGACGACCAGCTCGCTGGCGAGGAATCGCCCCTGGCCGACGTGGCAGCTGCGGACCTCTCCGCCCCCTCCGTCACCGACCTGCTCGCCCGGCAGGCCGCCACGCTCGATCTCCTCCGCCGGGCCGCCGACCGGCCCGGCTGCCGGTTCCCTCGCGATTGGTCGCGGCCGAGAATCGACATGCTGCTGCCGGAGATCCAGTCGATGCGACAGGCCGCCCGGCTGCTCGCGCTCGCCGCCCGCCGCGAGGCGGCCGTCGGCGAGGGGGCCGCGGCTCTGGCCGACGTGGTGCGGCTCCACCGAATGGCGAGGCATGTTGCCGCCGAGCCGATTGTCATTTCGGGCCTCGTCGGAAACGCGATCGACGGCATCGCGATGGAGACCCTGGCCGCGGTCCTTCCGAGGATCACTCCGCGGGATGCCGCCACGCTCGACGAGCCGGCCCTCGGCGACTTTGTCCGCGGATCGATCTCGTTCGACCGGCAGTTCCTCGGCGAGGAGGCCTTCGGGCTCGCTCAGTTCGCCTTGCTTGCCGACGGCCTTGATCCCCGGGAGATCGCCGGAGGTGAGCCGGGCTGGCCAACCTTCGTGTCGGCCAGCAATCCACTGGCGGTGCTGTTTCGCTGTTTCCTGCTGCCGGGCGATCTGGCCGCCTACCGGAGGCTGATGAAGGAGTTTCAGGCACTGGCGGAGCAGGCGGCCCAGCCGGGGGTTGATGCCATGGCGATCCACCGCCGGGCCGAGGCGATCGAGCAAGACCTGGTCGAGACGCAGCCGGGCATCTTCACGCGGCTGCTCGCCCCGACCCTCGGCCGGGTGCTGGATGTCCAGCTCCGCTCCCGGGCCGCCCACCGGGCTGCCGAGGTGCTGCTGGCCGCCACCCGGGCCCGGCTCGCGACGGGTGCGATGCCGGCGACCGCCGATTCGCTCATGCCGGAATGGCTGCTCGCGGTGCCTGCCGACCCGTTTCGCGAACAGGGCTCGCTCACCGTGAAGGCCGGCGACGAAGCGTGGCTCGTCTACTCCGTCGGCCCCGACGGCGAGGACGACGGCGGGCCGCCGCCGGATGGTGCCGAGCCGGTCGAAGGCAACGACGACGTCGGCCTGCGGCTGGCGGTCAGGCCAGCACCTCGGTGATCGGCTCGACGTGCTCGACGCCGACGAGCTTCTGGTCGAGGCCGCCGAAGAAGTAGGCCAGCCGGTTGGGGTCGAGGCCGAGCAGGTGCAGCACCGTGGCGTGGAGCCGCTTGACGTGGAAGCCGGGCTTGTCGCCGGTGCCGTGGCCTGGACCCGGCGAGATCGCGGCCGAACCGAGCTCGTCGGTCTCGCCCACGCTCACGCCCCCCTTGATGCCGCCGCCCGCCATCCACATCGTGAATCCGTAGGCATTGTGGTCTCGGCCGGTGCCCTTCGCGTATTCGGCGGTCGGCTGCCGGCCAAACTCGCCCCCCCAGATCACGAGCGTCTCGTCCAAGAGGCCACGGCGGTCGAGGTCCTCGAGCAGGGCCGCCACTGGCCGGTCGGTGTTGCCGGCATGGAAGTTGTGATTCTTCTCGAGGTCGCCGTGGGCGTCCCAGTTGTCGTCGTTGTGGGCGCCGCCGGAATAGAGCTGGATGAACCGCACGCCCCGCTCCACCAGCCGCCGGGCCAACAGACAGCGGCGGCCAAAGTCGGCCGTGCGGGGGTTGTCGAGGCCGTAGAGCCGCGTCGTCTCCTCGGTCTCGCTCGCCAGGTCGACCGCCTCCGGGGCGTGCTCCTGCATCTTCCAGGCCAGTTCGTAGGAGGCGATCCGGGCGGCGAGTTCGCTGTTGTCGCCGCGGGAGAGGAGGTGGGCGGTGTTGGCCTCCCGGAGCGCGTCGAGCATCGCCCGCTGGGCCTCCAGCGGCATGTCGTCGGGCGGGGCAAGGTCGAGGATCGGGGCTCCCTTGCTCCTGAGGATCGTGCCCTGGTAGGTGGCCGGCATGTAGCCGCTCGACCAGTTTTTGGCCCCCGAGATCGGGCCGCCGGTCGGATCGAGCATCACGACGAAGCCGGGCAGGTTGTCGTTGACGCTGCCGAGGCCGTAGTTGACCCAGGAGCCGAGGCAGGGCGCCCCCGACTGGATCTTGCCCGAGTTCATCTGGAGCATCGCCGAGCCGTGGATCGGTGAGTCGGCGGTCATCGAATGGAGGAAGGCGATCTTGTCGACGTGGCGGCCGACGTTCGGGAACAGATCGCTGACCCACTTGCCGCACTGACCGTACTGCTTGAAGTTCCACTTCGGGCCGACCACACGCCCCTCGTTCCGTTCACCTCCCCGGCCCTTCGTCTTGACGGGAATCGTCTTGCCGTCGAGCGGGTAGAGCGCGGGCTTGTAGTCGAAGGTGTCGACGTGGCTCGGGCCCCCGTACATGAACAGGAAGATCACGCTCTTGGCCTTGGGGGCGAACATCGGCGGCTTGGCGGCGAGCGGATTGGCGAAGGGGACGCCGCTGGCGGCGCGGGCCTGGCGGGCAAAGAAGCCCTCCTCGAGCAGGCCGGCCAGGGCCAGGCCTGTGAACGAGGCCCCTGCCTCCCAGAAGAACTCCCGCCGGGTCCGGCGGCAGAACGCGCCCCGGCGGTCGGTCGGATGCGGGTCGTTCATGGCGGGCCTCCCGTTCAGTCGAGGTACGCGAACTCGTTGAGGTTCAAGACCATCAGGCAGTAGAGCTCGAGGGCCCGAGCGGGCCCGACGCCATCGGTGGTCTCGAGGTCGTCGATCAGGGCCACGCCCCGCTCGACCTCGGCTTCCGTGGCCGGCCGCACCAGCGCGATCTCGATCGCCCGGCGGACCATCGCCGCCGTCTTCTCGGCGTCGGTGCCGCCGGCCTCCCGCCGAACCCGCTCGGCGAAGACCCGCGCCTGGGCGTGGAGGAAGTCGCCGTTGATCATTCCGAGGGCCTGGGTGGGCTGCGTGGTCGTGAACCGCACTGGGCAGGAGGTGTCGGGGTCGGCCAGATCAAAATCGGCCAGGATCGGCGTCAGGAGCGATCGCTTGACGTGGATGTAGATGCTGCGGCGAGCCTGCTCGGCCGGCAGCGAGTTGCCCCAGCCGGCGCCCGGCCGCGACTGGGTGGCGAGGACGGCCTGGGGCATGGCGGGGTAGATGCTCGGCCCGAACATCGCGGGATTGAAGGCTCCGCTGGCCGCGTGGATCGAGTCGCGAAGTTCCTCAGCGGCCAGCCGCCGCATGTCGAACCGCCAGCAGGCGTCGTTGAGGGGATCCTGGGCGAGCGACTCGGGCACGGCGGTCGAGGCCGCCCGGTAGGCCCGCGACATCAGAATCGTTTTGTGGAGGGGCTTGAGCCGCCAGCCGCCCGCCACGAGTTCGGCCGCCAGCCAGTCGAGCAGTTCCCGGTGGGTGGGGGGCTCGCCCATCAGGCCGAAGTTGTTGGGGCTCCTGACGATGCCCCGGCCGAAGTGATACTGCCAGATGCGGTTGGCCAGCACTCGCGCGGTCAGCGGGTTGGACGAGGACGTGATCCAGCGGGCCAGCGCCGTCCGCCGCCCCGAGGAGTGGCCCGTAGCCGGCGGCGTGATCGTGGGCGCGGGCGGCTTGAGGATCTCCGGGAACGCCGGCTCGACCCGCTGCTCGGGCCCGGGCTCGGCATGGGGATTGCCCCGATAGAAGACGAAGGTCTCCGGAGCCTCGGGGCCGTGCTCGCTGACGACCAGCGCCTTCGGCTGCCTGGCCTGCTCGGCGTCGAGCTCGGCGAGGGTTTTTTTCCAGGTGGCGAGATCCTGCCGGGCCAGGTCGTCAAGCGCCTGCTCGCCGTGCTCCTTGATCCGCGTGGTGATCGCGTCGACGGCGGCCTTGGCCTCGGCCCGGCGGCGATCACGTTCCTCGGCCTGGTGCCGGGCGTCGGCAAGGCTGCTGCCGTCCTCCGGAAGCAGCCGCTCGATGAAGGCCGGGTTCATCTGCCGGGCGCCCATCGGCGTGACGTTGTGGAAGAAGGCGAGCATCGCGTAATAGTCACGCTGCGGGAGCGGGTCGATCTTGTGGTCGTGGCAGCGGGCGCAGTTGATCGTGAGGCCGAGGAACACCTGACCGGTCGTCGAAACGATGTCGTCGAGCCAGTCGTAGCGGGCCTGGAGCCGGTCGGCCGGCTCGTCGTCCCAGAGCCCGAGCCGGTAGTAGCCGGTAGCAATCAGCGAGTCGGCGGTTGGCTCGGCGAGTTCGTCGCCGGCGAGCTGCTCGAGCACGAACCGGTCGTAGGGCTTGTCGTCGTTGAAGGCGCGGATCACGTAGTCGCGATACCGCCAGACGTGCGGCTTGAC
>JAQCJP010000294.1 GCA_027592945.1 Planctomycetota bacterium
GGTCCCCGGAAGCCCGAGCGACCGTCCCCGACCAGCCCGCCCACGGCCGGAAGCCCTGCTACACTAGGCGATTTCCCGCTCGGCGGCCGGCCGAGCCACCCCGTCCCAGGAAGTCCCTTTCCGTGTCGAGCGAGCCCGTTTCCACGAGCCCCCAGCAGCAGGCGATCGAGAAGGCCGATACGCTCATCGAGGCGCTCGGCTGGATTCGCAAGTTCCGCGACACGACCACCGTGATCAAGCTGGGCGGGAGCGTCCTCGAACATCCCGACGCCCTTCGCCACCTGCTGCTCGACATCGTCTTCATGACGACCCTCGGGATGCGGGTCGTCGTGGTTCACGGCGGCGGCAAGGCGATCAGTCGGGCAATGGACGAGGCAGGCATCGAGCCGCGGTTCGTCCAGGGCCGCCGCTACACCGACGAGGCGACGCTGGCGATCGTCGAGCGGGTGCTCGCCACCGAACTCAACCACGAACTGGCCAGCCGGCTCGAGGAGTACGGCGGGCGGGCGATGTCGCTCAACTTCCTCTCGACGAACGTCCTGTTCGGCGAGCCGCTCACGCTTGCCGGGCCCGCCGGCGAGCCGCTCGATCTGGGGCATGTCGGAGAAGTGACCCGCGTCGACCGGCTGACGATCGATAATCTCGCCTACGCGGGACAGGTGCCGGTCATCCCCTCGATGGCCCTCGGCCCCGACGGCCACAAGCTCAACGTCAATGCCGACACCGCGGCCACGGCGGTCGCCGCCGCCATGGGGGCCGACAAGCTCGTCGTCCTCTCCGATATCCCCGGCGTGCTGCGAGACGTCGCCAACCCGGAAAGCCTGATCCACTCGCTCTCGGCGAGCGAAGCACGTCGGCTGATCGCCGACGGCACGATCGCCGCCGGGATGATCCCCAAGATCGAAGGCTGCCTCGAGACGCTCGCTCGCGGCGTCGGCAAGATTCACATCATCGATGGCCGGCTCCGGCATTCATTGCTGCTGGAGATCTACACCACCAGCGGTGTTGGCACCGAGATCGTCGGCGATGTCCGCCGCGGCCGGACGGCCGACGCGGCGACGGTCGCATCGGCCCGCTGAGGTTCCGGCCGGCGGGTCATTCATCCGGCTCCCCGATTTTCGTTTGCTGTTTCGCTCGTCGTCTTTTCTCCAATCGTTTTCATCGCCTTCGGAACGCAGCCATGGCCTCGATCGATTCCTCACCGCCGGCGGTTGGCCCCCGCACGCAGGCGATCTTTGACACCTTCAACCGGTATGTCGTGCCGAACTACCGCCGGTTTCCGGTCTGCCTTGTGCGGGGTGAAGGCTCGCGGGTCTGGGATGCCGAGGGCCGGGAATATCTCGACCTTTTTCCGGGCTGGGGCTGCAACCTCCTGGGGCACTGCCCCGGCCCGGTCGTCAAGGCTGTCCAGGAGCAGATTGAGCGGCTCATTCACGTGCCCAACACCTGGTACATCGAGCCGCAGGGGGAGTGGGCTCGGCTCCTCTCGGAGCGGTCCTTCGGAGGCCAGGCATTCTTCTGCAACTCTGGCACCGAGGCCAACGAGGCGGCAATCAAACTCGTCCGGCTGCGGACCGAGGGCCGGCGGTACAAGATCATCACCTTTGAGGGCGGCTTTCACGGCCGGACGATGGGCAGCGTCTCGGCCACGGCCCAGCCGAAGTATCACGAGGGGCTGGGCCCGATGGTGGCCGGTTTTCAGTACGCCCCCCACGGCGACCTCGAGGCGGTCCGGCGGCTGGTCGACGATCAGACCGGCGGGATCATGGTGGAGCCGATTCTCGGCGAGGGGGGCGTCGTGCCCGCGCCAGCAGGCTTCCTCGAGGGGCTGCGTCAGATCGCCGATGAGCACGACTTGCTGCTGGTCTTCGACGAGGTGCAGTGCGGCTGCGGCCGGACGGGCAAGTGGTTCGGATACCAGCACTTCGGTGTCACTCCTGACGTGATGACGCTTGCCAAGAGCCTCTGCGCAGGCTTCGCGGGCGGTGCCTTGCTGACCACCACTGAGCACGCCCAGCACCTGCGGCCGGGCATGCACGCGGCGACCTTCGGCGGCAATCCGGTGGCGGCGGCGGCCGGTATTGCCGCAATCACCATGATCGAGGAGCAGGGCCTGCTGGCCAACGTTGAGCAGGCGGCGGACCGTTTCCGTGAACGGCTCGAGGCTCTCCGGGAAACCTGCGAGCTGATTCGGGAGGTGCGGGTCCTGGGGATGATGATCGGCGTCCAACTTGCCTGCGACGGGGCGGCGGTCGTGCAGGCCTGCCTTGATCGAAACCTGCTGGTCAACTGCACCCAGGGTTCGGTGATCCGGCTTCTGCCCGCTATGACGGTCTCGCCAGCCGAGGTCGACGAGGGCTGCGACCGGTTGGCCGGGGCCATTCTCGACGTCGCCTCCCGCCAGTGAGCCAGCAGCCGGTGAGCACCAAGGAGCATCATGCCATGCGACACTTGATCGTCGCCGAAGACCTGACCGCCGCGGAGATCGAGGCGATCTTTGCCATTTCCCGGGACCTGCAGGAGAAATACGCTGCCGGTCGCCGCGATGCCCTCCTGCCGGGGCGGGTGTTGGCGCTCGTCTTCGAAAAGCCGAGCCTGCGAACGCGAGTCAGTTTCGAGGCGGCGATGACGCATCTGGGAGGCTCGAGCCTCTTCCTCGGGCAGGATTCCGGCTTTGCCTCGTCCCGCGAAAGCATCGCGGACTTCGGTCGCGTGCTGGGGGGCTACGTCGATGCGATCGTCTGCCGCTCGAAGTCGCACGAGACGATCGAGCGACTGGCCGACGTGGCGGGCGTGCCGGTGATCAACGGCCTTTCCGACATGGCTCATCCCTGCCAGGCCCTCGCCGACATCTACACGCTCCGGCAGGAGATCGGTCGTGTCAAAGGCATGACGCTCACCTTCGTGGGTGACGGCAACAACGTGGCCCGCTCGCTGGCGGTCGTTTGCGGTCTCCTGGGAATGCGATTCGTGTTGGCAGCTCCTGAGGGCTACCACTTCGACCCGGCGTTTCGCCGACACCTGGCCGAGATTCTGCCCGAGGCTGAGGTTGAGGAGACGACCGATGCCGCCGCAGCGGTGACCGATGCAGCCGCGGTCTACACCGACGTCTGGGCGAGCATGGGGCAGGAACAGGAGCGAGCCGAGCGGCAGAAGGCCTTTGCATCCTTTCAGGTCAATGAGGCCCTGATGGCCCGCTGCCCCGATGCTGTCTTTATGCACTGCCTGCCGGCCCGGCGGGGCGAGGAGGTGACCGATGGCGTGATCGACGGCCCCAAGAGCATCGTGCTGCCCCAGGCGACAAACCGCATGCACCTTCAGAAGGGCCTGCTCGCCTGGCTGCTCGGCCACGCGGAGTGAGGCCGCTCGTCCGCAGGCTTACCACACGCAGGCTCGGGGCGGGCCCGTGCCATCTCGCCGGACGCTCGCTTCGGGCATCCTGCCCTTCGCTCGCTCGATGCTGGCTCGCTCTCGGCATCCTTGCCTTCGCTCGCCAGCAACGC
>JAQCJP010000037.1 GCA_027592945.1 Planctomycetota bacterium
CCGTGCCGTCTCGCCGGACGCTCGCTGCGGGCATCCTGCCCTGCGCTCGCTCGTGGGAAACCTCGCTTTCGCCATCCTGGCTTCGCTCGGTTTCCCAACGCCGGCTCCCCGGCACGGGCTCACCCCTCGCGAACCCGTATTTCGTAGTGCGGGCGTGGGAACGCACTTTTGAGGACCGCCACCGAATCACGATGGCCGAAAGTCGGGGGACATCCTCACTTGACCAGTGATGTAAGCATGAGGTCCTTGAAGTCGGCTTCACCGTCCAGGACCCCAAGCGACATCCGGCAGCCGCCACGGAGCGGTTGAGGCACCGGGAGCCCGCCGACGACTTGCACGCCATCAATAGACACGGCTGTGAAGTTTCCAGTGCGTGAAACCCGAACCGTCCGCCACTTCCTAGTGTTGCGTGGAAGTTTGAACCTTTTCAGTACGTGAGCGGTCTTCGTTGCGTCGTCCCAATGGATTACATCAGCCGAGCCGGGAATTACACCCATATGCTCATCCCTGGCCGGTATTCGCAGAAGCAAGCCACCCGTCTGGTTTTGGTATCCAAATTGAATCCCTGTGTTGGGTGGGTTAGGAGGCCATGTTCGCCTTCGAACCTCACCCTCGAACTCAAAATCACAAGCAATCAGGCGCTGGTATGCAAAGAACATCGGGGCGGTAAACCGAATGGTCTCTCGCTCAACCAGTTGAAAACCGCCTCCGCCCCAACCGCCTCCCCAGCCATTCCATTTTTTGCCATCAAACAGCGGCTCCGGAACGTTGGGGATCGGTGGAAATCCCAACGTCGCCTGCAGGCTTCCCCGCTCATCTCGGAGGGCCTGGGCGGCCGGGATGTCATTTTTGCTCATCGAGCGACCGATGAGGTCGTCGTAATCCTCAAGAAGGGCGGCGTTCGCCGTCCGGAAAGCGATCGCAGCCTTGCGGGCAGCGGTCTTCAGCTCTTCACCCCGGGGTAGAATCCCCCGCTTTTCAAAAAGTTGCCGAGCAGCTTGTGCTTGTTCAAACGCAAGGAGGTTTTGCAAATCTCGTGTCGCCTTCAACTGGCTGGCGAAAACCAGTTGCACTTCGGCGACCGACTCGTTGATTGACTTTTCGTAGGCGGCCCAAGCCTCATCCAGGGCCAAACTCTCGATCCCATCGACCGGCCTAACGAAGGTCCCTATTGGGGGTGCTGTGATCGCAGGTTGCTGAGCTGCACACGGCAGGCAAAGTCCGACACAAAAGCCAATGTTGATGAGTGAGACCGTCCTCATGCTCGTAGCCTCCCGGAAAGCTGCACTCCCTTAATAGCTGTTCATACCACTTTTTGAGGAGGTTTTCTACCAGATCGCCTCGATGAGATCAGAAAGAAAATCGGGCCGAAGGACACTCTCCAAGACCGCAGTGAGACGGAGGTGTAACGCGTGAGTCTGGTGCCCTTGCCTGTCCAGCTTGTGAGCCTTGTGGGGGCGTGAGCCGTTCCCCGCGGTGAAGATCGTGTGGCACTGGCCTAGGCTCTTGCTGGTTCCGCCCGCACAACGGCTTCGTCTATGCCAGTCAGCCGGTAGGACACAGAGGCCACGAATGTTGAGCGCATTGATGCTTCCCCATAAGAGCCTCCCGGCGCGAGCCGGGCGGGACGGCGGGCCATTGGGCTTTCTTGGTCCCCGGAAGCCCGCGCACCCGGTCACCACCAACACGCCCGCGTTCACAACCGATCGGCCTCCGGTGCCTCACCCCGCCGATCCCTTGAGGCTGCCGCTACCGCGCAGGCTGGAGGTCGGCGACGTCGAGGCCGAGACGCTTGAGTTTCTTGTAGAGCGTCGTGCGGTTGATGCCGAGGCTGCGGGCGGCGATGTCACGTCGCCACCCCGACCGTTCCAGGGCATCGAGAATCAACTGCCGCTCGGGGGCGGCGAGGGCGTTCTTGAGCGGGTGGCGGTGATCCGCGGCGAGGCTGGCCCCGCTAGCCAGTACGGCAGCCGGCAGATCACCCGGTTCGACGACCGGAGAGCGGCCCAGAAAGACGGCCCGTTCGATCGCGTGTTGCAACTCCCGGACGTTGCCAGGCCACGCGTGCCCGACGAGGGTGGCGACCGTCTCCGGAGCAAGGCCGTCGATCCGCCGGCCGGCCTGGCGGGCGGCCTGCCACAGAAAATGGTCGGCCAGCAGCGGAATGTCGGCGGCCCGCTCGCGGAGCGGCGGCATCTCGATCGTGACGACGTTGATCCGCCAGAAGAGGTCCTCCCGGAAGCGGCCCTCGGCGACAAGGCGGGCCAGATCGTCGTTGGTGGCGAGAATCACGCGGGCGTCGACAGCCTTTGTCTCGCCACCCCCGACAGGCTCGAACTCCATCTCTTGAAGGACCCGCAGGAGTTTCACCTGGAGGGCAGGCGAGGCCGTTGCGATCTCATCGAGAAAGATTGTCCCGCCATCGGCCTGGAGAAACTTCCCGGATCGGTCGGCCGTGGCTCCGGTGAAGGCGCCGGCGACGTGGCCGAAGAGTTCGCTGTCCAGGAGCGGCTCGGCCAGGCAGCCACAGGCCACTTCCACAAAGCGGCCCGGCCGGCGGCTGGCCGTATGGAACTGACGGGCGAGGAGCGACTTGCCGGTGCCGCTCTCCCCGGTGATCAACACCGTGGCAGGCGTGCGGGCGACCCGGTCCATGATGTCGAGCACGTGGAGCAGGCCTGGATGCTGGCCCACCAGGCCGGTTCTGGTGGCTGTCGAAGGCGACCCATCGAGGGTGGCGGCGTGGTGAGCAGCTTCCAGGGCCGCCAGGATGGCATCGTCGCGACCGGGCATGGTGACGACCGCATCGGCCCAGGATGGTGCGGCCGCCTCGTTCGGCACGACGGCCACGACACCCGCCGTCGGCGAAGCCGCCCGCACGGCGTCGGCCACGCGGCGGCCGCCGTCGTCGGGCAGGAGGGCGTCGACAAGGCAGGCGAAGGCCTGCTCCCGGCCTGGCGACCGCACCGCCTCCGCGGCCGAACCGGCGGCGAAGGCGTGCCAGCCCCGGCTGCAGAGCCATTCGGCTCGGCCGGATGCCATGCGGCGGTCATCGTCGACGACAAGAATGCGATGTCGGGTGACGGGGGCGACGGGGACGTCAGACATGCGAAGCTTCCTGGCAGGAACGGGTCGGGCAGGGTGCCCACCAGGTTTGTAGGTCGCACGCGGGCGACAGAACCGTCGCCAAAAGGCGACAGGCCCGCCCCACGAGTTCAGCCGACCGTCACGACCGGCAGCATCGTCACAACCCGTGGCTGCAGCGGAGCGTCGTAGACCGGCCGGCCCGGTCAGTCGGGTGGCTTCTCGCCGCGGCTGCGGGGTGGCTTGCCCTCGACCTCACCGAGCCGGACCGCCTCGGCCAGCCGGTCGGCAGCCGGCCCGAAGATGATTTCCCGGTTTTCAAACAAGGCCTCCGGGTCGCGGTCGAGCATCTGGATTCGCCGGCGGCGAAACGAGAAGAAGGCGACCACGGCCAGCGCCACGACGGCGAGCGCCACGACAATCAGCGTGACGCCCCGCTCGAAGGACTGGATAAAGCCGCTGATCCGGTCGCCGAAGAGGTAGGCGAGTCCAAAAAAACCACCGATCACAACCGACGCGCAGAGAAAATCGGCAAACAAGAACCAGCGATACTTCACCCGCAGGATGCCGGCCGTGAGGTAGAAGGGGCTCCGCAGACCGACCAGGAAGCGGGCCACGAAGAAGGCCTTGATGCCATGGCGATTAATCAGGTCTTCAATCGTCTTTTCTCGTTCGGGCGTCAGAAAGCCTGACCACCACGGGTGCTCGCGGAGCACCCTGGCCCCAAAGGTGCGACCGATCCAGTACATCAGGCTGTCGCCAAGCAGCGCCCCGACGAGGCAGGCCGGGAGGGCCTTGAACCAGTCGAGGCCGCCGGCCCGGCTGGCCACGCCGGCCGCCACGATGGGCACCTCCTCGGGAATCGGCAGACCGATGCCTGTCAGCGCCAGGAACACGACGATGCCGAGGTAGGAGGCGTGAAACCAGTCGGGCATGACGTCGTGGGAAACGGGTCGGAACGAGCCGGCGGATCCGCCTCCGAACGGCCGACGATCCGTGCCTGATGTCTTTAGTGTACCCGGCAGGCGGCAGCTGGCCCGCCGGTTTTCTTCGACTCGGCAGAGCGATCATGTCAGGGGCATGGGAGAGGGATCGGCGCCGCTGCCACCGGAAATCCACTCGATCGCGAGGCCCGGCTCGGGCTCGATTGCGAGGATCTCGGGCGTGACTCCCGCAGCAAGCAGCCGCAGGCCGCCCTGCTCGCCGGACACCACGAGGATTGCAGCCACCCGGCTCCCGGCCGTCAGGATCGTGGGCAGACCTGGCTCCCCGAGCACGTAGGCTGCGGTCGCCAGGGCATCGGCCTCGGCGGCCGAGTCGGCCAGCACCGTGGCACTGATGACACCCTCGGCTGGCCGACCGGTGCGGGGATCGAGAATGTGCCCCAGCCGATGCCCTCGCTCCACAAAGAAGCGGGTGCCCGACCCGCTCGTGCCGAGGGCCCGATCGGTCAGCCGGATCGTGGCCAGCCGCCGATTCGGTCGCAGCGGATGCCGGAGGCCGACCTGCCAGCCTGCGCGGCCCGGGAGCGAAGGCCCCTGCGTGCCGATCGCCCGCACGCTGCTCTGGCCACCGTGGACCAGCACGCTCGGCACTCCGTCGGCTTCGAGCCGGGCGATCGCCCGGTCGATCGCCCAGCCTTTCCCGATCCCACCCGGATCGAGTTCGGCGCCGCGGCCGAGGAGCCTGCCACGGCCACTGCCCGGTTCGAGTTGGAGGCCGACCATCCCGGCCACCGCCAAGGCTGCTGCCAAGTCGGTTTCCGATGGTGTACGTCCCTTCCGATCGCGGAAGCCCCAGCAGCGAACAAGGCCGCCCGAAGCGGGATCAAAGGCGCCACCGGTCGCGGCGGCAAGGTGCCGGGCCGTCTCCAGGAGGGCGATGGTGTCGCCAGAGAGCGAGATCCAGCGGCCGGAACCAGCTGAGGCGTTGAGGGCGGTCAGTTCGCTGGCATCGCGATAGACGCTGATTCGCTCCTCGATGGCCTCGATGAGGTCGAGCGCCTCGCACCCGAGGACAGTCGCCTCCTCGACCTCACCGGCATTGAAGACGACCTCGAACCGGCAGCCCATCGCCTCCCGTCCGATGACGATTGTGTGGAGGTCAGCGGTGTGCACGATGCTCAGCGGGGTGCCAGCCCACGATCAAAGGCGTCTTGATCGCGTCGGAATACCGCCAGGGTGGTTTCGAACTGCTCGACGGGAATCTCGTAGACCGGCCGCTCCTCGGTGTGAGCGTGGCAGTGTGCCACCAGCAGCCGATAAAGGAATTTGAACAGCTGGCGGGGCACCCGCAGGCTGCGAAGCCCGTCGATCAGCCGCCGTTGGTCGACCGATTGGTCGAACAGGCTGCCGAGAGTGGCCGGCGGGGTACCGACACTGGCGGCCTTCACCCGGGCGGAGGCGATGTCGTAGAGCGTCTCCCCCGACCATTCCAGAGAGGGCACCAGGTTCTGTTTGTCGAGCCGGGCCCGTTGATTGAATCGCTCGTTTTCCCGCTCAATGAACCGATAGAGTTCCTCGGGAAGCAGGAGTTTGAAGCCCAGGCCCGGCGATTTCAGAAACTTGTTGTCGAGCAGCGGCCAGATCACAAGCCGCATCCGTTCGGCTGAGCCGTTGATCAGATGTGGCTCGTCGAGCCGGTCGACGATCACGACCAGACCCGTCCAGCCCAGGGCCGTCAGCAGGCTCTGGAACTTCTCGAACAGCTCGTAGCGATCGTCGGAGCGGGCATGAGCCGGGAGGGGCTGGCCAGCCAGGTCAGCCTCGGGCATCGCGGCGAGCGACCGGGCAAGGTGGCCTACCGTGCGATTGCCCGTCCGCATGCTGCGAACGACTCGCCAGGCCCGCCAGGTTGACTTCAGTCGACGCAGGCCGGCAGGAATCCAGGCGGCGGCAACGGCCGCCCAGGGCCACCAGTGGCGGGCCCAGTCCAGCCGGCCGGTGGCGGCCCCGGCAGCCAGGGCGACGCCGAGCAGGGCCGTTGCCGCCAGGGCGACGAGCCGCGGCCAGCCGCCGAAGCGGCCGTGGTAATGCACCCGCCGGCGGAGCCGCCGCCAGCGAACGGGAAACGACTCGGCGGTCGACTGGTCGTAGCAGGCCGCGAGCAGGGCAAGGTCACGAGCCTGGGGACGACTGAGGCGCGGCAGGCGGCCGGCGTCGCCGATGATGTCGCTGACCAGTTGGGTCACAGCGAGGGTCAGGATCGCGTCCATGTGATCCCAGAGCTTCCACTGCCCCAGCGCCTTCTCAACCGAGCGGCCCCCGGCGACACGCCCAACAAAGCGATCGAGGAAGGGGTTGAAGTCGTCATAGAGGACGACGAAGGTCCGGGCCTCGGGATGGGCCGCGTTGTGCCGCTCGTACTGCCGTACCATCTGCAGTTTGAGCGCCGTCTTGCCGCTCCCCTTCTCGCCGAACACGATCGAGGTGCTCGGATCGGCCGCGTTGCCGAGGATCTTGTCCCAGGCGGGATGGAAGGTGGTCTCGAGGCAGTCTCGCTTGAAGACCGTGTCGGTCTGGGCGTCTTCCTCGGCAAATGGATTGCCGGCGATCCCGTGATGTTCGAGGAACTCGTTGACCTTCATCGCGTCTCCCAGGAGCCTGTTGACGAACGGAGGCCGCCACCCGGCCTGGGCTCAGCGGCCGGCGGGCACCATCCCCTCGATCATCGTGCGGAAGCCGGCCGCATGGGCTTCGACGGTGGCCGCCGGGCCGTAAAACTTGAGAAAGTAGTTTCCAGCCTCCGGCGTCTGCACGATCGCGGCCAGCATCCGGTAGTCAGGCCGCTTGATCGTGGGCCCGCCTGCAAACGGTCCACCCGGCTTGTCGAGGTAGGTCCCCGGGATGTCGACCAGGAGCACCTCGCAGCCGGACACGGTGAGCTTTTTCCGCGTCACCTTGTCGGCGGTGTCGCCACCCTCGGGCTGAACAAACTGGCCACACCAACGTTCGATGTTGGCCTCGATGCTGCCGCCGGCCCCCATCACCGTCATTCGGCCGGCCGGCAGATCGTTGGACGATGCAATCGCAAACTCGGATTCGATCATCCGTGACTTGGGCTGCACCTGCTCGAAGCCTTCGGGCGGCTCGAGCAGCAGAGAACCCCCCGCGATGGAAAAGGCCGCTGGCGCCACGTCGGCGGCCGGCAGAGGCGATGCCAGCGCGATCACCAGGGCGGATGTCAGGAGCGAGCGGGACACCATGGCAGGAGCCTCCTGGTCGAGACTGGGAACGGAAACCTCCGATGAATCGGCACGATACCACACACCGCCTTCGGCCGCTGCCCGGGAGTGGCTCAGCGATCAGGGTCGGCCAGCGGCAGGGCCCGCGGGAGCGTGGCAGCCCATTCCGCGTCCAGCGAGACGAAACGGGCCATTGGTCGGGCCCGATCCGCCGCCGCCGACTCTCTCACCGCTGCTGCGGGCGGGCTGGCCTCGGCCGGGGCAGCCGGTTCGGATTCGGTCGGAATCCGAAAGCGTGCACCGCAGTGTGGGCAGATACCCTTCTTTCCGGCCAGGTGATCCTTGACCTTGATGCGGTGATGATTGGGGCAAAAGGCGATGATTCCCATCGGGTGACAGGTTCCTCCGAAATAGGGCCTGGCCCGGAAGCAGCCGCCAGACGGATCACCGCGAGGCCACTCCGTCCAGCCGTTCTCCAAATGACCATTGTGCACTGTCAAAAACAGAATTGGCCAGCGTTTTTGCGGGCTCCTTGCCCGCGGGGGTGATTGGCCTTACTTTGAAGGAACGGGTTGTGAAGAGGTCGCAGCGGTCTCGTCCGGGCGATCGAATCTGCTCCTGGAGAACCCCGCGGGCGACGTTTCAGCAGCCGCTCTCGCCGGCAGTTAGGCATGGAGATGAAGGATGGCAGCACGGGAACCGGCTGATGACCGGCGGGACGCAGAAGAGCCGCAGGGGCCGCTCGAAATCGCGATCTGCGGCGACCTGACCGACAACGAATCAGAGTTGACCGAGCGGCTGCTGGGCATCGAGCCCGGGGGGGAATGCACCATCTACTTCGACTCGCCGGGGGGCAGCCCGTACTGCGCGATGTCGCTTGTTTCGTTGATTCGCCTGCGAAACGTGCGGGCGACCGGGGTGGTCACAGGGGAATGCTCGTCGGCCGCGCTCTGGCCGTTCGCTGCCTGTCACCGTCGGGTCGTGACGCCCTACAGCGTGTTCCTTTTCCATCCGATGAAGTGGCAGAGCGAGGAGCACATCGGCATCCGCGAGGCAGCCGAATGGTCCAGGCATTTCGCCGCCCTGGAGCAGGAGATGGATGTCTTGCTGGGACAGCTCTTCGCCCGTTCTGAGGACCTGATCACCGACTGGATTCGGACCCATCGGTATGTGACCGGGCGGGAGCTTGCCAAAGCCGGGCTGGCGGAGGTGGTGCCACTCGAGCCGTTGATGCTGGCGGCGACTCCGTAGGGTCGCCGTGCCGCCGGTCGTGGCAGACGGCTTCAGCGGTAGTCGCCGTGGCAGGTGTCGCACGACTTCGAAATTTCGCCGACTGCCGCACGGGCAGCGTCGTAGTCCTGGTCAAGGCACGCTTTCCGCACGGCGACCGCAGCATCCCGCATCGTGCCGGCGTATTCGACGTAGGTTTCGTCATCGAAATACTCGAAGTCGGGCTGGCAGATCACCTCGCCGATGGCGGCCACGAGTTCGGCTTCGTGAAACAGCCGATCAGCCTTGCCCTTGAAGTCCGCTTGCGAGGCGATGGCGGCGTTCATGGTCTCGCCTGCGAGCTCGAGCCTCGACATCATCGGCGGGCGGCCAGCGACCTGGCTCCAGCGGAAATCCTCCTCCTGCTCCGGCTTCCCCTTGGGCGGACTTCCCTGGATCATTCCCTCGAGATCCTCGATCCGCAGCCGGGATTCGTTGAACGTCTGGTCGGTGCCCACCTTGCAGTTGAAGCCGGCCCGGGCGAACAAGTCGCGGGCGGTGGCGGCGTCTCTTTTCCAGCGGATGTCCTGATCGTGGGCGGCGATCAGGCCGAAGGCGAGGGCCAGCATGCTGAACGCCTCCCGGGCATCGTTGTAGCCGCCTCCCTTGAACGTCGACGGCGTCGTGGCCGTGGCAGTGACCCGGTCCTTCAGATCCTTGATCTCGTCGGTCAGCGTGTCTCCGGAAATCAGCGTGGACCACTTGAAGCCGTCGCCTCCGCCTCCCGCTGCCGGTTCGCTGCCCCCGCCAGGCGAAACGACCAGCCGCGGCCCGGCGCCGAAGTCGGGCCGGGACCCCGACAAGACGGTGAAGGCGTCGTCGGAGAAGGCGGCCGCGGTCATGTTGTCCCACGTGGTCGACGGCGGCTGTGACCGGCGGACCGGCGGGGCCGCCACGACGGCTGCGGCAGACTGCCAGCAGAGGGTGAGCAGGATGGCGGCCAGGAGCGGCCACGGGAGGGCGGGCTTCAGGAAGCGGCCGGTTGACATGAACAGTTTCTCCGCGAGACCGAGAGGGCTTGGGGTACGTCTGGGTCTGCTTGATCGAACTTTCCCCAGTTTAACCAGCTTCGGCCTCTTTGGGCGGCAGCGACCCGCGGCTCACCGCCAGCCAAAGTCCCCTTGACCGGGAATCGGTGGGGCGTCAAGTTCTCGCGGCTGCCGGGTGTCTCCGGCCCCTTTCTGCCAGGAGTTGACTCCTCATGTCCTGCCTTCGTGTCATTTCTCTGCCACTTCGGCATATCTGGCTCCCGCTCATGCTTCTGGGCGGGCTGACGGTCCGGGGGACGGAATGCCGAGGCGATGCCGCGACGCCGGCGCGGCAGACGGTCGTCACGTTTCTCGATGCCATCAAGCGGGGCGACGACGCTTCCGCGCGGGCGATGCTGACGGCGACGGCCCGAGCCAAGACGGAGGAGATGGGGATTTCGGTCGCTCCGCCGGTCAATGAATCGTCAACCTACTCCGTGCAGGCGGCCGAGGTCGTCAGCGAGGCTGGCGACCTGGTGCATGTGGCCACCACCTGGAGTGACGTCGACGGTGAGGGTTTCAAGACGACCGAGAACGTCATTTGGGTAGTGCGGCTCGATCCCGAGGGCTGGCGGGTCGTCGGCATGGCCATGCGAATCTTCGACGATCTTCCGCCGCTGCTGCTCGACTTCGAGGATCCTGAAGACATGCTCGCCAAGCAGGCGATGGTGGCCGAGGAGTTGCGGCGGCGAGCCACGGCTGGCGATGAATCGCCGGCTGCACGCACCGCCGGCAAGCCCCAGGCTGAACCCGGTTCGGGGCGGAAGTAGGCCGCCTGGCGAAAGGTGAGCCTGCGGCTGGGAATACCGTCGGTCAGGGCGGTTGCCGCGAGTTTCTGGGCTTTTCGAGGTATTCGGTGCCTCAAAATCGGCAAACTCTGCCGAAATAGCCCATCTTTATTGACAGGCATTCCGCGCCTGTTAGCCTAATCGCCTAGTTTCCGCGACCGTCAAATATCCCCCGACCCGCATGCGTTTCCTCGTGGCGGGCCAGGATTTTGGCTTCAGCGGAACCTGCGACATCTCGGTTGCTGCGGTCCGGTGGCCGTCCCGGATCGGGGTTCCTTACGTGACGGCTCCGGGGACGCAGCCACTGCGTTCCGTTTTCCAAGGTGGAGGTTTCTGATGAAGCGGTTTCTTGGTTTTTCGTTGGCGATGTTCTTCGCGCTCGTCGCCATCGCCCTGGTCGGCGGTGACAGCGGTGCGGTCGCCGGTCATGGCTGCCACGGGCGTCGGTGCCACGGTGGTCTGTTTGCCCGTCATCATCGCTGCCATGGCCGCGAGCGGTGCCACGGTCTGTTCGGTCGACGTCATCGCTGCCACGGCGAAGAAGCCGTCGCCTGTGATCCCTGCGGCGAGGCTGTCAGCGGCTGCGGCGGCTGCGGCGGCTGCGGCGAGGTCGCCAGCGACTGCGGTGGCTGTGGTGGCTGCGGCGGTTGTGGCGAGGTTGTCAGCGGTGGTTGCGCCGGTGGTGACTGTGGTGGCGAAGGCGTGATCGTCTCGGAGGAGTCCGCTTCCGAGGGCGTTCCGACCGAGGCTCCGGCTGCTCCCGCCGAGCCGGCCAAGACCTGAGGGTGAGGCTGATAAAGGACCTCCCATTCAGCGGGGTTCCTGTCAGCTACGTTCGACCAACCGGGCCCTCCGCGAGGAGGGCCCGGTTTTTTTGTTCATTCTTTTTCATCACGAGCACGGCTGGTTCAACCTGGCTCGCCCGGGATGAACGGTGGTATCTCAACAGACGCTCGCGCCCGGGCCGCCTCGGGCGTTTGGTACTCAGGGCTGGCCCGCCGCCGGGGGCTGGGCCGCCGGGGGCGGTCGGAGCAGCCGCTGTCGCAGGCGTCCGCGGCGGGGCGGTGCCTGATCATCAGCCTCGGCGGCTCGCCGCTCGGCCCTGCGGCGGGCTACCTCCTCGAGGACATCGCCGACGACGTCGACGATCGCCTCACCCGTCGAGGGATTACCGGCTTGGTCCCCATCCCGGGGAGCGGGCGGCGATGGCGGCCCCCCAGGTTCGCCACGGCGATCGGCGGCACCTGCCGGGGGCGGCGGCTGTCCCCCGCGGACTCGATCGAGAAGGTCGGTCGCGACCTCGCTGGCGGTCTGGCGGATCGAACCATCGAATACGACCTCGGGTTCCTCGAGAGTGCCCGCCACCCCGACGGAGATCCTTTTGCCTGCCAGGGCGGCCAGGAGCGGGCGATCCTGGCGGAGGTCAGCCGGGATCGGCAGCACCAGTTTGAGGTCTACGGCCCGATCATCGAGGGCGACCGTGCCCGATGATTCGACATCAAGCCGACGGCCCGGGCCGGGCAGTGGCAGGCCGAACTTCAGCCCCTCGTGACGCACCTTCCGATCCACCAACTGGAAGTGAACCCGCGACTCGTCCGCGACGAGAATGTCGGGGGGACGGGGCAGATTGACCGGCAACGATTGCAAGAGATTGGTCACGAGCGGTCCGGGGCCGACCACCACTTCATGCATCGCCAGCACGCCTGAAAGGCTTCCCGAGGCTGGGTCGCCCACGGGCAACGTGGCCCCATCAAGCCGCAGTGAGAATCGGCCTCGCGAGCGGGTCGAGTCGGCAAGCACGGGCGCCGCATAGGCGAGGACTCCCCAGGAGACGGCCGGATCCATCTGGGCGTCGGACAGCAACTCAACCGGCTCCAGCGACCATTCGCTGAACGTGCCGCTGGCGTTCGGGGCAAGAGCTGCCCGAATGCTGATCGGGTCGCTCACCCAGGGCTCGAGGGTCCACGGCGCGGTGATCCTCACGACGGCCTCGTCGACGGCCAGTCGCATCCGGATGGGGACCCGCTGGGCGACGGGCTCAATCGCCTCCGGGCCAAGGGGCGGGGGCGGAAAGATCTCCTCGAGCGTGGAGTGGTGCGATTCATCGAAGGTGACCGCCACATCGAGACCGGTGACTCGGACCGGCCCCAGATCACCCGCTGAAAGGAGGATGCCGAGCAGGCCGTGATCCACCTCGACACGGCTGACCGAAATCGGGGGCCGGCCCCCCGCGGGCGTGGCAAGCGAGATTCCCTCGATCACCATGGGGCCGACCCAGCCAAGGCGGGCCCGCTCAATGGCCACCGTACCTGCAAAGCCGGGAAGAGCCTTGGCCACCATCCGACTGAGCCGCTCGGGGTCGGAGAGCCACCAGGGCATGGCAGCCACGCCGAGGGCGAAAGCCGTTGCCAACACGGCGATGGTCGCCTTGAGCGGTGGCCGGAAGCGGCCGCTGCGGGGCGGCGCGGAAGCGGGCTGTTCATCGGGCATGGGCGACACCGTGGCTCGAGGCGAGTGGTCCGGGAGGCTTGAACGCTCGATTCTACGCGGGCGAGGGGGCGTGGTTGGACGCTGCCGAAAAGGTTGCGGTGCCCCGCGGCCTGCCGCCATCGGGCGAGGCGTGGCGGGCCGGTTTTTCCCTGCTACACTCCGGGTGTCGGTAGACACTGCGGGCGTAGCTCAGTTGGTAGAGCGCTAGCTTCCCAAGCTGGATGTCGAGGGTTCGAGTCCCTTCGCCCGCTTCTTGACATCCTGATCCTCCCTGGCTTCGCTCGGCCTGCAAGGCCGGCCCGAGTCGCACGGGCCCATCCTTTCGCGAACCGGCATTCACATCCGCGAGGCCTTGGCTACCGCGGGCCGTCCGGCGGCAACGTGAGTTTCACGGGCGGTGCCCCGCTGGTGGCGTAGTTCCAGCCGCTGGTGGTCTGGCTGGTGGCCGCGGCCGGTCTGCCCCACCAGCCCCGACGGTTGACGGGGGATGGTGCCGGCACTGGCGGGCCGGCCTGATACGTGAAGACATAGGTCGGTGCGAAATACATCGTCAGCGGCTGGCCATCGGGCCCGATGCCCTGGTAAGGCATCGCCTGCGGCTGCCAGCCCGGCGGGATTGCCCCTCCCTGGATCACGGCCGCCGGCAAAGCTGGGGCCTGCCAATAGGGTGGTGGGCCGGGGGGAGGTGGCTGGCCAGCCGTGGGCTGGGCCGGGCTACCGGCAGGGGCGCCTTCATCCGCGTACGCCATCAAGGTCACGGTACTCACGGCCAGGAGCAGTCGGGTGGCGAGGTGGATCCAGCAGGAGCATCGCAGTCTGCGGGGATGGCAGGCCATGTCGTCGTCCTCGGCTCGTTTCCGGTGGGTTCTCGGCGTCCGGCAAGGCAGGCGGAGCATCCCAGCCTGCAGGAAGTGATGCGAGATCAGTTGGCCGACGCCGACGCGCCGGCAGGCTGTGAGGCTCGCGCAGGCTTGCCAGGGCCGTGGGGGATGGGTGAACTGGGACGCATGGAAAAGCTCCCCTCGGCTGTTCGACGGACAGCGATCCTGCTTGCGGTGGTCCCCGTGTTGCTCGCGACCGTCGCGGTGCATGCTGCTGCCGAAATGGTGCTCGTCGAGCCGCTGGCCGCCCAGGCCCGCCGGGCCGGGCTGCGGGTTCTTACGGGCAGCCACCTGGTGCTGGCGACCGACCGGCCCGTGCGGAACGGTGACGGGGTGGAGGAGCTGCCCGCGGTCTTTGACCAGGCCTTTGCAGCTTGGTGCGATCACTATGGGCTCGATCCCGCAGATCATCCCAACTGGCAGTGTTTCGGCTGCCTCGTCGTCGACCGGGAACGGTTCCGATCGGCGGGGCTGCTCCCCGATGTCGTTCCAAAGTTTGCCAACGGCTTTTGCGACAACAACCGCTTCTGGCTGATAGACCAGCCCAACCCGGCCTACCGTCGCCACCTCCTGCTCCATGAGGGAGCCCATGCCTTCACCCTCACGCTTCGGCGGCTCGCCACACCGGTCTGGTACAACGAAGGCATCGCCGAGTTTCTGGCGACGCATCGGCTGGAGGACTCAGGCGACGGGGGGCAGCGAACGTTTCGGCATACGCCGATGCCCGATCGGCCCGAAGACGTTGAGCAGCTCGGTCGAATCGAGGAGATCCAGTCTCTCCAGGCCTCCGGGCAGCCTCCGGCCCTCGACGATGTTCTCGCCTTGTCGGTGGAGGAGCATGGAACGATCGCCGACTATGCGACGAGCTGGGCAGCCGTGGCGATGTTCGCCGGCCATCCCCGGTATGCCGCGGATTTCGAGGCTCTCCAGCGGGGGCCGCTGCGTCGCGACTTCAATCGCCGCCTGGCCGGCATGGCGAGTTGGGACGCCGACCTGGCGGGCCGTGATTTCGACGCCTTCACCGCCGACCTCGCCTATGGCTGGGATTTCAATCGGATGGCGGTTGACTGGTCTGCAGGGCAGCCGCTCGCCGGTCCGCGCTCGATCACGGTCGACGCCTCCCGTGGCTGGCAGAACTCCGGCTTCGCCGTCGCCGTTGGCCGCCGCTACACGGTCACCGCCGCCGGCCGCATCGGTGTCGGCGAGGTGACCGACGAAACCGACGGCACCGCGATACCGCTGGAGAGCGAGCCGGACGGGATCACGCTCCAGTGGTATCGGGGCCGACCGGTGGGCCGGCTCCTGGCTGGCCAATGGGTGACGCCAGCCAACGGTGGCCGGCCGCGATTCGAGGTGGTGGCCGAGGGTCGGCAGGCGGAGTTGGCGCCGCTGGTCGACGGCCCCCTCTATTTCAAGGTCAATCAGGCGCCAGGACGACTGGCCGACGATCGCGGACGCTATTCGGTCGAGTTGAAGCCGCGCGGGCCGGTTGCCGCCGGGCGGCAGTGAGGCCGGCCCGCCCAGATCCGGACGCCGGGCCGGGCATCAGGCATGCACGGCGAACTCGCCAGCGGTGGTGCTGGGCAGGTTGGTGGTGCCCATCAGCCAGAGGTCGACCGCCCGGGCACACTCCCGGCCCTCGTGGATCGCCCACACAACCAGCGACTGGCCCCGCCGCATGTCGCCGGCGGCAAAGACGCCCTCGCGGCTCGTCGTGTAGTCGTCGCCGGCTTTGACGTTGCCGCGAGGATCGAGCTCGAGTCCCAAATCGGCAATCGGCCCGTGCTTCTCCGGACCGACGAAGCCCATCGCCAGGAGGGCCAGCTGGCAGGGCCACTCTTCCTCGGTGCCTTCCAGTTCGCGGAACTGCTGGCGGCCGCTGGCCTCGTCCTGATACCACTCGATCCGGATGGTCTTGAGAGCCCGGAGCCGGCCCTCGGCATCCCCGAGAAACTCCTTGGTCAGGATGGCCCACTCGCGGCGGCAGCCCTCCTCGTGGGAAGAACTGGTGCGAAGCATCTGCGGCCAGAGCGGCCAGGGGGTGTTCTGCGGCCGCTCGGCCCGACGGGGATACTTGCCGAGGTCGGGCGGCTGGGGGAGCAGTTCGAACTGGGTCAGGCTCTTGGCACCCTGGCGGTTGCTGGTGCCGTCGCAGTCGCTGCCGGTGTCGCCCCCGCCGATGACGATCACGTCCTTGCCTTCGGCCACGATCTGGCCAGGCACCTCGTCACCGGCGTTCCGCTTGTTCTGCTGCGGCAGGAACTCCATGGCGTAATGCACGCCCTCGAGTTCGCGGCCGGAAATCGGCAGATCGCGGCCGAGGGTTGATCCGCCGGTGAGCACAAGAGCGTCGTACTCGTCGACCAGCGATTCGGTGGCTACATCGGTGCCAACGTCGACACCGCAGCGAAACTCGACTCCTTCCTGTTCCATCTGTTCGATCCGCCGCCAGACACGCGACTTCTCGAGCTTGAAGTCGGGAATCCCGTACATCAGCAGGCCGCCGGGCCGGTCGGCCCGCTCGAAGACCGTCACCAGATGGCCGGCCCGATTGAGCTGCTGGGCGCAGGCGAGCCCGGCCGGGCCGCTGCCGACGACGGCAACCCGCTTGCCCGTCCGCACCGCCGGCGGTTCCGGAACCACCCAGCCTTCCTCGAGGGCCCGGTCGGCGATCGCCATCTCGATCTGTTTGATGGCCACCGGATCCTCGTTGATCCCCAGCACGCAGGCTGCCTCGCAGGGGGCGGGGCAGACCCGGCCCGTGAACTCGGGGAAGTTGTTGGTGGCGTGGAGCCGTTGGGCGGCCTCGTGCCATTGCTGCCGGAAGACGAGGTCATTGAAGTCGGGGATGATGTTGCCGAGCGGACAGCCGGTATGGCAGAAGGGCACGCCGCAGTCCATGCAGCGGGCTCCCTGCTGCTGGAGATCTTCCTCGGGCAGGATCGCAAGAAACTCGTTGTAGTTCTTGAGCCGCTCGGGCACCGGGGCATAGCCCGACACCTTGCGTTCGTACTTCATGAATCCGCGAACGTCACCCATCGCTCATCCTCCACGAGTGAAAAAAGGGGACATTCTGCTTTTTGACAGTCTGCCAACGTTTCAAAACCGATGGCAAAAAGCAGAATGTCCCCTTTTCTTGATTAGCCACGAATCGGCTCCTGTTCCCTGGCCTCGGCATGCTCCTGCTCGGCAAGCTGGCGGAGTTCCGCCAGGGCTCGCTTGTAGTCGGTCGGCATCACCTTCACGAACCGCTTCTGCTCAACGTCCCAGCGGTCGAGGATTTCCTGGCCGCGAGCGCTACCGGTGAAGGCGACATGCCGCTCGATCATTCCCTTGACGTAGTCGAGGTCCTGACCGTCGAGCGGCTCAAGCTCGACCATCTCCATGTTGACCCGGGTCGGGAAACTGCCCTCGGCGTCCCAGACGTAGGCGATCCCGCCGCTCATCCCGGCGGCGAAGTTACGGCCGGTGCGGCCGAGGATCACGGCCCGGCCGCCGGTCATGTATTCGCAGCCATGGTCGCCCGTGCCCTCGACGACCGCCTCGACGCCAGAGTTCCGCACCAGGAACCGCTCGCCGCAGAGTCCCCGGAGGTAGATCTCGCCGGCCGTGGCCCCGTAGGCCACCACGTTGCCGGCGATCACGTGCTCTTCGGCCTTGAACGAGGCGGCTGCATCGGGCTTGACGATGATCCGACCGCCGGAGAGGCCCTTGCCGCAGTAGTCGTTGACATCCCCCTCGACGGTGACCTGGACGCCCGGAGAGCCGAAGGCCAGCAGGCTCTGGCCGGCGGAGCCGCGGAAGGTGATCTGGATCGTGCCGTCGGGCAGGCCGCCCGCCCCGTGCCGGCGGGTGACTTCACTGGAGAGGATCGTGCCGACGGTCCGGTTGATGTTCCGGATCGGCAGGTCGAGGGCGACGGGCTTTTTCTCCTCGAGGGCCGGCCGGCAGAGTTCGAGCAGCGTCGTCATGTCGAGTGACAGCTCGATTCCGTGGTCCTGGTTCTCGCAGTGATGGGTCTTGACGTGGGCCGGCACCTCCGGCTTGTGGAGAATCGAGGAAAAGTCGAGCCCCTTGGCCTTCCAGTGGGCGATTGCCGCCCGGGTATCGAGGCGATCGACCCGGCCGACCATCTCGTTGATCGTCCGGAAGCCGAGCTTCGCCATGATCTCGCGGATTTCCTCCGCCAGCAGAAAGAAGTAGTTGACGACGTGTTCCGGCTGGCCGGCGAACTTTGTGCGGAGTTCCTTGTCTTGCGTGGCGATCCCGACCGGGCAGGTGTTGAGGTGGCACTTCCGCATCATGATGCAGCCCATCACCACCAGCGAGGCCGTCGCGATCCCATACTCCTCGGCCCCAAGGAGCGTAGCCACGACGACGTCCTTGGCGGTCCGGATCTGGCCGTCGGTCTGGACGACGATCCGGCCGCGGAGGTCGTTCATGACGAGCACCTGGTGAGCCTCGGCCAGGCCGAGCTCCCAGGGGAGGCCGGCGTGCATGATCGAGGTCTGCGGGCTCGCCCCGGTGCCGCCGTCGTGACCCGAGATCAAGACGACGTCGCTCTTGCCCTTGGAGACGCCGGCCGCCACCGTGCCGACACCCACCTCGGCCACCAGTTTGACGCTGATCCGGGCGTGATGATTGGCGTTCTTGAGGTCGTGGATCAGTTGGGCGAGATCCTCGATCGAGTAGATGTCGTGATGGGGAGGCGGGGAGATCAGCCCCACGCCGGGCGTCGAGTGTCGGATCCGGGCGATCTCACGGTCGACCTTATGGCCGGGGAGTTGGCCGCCTTCACCCGGCTTGGCCCCCTGGGCCATCTTGATCTGAATCTCCTTGGCGTTGACCAAATAGAGGCTCGTCACGCCGAAGCGGCCGCTGGCCACCTGCTTGATCTTGGAGTTCTTGCTGTCACCGTTTGGCTCCGGCATGTAGCGAACCGGATCCTCGCCCCCTTCGCCCGTGTTGCTCCAGCCGCCCAGCCGGTTCATTGCGACGGCGAGCGTTTCATGAGCCTCTTTCGAGATTGAGCCGTAGGACATCGCGCCGGTGGCAAACCGCTTGACGATCTCGGTGGCCGGCTCGACTTCCTCCAGCGGCACCGGTCCGCTGCTGGCGGCATCAGCATCGGCCCACTTGAAATCGAGCAGGCCGCGGAGCGTGAGCAACTTCACCTGCTGCTCGTCGATCAGCCGCTGATACTTCTTGAACTCCTCCCGGCTGTTGATCTGGGTGGATCGCTGGAGGGCCGCCACCACCTCAGGGGCGAAGACGTGGGCCTCTCCTTTGCGCCGCCAGGCGTAGCGTCCGCCAACATCGAGTTCGAGCGTCTGCGGGACGGCGGTCTTGGGCCAGGCGTGCTCGTGCCGGCGGAGCATCTCATCGGCCACCGCGTCGAGGCCGATGCCGCCGATCCGCGACGGCGTGCCCGTGAAGAACTCGGCGACGAAGGGTTGCTCAAGGCCCACCGCCTCGAAGATCTGAGCGCCGCGGTAGCTCTGCTGGGTTGAGATGCCCATCTTGCTCATCACCTTGAGCAGCCCCTTGCCAACCGCCTTGATGTAGTTGGCGTGGAGCTTCTCCCGCGGGATGTCGGGATCGACCATCCGCTCGGCCTGCATCTGGTCAAGGGTGGCAAAGGCAACGTAGGGATTGACGGCCCCGGCCCCATAGCCGGTCAGGGTGGCGAAGTGCTGCACCTCACGAGCCTCGCCGGTCTCCACGACCAGGCCGCAGCGGGTCCGGGTGCCCTCGCGGACGAGATGGTGGTGGACGCCGGCTGTCGCCAGCAGACTGGGCACGGCGGCGGTGTCACGATCGAGTCCGCGATCGGAGAGGACGATGATGGTCGCCCCGTCAGCGATGGCCGCCGACGCCTCGGCCCGCAGTTCGTCGATCCGTTGCTTGAGGCCGGCGGCGCCGGTGGCGGCTGGGTAGAGCAGCGAGAGCGTCTTCGTCACGAGGCCGGCATGTTCCGTCACGGTCCCTGAACCCAAGGCCTTGATCCGGGCACACTCCGCATTGGTGATGACGGGCGTCTCGAGCCGGAGGAGGCGGGCCTGTTCCGGGGTGGTGGCCAGCAGGTTCCCCTCGCTGCCGATCGTGGTGATCATCGACGTGATGATCTCCTCGCGGATGGCGTCGAGCGGTGGGTTGGTAACCTGGGCGAAGAGCTGCTTGAAGTAGTTGGCCAGCAGCTGGGGCCGGTCGGAAAGCACCGCCAGGGGCGTGTCGTTGCCCATCGAGCCGATCGGCTCGGCGGCGTTGGTCGCCATCGGCCCGAGGATCACCCGGAGATCCTCGAGGGTATACCCGTGGGCCCGCTGCAGTTCGAGCAGGCTGGCACGCTCGCCGGCCACACCCGCGGCCCGCCAGGGATCAGCCGCCGCGGGAGCGGCCTTGCCGTTGCCACCGCCCGTCCGGCCCGACAGATCTTCCGGCTTGACCGCTCGCGAGCGGCAGACGTCCGCGACCTCCGGCGGATCGGTCAGGTCGGTCAGGCGAACTTGGTTGCCGGCGACCCATTCCCGCCATGGCTTGGCGGTGGCCAGCTTCCGCTTGATCTCGTCGTCCTCGATGATCCGCCCCTCGGTGGTGTCCACCAGGAACATGCAGCCGGGCCGCAGCCGTCCCTTGCGAACAACCTCTGCCGGTGGGAGTTCGAGCACCCCCGCCTCGCTGGCCATCACGACCAGTCCGTCGGCCATCTGCCACCAGCGACCTGGCCGAAGGCCGTTGCGGTCGAGCGTGGCGCCGATCCGGGTGCCGTCGGTGAAGGCGACGGCGGCAGGGCCGTCCCAGGGCTCCATCAGGCACGCCTGATACTCGTAGTAGGCCTTGAGATCGTCGGGCATGCTCTCATGGCCGCTCCAAGGCTCGGGGATGCACATGCTGACGGCCTCCTCGATCGGCCGGCCCGCCAAGACGAGCAGTTCCAGCGCGTTGTCAAAGCAGGCCGAGTCACTGCCTCCTTCGCGGATCACGGGCTTGATCTTCTCGAGATCCGGGCCGTAGATCGGATGGGCGAGCATGCTCTCGCGGGCGTGCATCCAGTTGATGTTGCCACGGACGGTGTTGATCTCGCCGTTGTGGGCGAGATACCGGAAGGGATGGGCGAGATCCCAGGTGGGGAAGGTGTTGGTGCTGTACCGCTGATGAACCAGCGCCAGAGCACTCGTCAGCCGCTCGTCGGACAGGTCGGGATAATACTTGTCGACCTGATCCGCCAGCAGGAGCCCCTTGTAGACGATCGTCGCCGCCGACAGCGAGCAGACGTAGACGAAGGCCCGTTCTGAAAGGCCGAGCGTGCCCAGTTCGATTCCGAACCGCTTGCG
>JAQCJP010000295.1 GCA_027592945.1 Planctomycetota bacterium
CGACCCGCGGCTCCAGTCGCCGGCCCGCCAGGCGAGCCAGGCAGCCGCCCGCCGCAGCCGGCCGTCGTCCCGCGCCAACGCCGCCAGCGGATGACCTTTGGCGAGGCCACGAAACAGGGCCAGGCCGAGCAGGTCGCTCTCCCCCTCGTAGACGCCGACGGCGAAGTGATCGTGCCAGGCGTCGCCGAGCGGGTGGCCGACGAGGAAAGCCCGGCCACCGTGAATCCCGAGGGCGTCGATCGCCGCCTCGCGGACGGCCGTGCTGGCGGTCACCTTGGCGATGATCGCCTCCCATTCGCCACCGCCGGCATCGACTGCCGCCGCCGCCCACTGGCTGATCGCCTCGCAGGCGAAGGCCGCCGCGGTGATCCGGCCGAGCCGCCCCTGCACAAGCTGTCTCGTGGCGATCGGCCGGCCCCAGGTCTCCCGCTCGTGGGCGAAGGCCGCCGCGTGGGAAAGGAGCAACTGGAGCGTGCCGGCGGCCTGGGCGGCGAGCGTCGTACGGCCCCGATTGAGACCATGCCAGACGATCGCCATGGCATCGCCACCTGGAGGTTCGAGGAGGTCGGCCTCGCTGACCTCGAACCGGTCAAACTCGAGGGCGGCGTTGTGGGTCTGCTTGAGAGGATGCAGCTGGTAGTGCCGCAGCCGAAAGGTGGTCGTATCGCGCTCTGGCAGGTGGGCGAGCACGACCGCCGGCCGATCGTCAAGCCGCGCCAGAACTTTCGCCAGCCGACCGTGACGAGCCCCGGTGATGAACATCTTCGTTCCCGAGAGCAGCAGCCGGTCGCCCTGCCGTTCGAGCGTGGCCTGCACGCGGCCGAGGTCGCAGCCTGCATCCGGCTCGGTGGCCCCGAAGATCGAAAGCGGCCGACCGGCCGCGAGGCCCGGCAAGTGACGGGCCTGCTGGTCGGGCGTGCCGAAGGCGGCGATGGCCGAGACCGCCCCGATCGAGGAATGGACCGCGAGCATGCCGGCGGCGGCGGGCGCGTCGGCGGCCACCGCCGTGATCGCCCGAGCCAGGTCGAGCATCGACGCTCCGCTGCCCCCAAAGGCCGTCGGCACTGCCAGGCCCCAGAGGCCGGTCTCACCGATGGCCGTCTCGGCGGCGGCGGAGAACTTCCCCCGCGCGGGCGGCGGCGAGTCGTCGATCGGAGGCTGCGGGCCTCGCCCGCCGGCCGGCTCTTCGTAGAGATGCCCCTGCTGGCGAAGGTGGTGAATCTCGGTGGTCGCCCGCTCGAGCACAGCCTCCACCGTCGAGTCCAGCGGTGTCGCCGCCAACTCGGCTGCCGTCGCGAAGCCTCCCTCCCGGCCGGCCCAGACCGCTGGACCGATGGCGTCAGAGGCCTGCTGCCCGACGTGTCTCCGCGGGGTCGGATCCTCGGCCGCTGAAACGGCGTCGGCGAAATGAGCGGCGATCGCGTCACGGCGGAGTTTCAGCGACTCGGTCGTCTCGCCGTGGGCAGCATCGAAGGCCCGGCTGACGAGCGTCAGCCGGCGAACCCGCCAGACCCGCGGCAACTGCCGCTGCCGGCGGGCCAGCCGGCGGCCCAGCCAGGCGAGCAGCCGCGGATGCCGCAATGCTCTGGCCCGACTGAAGACGACCAGACCGAGCCGCCGGATCGCCTGCCGGATGACCGTCGGCTCTGGAACGATCACCGCGACCGGCCAGCGGTGGCCGTCGCCAACGACGCAGACCTGGGCCACTGCCTCGTCCTCGGCGATGGCCCGCTCGATCTCAACGGGTGGGATCTTCTGGCCGTTGGGGAGCACGATCACATCCTTGAGCCGGCCGGTGATTCGGAGGTGGCCAGCCTCGTCGAGCGTGGCGAGATCGCCCGTCTCCAGCCACTCGGGAAGCGGCGGCGCCGCTCCGTCGGCATCGATGACGGCCAGCGCCCGGGCGGGCGTCCGGACGAGCAGCTGCCCGCGGCTCTCCGGTCGCTCGTCGAGCCTGACCTGCACGCCGGCCAGCGGCGGACCCACCGTGCCGGGCCGATGGATTCGCGGATTGGGCAGCGACACGACGGGGCCCGCCTCAGCCAGGCCATAGCCCTCGACCAGCGGCACGCCGCGGGCCGCGAAGAAGTCCGCCGTCCGCCACCGCAGTGGGGCTCCTCCCGACACGCAGACCCGCACCTCTCCCCCGAGGGCCACCGCAAGATCGTGGATCCGGCCGGCCCGCACCCCCGCCTCGAGCCGTTCGAAGAAGGCGGGCACACCGAGGATCACCGTCGGTGGCACCGCCCGGCAGGCGGCCAGAATCGTGGTGCGGTCGGCGACGACGTTGAGACAACCGCCCCGCTCGATCGCTGTGTAAAGGTCGCCGACCCTGGCGAGCAGATGACTCGCCGGCAGCCAGGCGAGTCGCACGTCGCGGGGATCGTCAAGGAAGACCGTCGACACGGCCCGGGTGTTCGCCAGCAGGGTCCGCTGAGAGTGGAGCACGCCGTGGGGCTGGCCGGTCGTGCCGGAGGAGAGCACGATCGTGCAGCAGGCGTCGGGGTCGGTCGCGACGCAACGGGCGGTCAGGGCTGCCTGCACCAGCTGCTGGTCCGGCCGATCGCCCTGGAGCCAGCCGCCGGGCGGAGGCGGGACCGCCACGCGGCCCGATCCTTCCTTCGCCCAGCCGGAAAGCCGGCCGCCCGGCAGCAGGCCGCTCGTCACGAGGCCCCGCGGCTCGAGCCAGCCGAGCTGCTCGCGATGGTCCGCAGCGGCCGCGCCGGCGTGGAGTGGCAGATGCACGATGCCAGCGAGCAGGCAGGCCAGGTCGATCACGAACCACTCGGCCGAGTGTGAGCCGACGTGAGCCAGCCGATCGCCGCGGCAAAGCCCGGCAGCCTCGAGATGCTCCGCCCCCCGCACGGCGACGGCAGCAAGCTCGAGCCAGGTCCAGGTCGTCACCGCATCACCGTCGGCCACCGCGATCGCCGGCCGGTCGGGTGAGGCGGCGGCCCGCGCCGCCAGCAGGCCCGCCAGCGAATCGACCGCGGCAGGCTCACCCGACGGGGACGACGCTCCCTCCGACCGATCAGGCCGCGGGGCGGCGGCACGAGCATCGGCCACGGTCGTTTCGGCATCGAGAGGATTCATAGGTTGCATACTCCATGCCGCCTGCCCGACGGTCACTCCATTCGCTCGAAGAGCACCGCGATGCCCTGGCCGAGGCCGATGCACATCGTCGCCAGGCCGAGCCGGCCGCCCGAGTCGGCAAGCGCGTGCAGGAGCGTGGCGGTGATCCGGGCCCCGCTGGCCCCGAGGGGATGGCCGATCGCCAGCGACCCGCCGCGGACGTTGATCCGCTCCGGGTCGAGCTCGAGCTCGCGGATGCAATGGATCGCCTGGGCGGCAAAGGCCTCGTTGAGCTCGATGAGATCGATGTCGGCGAGCGTGATCCCGGCGGCGGCCGGCCGGGAGAGCAGCCGGCGGGTAGCGACGATCGGGCCTGTTCCCATCGCTGCCGGCGGCACGCCCACCACGGCCGTGGCGA
>JAQCJP010000038.1 GCA_027592945.1 Planctomycetota bacterium
ATCTCACGAATCGCGCTTGGCTCCTGCGCCCGGCAGGACCGGCCGATGCCGATCTGGTCGGCGATCAGCAACTTCAAGCCGGATGTCCTCTTGATGCTTGGCGATAACGTCTACGGCGACACCGAAGACATGGCGGTCCTGCGGGGCAAGTACGACCTGCTCGCAGCCGACCGGGGCTTCGGGGCGATTCGCAACACCGTCCCGATCGTGGCGGTGTGGGACGATCACGACTACGGCGTCAACGACGGCGGCCGTGAGTATCCGATGAGGCAGGAGTCGCAGCAGGTCTTCCTCGACTTCTTCGGGATCCCCGCCGAGGCGGCGGTTCGCAGTCGAGAGGGCATCTACCGGCAGGTTGTCGTCGGGCCGCCGGGCCGCCGGGTGCAGTTCATCTGCCTCGACACGCGGTCGAACCGCTCGCCGCTCGAGGCCCTGCCCAAGGCCGAGCGGGTCAAGGGGAGGGGGCCGTATGTCCCCAGCGACGATCCCGAGGCCACGATGCTCGGCGATGCGCAGTGGGCCTGGCTGGCCGAGGCCCTGCGGGAGCCGGCCGATCTGCGGATCGTGCTCTCGAGCATCCAGGTGGCGAGCATCGAGCACGGCTATGAGCACTGGGGCAATCTGCCCGCCGAGCGGGCAAGGCTGTTGGCGATGCTGCGTGAGTCGGGAGCGGCCGGGGTGATCGTCGTCAGTGGCGATCGCCACTCGGCCGAGATCAGCCGGATCCCCGCGGGCGACGAGGCCCTCGCCTATCCGCTCTACGACCTGACCGCCAGCAGCTTCAACCAGCCCGGCGGCACCCGACTCCACGACGAGCCGAACCGCCACCGGCTCGGCGAGCGGTTTCACGCGGCCAACTTCGGCACAATCGAGATCGACTGGGAGGCCGCGGCCGAGGGGAAGCCGCCGGCGGTCACCCTCGCGATTCGCGACGTGGAAGGGAAGGTCGTCCGGTCGGAGGGGATTCTCACCGGTGAACTCGAGCCAGCCCGCGTGCCGTGACCGAACGAGTGCCGTGACCGAACGAATGGCGTGAGGGGTTGCCCGTGCCAATCGAGCGGCGTAGGAAACCGAGCGTAGCCAGGATGGCCAAGCGAGGTTTCCTTCGAGTGAGCGGAGGGCAGGATGCCCGAAGCGAACGTCCGGCGAGATGGCACGGGCAACCCCGGCCCCGCACCCCGCTTGCTTCCATCATGCCCGACCTGTTCGCCGCCTCCCGCGCCGCCAATGTCGCCCGGGCCGCCCCGCTGGCCGCCCGGATGCGGCCCCGCCGGCTGGCCGACTACGTCGGTCAGGAGCCGATCGTCGGCGAGGGCAAGCTGCTCCGGCGGCTGATCGAGGCCGACCGGCTCGGCTCGGTGGTCCTCTACGGCCCCCCCGGCGTCGGCAAGACGACGCTCGCCGAGATCATCGCCACCGAGACGCGGCGGCGGTTCCTCGAGATTTCGGCGACCGCTTCCGGTGTCAAGGATGTCCGCGAGGTGCTCGCGGCGGCCCGCCGTCGGCTCGAAGACGACGGCGAGAAGACCTGCCTGTTCATCGACGAGATTCACCGCTTCAACAAGGCTCAGCAGGACGTGCTCCTGCCCGACGTCGAGCAGGGGGTGATCGCCCTGATCGGGGCGACGACGCAGAACCCCTTCTTCGCGCTCACGTCGGCGCTCGTCAGCCGCAGCCGGATCTTCGAACTGGCGGCACTCGGGCCGGCCGAGATCGGCACGATCCTCGACCGGGCCCTGGCCGACCGCGAGCAGGGCTTCGGCCGCGAGGCGATCACGCTCGCCCCGGCCGCCCGAGCCTTCCTCGTCGAGACCTCCGACGGCGATGCCCGTCGGGCCCTCGGGGCCCTCGAGGTCGGCGTGCTCTCGAGCCCCGAGCGGCCGCTCGAGTTCACGCTGGAGCTGGCCCGCGAGAGCGTCCAGCGGAAGGTGGTCGCCTACGACTCGGGCGACACCCACTACGACTGCGCCAGCGCCCTGATCAAGAGCCTGCGAGGCAGCGACGCCGACGCGGCGCTTTATTGGCTGGCCCGGATGCTCGAGGGGGGCGAAGACGTGCGGTTTCTCGCCCGGCGGCTGGTGATCCTCGCCAGCGAAGACATCGGCAACGCCGACCCACGGAGCCTGATGATTGCCGTGGCCGCGATGCAGGCGACCGAGTTTGTCGGGCTGCCCGAGTGTCAGCTGACGCTCGCCCAGGCGGTCACGTATCTGGCGCTGGCGCCCAAGAGCAATGCCTGCACGACCGCGATCGCCGCCGCCCGCCGGGATGTCCGCGAGCAGGCGGTGATCCCCGTGCCGACCCACCTGCAGGACAAGCACTACGCCGGTGCCAAGCGGCTCGGCCACGGGCAGGGCTATGCCTACGCCCACGACCATCCCGATGCGATCGCCGCCCAGGATTATCTCGGCGTCGAGAAGACCTACTACGAGCCGACCGACCGCGGCCTGGAGCGGGACCTTGGCGAGCGGCTCGCCGAGATCAGGCGGCGGCTGCGGGCCGGTCGCCAGCCGGCCCCGGAGCCTGCCCCGGGCCCGGATCAGCCGCCGGTAGGCTCCTGAGTTCGGCGGCGATCTGGCCTGTGAGGACCGCCTCCAGCCGCCCGAGTGCCGTGGCCACCGTCACGCCGTCGAGCACGCGGTGGTCGGCGATGATCGTGACGCGGCAGCGGCCGGCCTCGTCGAGCGGCCCCTGGCAGAGGCTCGTCGTGCAGAGTGTGGGATGGAAGTGGTTGCCGGCGGCGAAGCCGGCCAGCGACGACATGCTGAAGGTGCCGATCCGGCCGGGCCGCTTGGGCGACGTGGAGTTCATGTTCCACTTGAGGATCGTTCGCCGCAGCCAGCCGGGCACCATCTCGAGCTCGAGCTGGCGACGAAAGATCTCGTTGATCGGGGCGGTGGCCTGGCGGTCGACGAAGGCCTGGATCGTGGCGAGCGGCAGCGTGTCGGGGGCGGCCAGGCGGGCGAAGAAGAGCCGGTCGACACCATCCTCGACCCGGTTGACCGCCAAGGTCGCTACGCTCTGGCTGGAGGTTGCCAGCCGGCTAGAGAGCCCGCCGACCAGCCAGCTCCGCAGGAGCGGCTCGTCGTGAGCGACCGTCGCGTAGGCCTTCAGGAAGCAGGCCGCCCAGCCGATCCGCTGCGGGGCAGCCGCCCGGGCAGCCGCGACGTCGGCCAGGCACATCTCGCGATCGACCGGAAAGAGTGGGATCGCCTGACTGAGCAGGGCGACGTCGTTGACGCTGCCGCGGCCGGCGGGTAGGCGAGCGGTCGTGATCGTGGGCAGCGGCATCGCGTCCTCTGCAGACTGGGGTGTGGCCGGGGGCGGGCACAGCCGCGGAAAGATAGGCAACGGCCCGCCGCCTGCGAAAGGCTGTTTTCGTCTAGGGTTTCAGGGCAGAAACTGCCGCGGATAGAGTTCCGCTGATCAAGGATGACGCGGGTTTGATGGATCGGAGGCAGGGGATGCGAGTGGTGGTGCAGCGGGCGAGTGGGGCGGCGGTGGCGATCGCCGGCCGGGAGGTCGGCCGGATCGGCGTCGGGCTGGTCGTGCTCGTCGGCGTGGAGACGGGCGACACGCCGGCCGATGCCGCCTGGCTGGCCGGCAAGCTCGCGGCCCTGCGGATCTTCCCAGACGAGTCGGGAAAGATGAACCGGAGTGTCCGCGACATCGAGGGGGGGCTGCTCGTGATCAGCCAGTTCACGCTCCACGCCGCCACCGCCAAGGGCAACCGGCCGGGCTTCACCCGGGCGGCCAAGCCCGACGAGGCGATCCCGCTTTACGAGGCGTTTCTGGCCGACCTCGAGCGGGAGACGGGCCGCCGGCCGGAGCGGGGTGTGTTTGCCGCCGACATGCAGGTCAGCCTCGTCAACGACGGGCCGGTCACGATCCTGATCGACTCCCGGACGCGGGAGTAAGTTACCGCCGCTCGCCTCCCGTTCCGTCCCGCGGATGGTCCCCGCCACGGTAGCCCGCTGGGGCCGTCCAAGATGTTGCCGCCTGTTCTGGTTCCAGTCGGCTAGGCTGGTTGGCGATCGGCGATTGCACAGTGGCTCCTTGAGCGTCTTTGCGGGAATCTCGAATGGTGCGGGTCACGTTCCTGGGTGTTTGTGGTCTGGCGTTCGTCTCGCTGGCCTGCGGTGCAGAGCCTGCGGCGTTTCCCCTTCCCAACTCGGCGGACGCGGCCTGTCATGCCGACGGCAACTCGCTGCGATTCGAGCTGCGAGCGGCCCCGCCGGATGGCGTGCTCCGGTTTCCCCGGCTCAATAACGTGGTGCTGGAAGCCTCCTGGGCACCCCTGCCGCAAACCGATGATGCCGTGCCGGCGGGAAAGCCTCTCCCCGGGCACGGATACCGGCCGCCACAGCTGACGCCGCCGGATCGGCTGCTGGCCCTCAAGCAGACTCCCGAGACCTGGTCGCTGGCGATCGGCGACCAGGTCACCTACCCCGCCGCCATTATCCTCCGGTTGGCCTCGCCGCCGCTGCATGCCCCGGAAGGTCACATCTGCACCGCCGCGGAAGACCGGGCGATCACTCTCCCGGCCCGTCATGCGATCGTCAGCGGTGAAAAACTGCAGTTCGAGCCGTTGCCCCACAAGAACACCGTCGGCTACTGGGTGAACCCCGGTGATCATGTTGAGTGGCTCTTCGCCACGGCCGCTGCCGGCAGCTGGGACGTGCACGTGCTGCAGGGCTGCGGGAGCGGCCAGGGCGGCAGCCACGTCGCCTTCTCCGTCGGCGATGCCTCCCTGGAATACGTCGTGGCCGACACCGGCCACTTCCAAAACTTCCGCTGGCATCGCGTCGGCACGCTCGATCTCCCGCAGGCCGACCGTCACGTACTCCGGGTCAGCTGCCTCGAGAAGGCGGGCAATGCCGTGATGGACATCCGCCAGATTCGGCTGGTGCCGCACGACAACTGAGCGGCGGCCCCGGACTCGCTCCGGCGGACCGCCCCAGAGGACTTTTTCCCGCCGGCATTGCCGCCGGCGGTGTTTGCCTTCTGTTTTTTCGTGGGTTCACAAAAATCGTCCTCGGCGTCGTTCTTGATTCAGAATGATCGCCTATGGCCTCCCCCGACCCCGACTGGCAGGACTGGTACGACGCGCACGCGGCGCGGCTCGTGCTCTACGCGCGGCAGTGGCTGCCGGAGACGGCCGACGCCGAGGACGCCGTGCAGGCGGGATTCGTACGATTCTGGCGGAGCAAGGCCCGGCCGGCGGCGGCCGATCTGCCGCTGCTGTTTACAGCGGTGCGGACGGCGGCCCTCGACCTGGCCAAGGCGGGGCGGCGGCTGCGAGCGCGGGAGCAGCGGGCCGCTGCCGACGGGCAGAACGCCTGGTGGGATACCGACGCGGTCGCGGAGCGGGAGCGGGCCGCAGCGGTGCAGCGGGCCTTGGAGTCGCTGCCCGGGGACCAGCGAGAGGCGGTCGTGCTGCGAATCTGGGGCGGGCTGAGCTTCGCCGAGGCCGCCCGCACGCTGGGGGCCAACATCAATACCGTCGCCAGCCGCTACCGTTCGGCGTTGGCGGCCTTGCGAAAACACCTGCCGGAGACCTGTCATGAAGCCGACCGATGATCACGCCCCGGATGACCGTGACCTGACAAAGCCGCAGCCCGGTACCGTGGCCGACGACCGGCTGGCAGCCGACCTGGCGGGCCTTCAGCCGGCCGCCGCCTCCGCCGATCTGCGAAACCGGATCGCAGGGGAACTCGCCGCCACGGTGGCCCCGACGCTGGCTCGCCGGCTCGTACGCGGGATTGCCGAGCGGTTTGCCTGGGCCGCCGCCGGGGCCCTGGCCGCCTCGCTGGTGATCACGCTCGCGTCAGGAAGGCGGGAGCCTGGGGAGCCGCCCGCCACACTGCCTGCTCAGCCGGCTGCGGTCGCCGCCGCCGAGCCTTCGCGAGCGGGGAGGCCGCTGGTGGCGGAAGAGGCGATCGCCTGGTCGGACGAGGGCGTGCGGTTCATCGACGGCACCACTCCGGCCCGCGTCCTGCGGCGATCGGTGCTCGAGCGGTATCTCGCTGATGACGGCCGGGCCGAGGTCCGCGTCCCCCGGGAAGACTTCATTTTTCTGCCCGTCGCCCTCCGCTAATCAGCCGGCAGCACCTCATCAGCCAGCAGCACCGGCTGCCAGCCCGTTCACCCCGCAATCGCCAGACAACCAGTTTTTCACCGTTTTTGAATCCTTTGGAGGAATCTCTCATGCGTTTCGCATCTCGATCATTCGTCGTCTCGCTCTCGCTCTTCACGGCTCTCGCCGGTGGGGTATTAGCCCACGCTGCTGACGATCTCGTCGCCGAGGAGAACCCACCGCAGCCGCCGGCTCAGGTCCAGATCATGCCCCCGCAGGTGCGGGTGGAGATGCGGCAGATCGAGGTTCCCGAGGGAGAGGGCCTGCCCGGCGAACAGGTCCGCCGCGAGCCCTACCTCGGAATCGTCACTGGACCGGTTTCCGATCAGTTGCGAGCGCAGCTCGAACTGCCCGAAGGGATCGGTCTTTCCGTCGAGGCGGTCGCGCAGGACGGGCCCGCGGGCCGTGGGGGGATCAAGAAGTTCGATATTCTCCAGAAGTTCGACGATCAGCTGATCTGCACTCCCGACCAGCTCTCGGCGCTCGTCAAGGCGGCCGGCAAAGGCAAGGAAGTGACGCTGACGGTGATCCGGGGCGGCAAGGAGCAGCAGTACGAGGTGCTGATCGACGAGCGTGAGGTCGCCGTTGGCGGACCGGTGGCGGCGGGACCGTTTGCGGGACAGCCTGGCATGCCGCTTGAGTTGGAGGTGCTGCTCGGCGACATGCTGCCGGGAGTAATGCCGGGCTTTGGCGACGACATTCGGGCCCAGATGCAGGCGCAGGTTCAGGAGGCCCTCCAGCAGGCGCAGGCCGGCGGCTTTGGCGGCAACGGGGCCGCCCGCGTGCTTCAGATCTATCCCGGCGGAGCCTCTCAGAACGTGGTCGTCGTCGCCGATGAGCGGGGAACGGTCGAGATTCGGGAGACCGACGGCAAGCGGACGGTCCGAGTCAAAGATCCCTCCGGCGAGGAGGTGCACCAGGGGCCGCTCGATACCAAGGCCGACCGGGAGAAGGTGCCCGAAGCTTTCCGCGGGATGGTCGAGGAGGTCGAGGGCCGGCTGGGCGGCCGGGGGCGGCGGCCGACAGCCGAGGAAGAGGCTGACGACAACGAGCTCTGACCGATCGGCCGCAGCGGCATCAGGCAGGGGCTGGCGGCGGCGGCTGTCAGCCCTTGCTATACTTCTGCGGCTCGAGATGGTGGCTGTAGCTCACTCGGTTAGAGCGCCGGTTTGTGGTACCGGAGGTAGCGGGTTCGAATCCCGTCAGCCACCCTTGAAACCAAAGGGTTCTGGGGCAGCGGGGGTGAACTCGCGGCTTTTCGGGGTTGGCCCTGACACCCGAGGATGCCTCTGTCGCTCATCCAGTTCCTACCGGTCGAATTGATCGGATCCGCGCAGGTCGGTCTCGATAAGCGTGGCGCGAGAGTCAGCGTTTTCGGCTCAGTGCCGGCAGCGGTCTGGCTGCCCAGGACCGCCGGTGGACCGTCGCGGTGAGAAGGGTTCTGCGGGCAGTTTGACGCGGCCTCTTTCGAGGGGTATCACGACGGGCCCGGGGCGGAGAGCCGGCCCCGCCAGGATTTGGTCCCTCCGCGCTCGCCCCCCTGGGAGTTCACGCCATGTTTCTCGGCAAAATCTGGAAGGCCTTCGCCGCCCAGATGAACAAACTCGCCAACTTCTTCTGGACGGCCGACCCGATCGCCCAACTGCAATACGAGTACGACAAGGCCGTCGAGCAGATGAAGGAGGGCCGGGAAGGGCTCGAGCAATACCGGGCGCTCGTCGAGCGGGTGACCCGGCAGGTCGAGGGCGATCGCCAGCACCTCGCCTCGCTCGAGGCGCGGGTCAAGGCTTATCTGCAGGCCGGCGAGCGGGAGACGGCGGCGAGGTTTGCCCTCGAACTTCAGAAGGCCAAGAAGGAACTCGAGGAAAACGAGGGCCAGCTCAAGCTCCATGAAACGGCCTACGACAACAACGTCACGAAGGTCAAGCACGCCACCAAGAAGCTGGCCGACCTCAAGAATCGGATCAAGAAGTACGACGCCGAACTGAAGCTGTCGCGGGCCGAGGCGGAACTCGCCAAGCTCGCCCAGAGTTTCAACTTCGATGTCACCACCGACTTCGGCCAGATTGAGGACGTGATCCAGGACAAAATCGGCCTCAACAAGGCCAAGGTCCGCGTGGCGGCCGATCTCTCCGGCGAGGGGCTCGAAGACATCAAGCGGGAAGAGGCGGTCGAGGCGGCGATGGCCGACCAGGCCCTGCGGGAGTTCGAGATTCAGATGGGGATGGTGACTCCGGAAACAGCCGGGGTGAAGGCCGACGATAAGGAGCTCGGTTCTCAGAAGATCCAGCAGTCCGCCGGCTGACGGCGGGCTGCGGGACCTCCCGCCGAGACGGCCTGTGACAACCTCTACTCCCCAGTCCGCTGCGATCCCCGCCACCCCGGCCGATCGGATCGTTGCCGACCAGGCGGGTGGTCGCTCTGATCTCGGGGCAAAGCCCGCGGTGGCCGGCGGTGCGGCGGCCCTGCCGGCCTGGTGTCCCGCCTGGGCCGAGCGACTTGGCGACGCCTATCTGGCCGGCACCAGCGCGGTCTTCCTGCTGCATGGCAACGTCCGTGACCTGGTGCCGGTGGCCCCGCCTGCCCCAGCCGGCAGTCTCGATCCCCCCGAGGCCTGGGGCACGGTGCCCGACTTTCTGGCTCGGGAGATGTTTGGTCGCTGGGACATCGTTCTCTCCTACGACATCGGCCGGGGGCTGCGGCCGCTGGCCGGCCCCGACCGGGACCGGCTCCGCACGATGGTGCAGTGGCTGACCGAGCGGCTCGGCCACGCCTCGCAGTGGCCGCGGGACCCGGATGCCGCCGTCGGGGCGATCGACGCGATCCTCGAGCGGAACCTGATCGACCCGCCCGAGCAGCGAAAGCGGATTGCCGTCGTGCTCGACTACGCCCAATACCTCGTGCCCGGCGGGGAGTTGGCCTCGCGGTCGGCTGCTTCCCGGCTGGTGCGGATCCTTAGTTGGGCTGGCAACCCACTGCTCCGTCGCGTCAATGTGGCGATCGTGCTCTTGGCCGACACGCTCGCCGAGGTGCATCCGAGGCTGGTGACCAGCGCCGCGGTGACGGCGATCGACGTGCCGATGCCCGATGCCAACCAGCGGGAGCGGTTTGCCATCGCAACCGCCGCTGCTGCCGGATTGCCGCCCGCTCAGGACGCGGCGGTCACGCGGATGGCCAAGGTGGCCGGCGGCCTCACGCTCGAGAGCCTGCGGGCCGTCGTCACGCTCGCCGGCCGCGACGGCACGGCTCCCGATGGCCCGGCCTTCGCCGCCCGCAAGAAGGATCTGATCGAGCGGAGTTGCCACGGGCTCGTCGAGTTCATCGAACCCGGGCTGACGCTCGAGGCCGTCGCCGGCCATGCCGCCGCCAAAGACCGTTTCGAATCCGACGCCCGGGCGATCCGCCGCGGGCAGTTGGAGAGCGCTCCGATGGGCTACCTCGTCTGCGGGCCGGTCGGCACCGGCAAGAGCTTCATCTCGGAGTGCTACGCCGGCACGGTCGGCATTCCCTGTGCCGTGCTCAAGAACTTCCGCAGCAAGTACGTCGGCGAGACCGAAGGCAACCTCGAGCACGCTCTTGGCGTCCTGCGGAGCATGGGGCCGGTGGTGGTCGTCGTCGACGAGGCCGATGCGGCCCTCGGCAACCGGGAAAGCGGTGGCGATTCCGGGACCAGCGGCCGGGTCTTCTCGATGATCGCCCGCCAGATGGGCGACACCCGCTACCGCGGCAAGATCGTCTGGATGCTGCTCACCAGCCGGCCCGATCTCCTCCCGATCGACCTCAAGCGGCAGGGGCGGGCCGAGGTGCACATTCCGCTCTTCTATCCCCACAACCAGGCCGAGATCGAGGCGATGTTTGCCGCGATGGCCAAGAAGAGCCGCGTCAAACTTGCGGCAGGGCTGCCCGGCCCGATCGATCTCGACCTCGGCCTCTCCGGGGCCGACATCGAGAGCATCGTGTTGGCGGCCCGCCGGCGGGGCCTGGAGCGGGCCGCCGATGCCGGTGAGCCGCCACCGGAGGAGATCGGAGCCGACGACCTGCGGGCGGCGATCGACGACTTCCTGCCTTCGGCTCAGGGCCTCGAGAAGGAGTTGCAGGAGATCGCCGCGGTGCTCGAGTGCACCGAGAAACGGTTTCTGCCCGACCACTGGCGAAAGCAGGTCGAGCAGCCGGGCGGCCGCTCCCGGCTCCAGGAACGATTGGCCGCGATCCGCGAGGTGATCAGCTCATGAGCTCCCCTGCAGGCTTCGACGACCCCCCGAAAACAGACCGCCGGACGCCGATCAGGCGGAGGGGTCGGCGGAAGGATCGCGAGCGTGTCAGCGAGCGAACTCGTGCCGCCCTGCAGCCGCGGGTATCTTGACGGGTAACTCATCTGAAAGACCTGACGCTGCATCTGACCCACGACCTGTTGAAGACCCCCCCTGGAGACGATTCCCATGGCTGCCAAGACCGTCTGGTTTGACGACAAGACCGACGTGCCCCTGCTGGCGGAGAATGCCCGCAAGCTCGATTCCTTTTGCCAGACCGTGGCCGACGGCCGGGTCACCACCGGTGAACTCGAGGCCCAGGAGAAGCGGCTGGTCGCCATGATGAAGGAACTCGAGCCGCTGCTCTCCGACGAGGCCCATGAAAAGGTGACGCAGTTGCTCTGCGAGGTGACGGCCTACGACCTGATGCAGGCGATGTACCTGGCCGGCCAGTCGCGGCCCAAGACGGTGTTTCGCGGCTAGCAGCCTGGCCGGCGCGCCGGCGGATCCCGTGCCCTCCTTCCCCTCCCGTGATAACGAAAGGAACGATTCATGTCTGGGCAGCCAAAGGCATCATTCTGGGTGGCCGTGTGGCTCGTGGTTTTCGCCCTGGCCGGCTTTGCCGCCTGGCAGTGGGGCTTGTTCGGCAAGCCTGGCCAGCCCGGCGGTGACGGCAACGGCGGCGCTGCTCCCGGGGTCGCCGCCGACGGCGGCCAGGAGGGCCCGGCGGCCGGTCTGGAGGGGCTTTCGGAGGCGCCCGACGAAAGCGTGCCAACGACCGTCCAGGAGTATGCCTTCAAGCCGGCCGAGCGGCTCCCGCCGGTGACGGGCATCGCCGGCTACCGGAAACTGGAAGACGACACCGTCCGCTTCGCGCTCAATGTCTGGGCCGGCTGGGCACCGATCATCTATGCCAACGAGGGCTTCAAGCCGGGCAAGGAATGGAAGACGCCCGACGGTAAGTCCTTCAAGCTGGAACTCGTCTTGATCGACAATCCGGTCACGATGCGGGATGCCTGGGCCGCTGGTGAGGTCCACATCGGCTGGGCCACGCTCGACATGGTGCCGCTCTTCCTCGAGGGCCTCGTCGACGCGACCGGCAAGCCGAAGGACTCGCGGGCCATGCCCCGGATCTACCAGCAGGTCGACTTTTCCAACGGGGGTGACGGGATCGTCGTGCGGGAAGACATCAAGACCGTCCGTGACCTGGCGGGCCGGAAGCTGGTCTTGGCCCAGAACTCGCCCAGCCAGTTCTTCGCCCTCAACATGCTCGTCGCCGGTGGGCTTCAGCCCGGTGACGTGGAGATGGTCTACACCGACGACGCCTTCCAGGCCGCGGCCGCCTTCAACACTGATCGCAGCCTCGCCGGCTGCGTCTCCTGGGCCCCCGACATCTACAACCTGGAGCAGGCGAAGGGAAATCGGATGCTCGTCACCACCCAGACGGCCAACCGGCTGATTGCCGACGTCTGGTTCGCCCGGGCGGACTTCGCCGAGGATCATCCGGACAAGGTGGAGGCACTCGTGCGGGGTATCTTCGACGCGATGGAGGAACTCAAAGCCGAGGGGGCCAAGGCCAAGGCCGCGGAGTTGATGGCCGACGGCTACAACATTCCCGCCACCGAGACGCTGGGCATGCTCGCCGACGCCCACTCGACCAACTGGGCCGAGAACTACCAGTTCTTTGTCAATCGCAACAACCCTGCCAACTTCGAGCGGATCTGGAAGCAGGCCTACCGGCTCTACCGGCGGGTGGGGGCGATCACGCGGCCCCAGGTGCCGTTCGATCAGGTGATGGACTTCTCGGTGATCCAGAAACTCGGCGAGGAGCCGAAGTATGCGGAGAGCAAGGACGAGTACGCTCGGACCTTGGCCCCCAAGACACTCTCGGCCATCCGGGCGGAAAACGAGGAGATTCTCACCAACACGGTCGTCATCCACTTCTATCCCAACAGCGACGATCTCCGGAAGAAGATCATCCGCGATGTCGGTGGCGAGAAGGTTGAGGAGCTCTACGATCCGGCGGTCGACCTGGTGCTCGAGGAGGTGGCCACGCTGGCCCAGCAGTTCGGCAACGCCCGGATCATCGTCGAGGGCCACACCGATGCCTCGATGAAGGGGCAGGCGCCGGCCGACCTGGTCAAGGAGCTCTCACTCGCCCGGGCGACGGCGGTCAAGAATGAGCTGATCCAGCAGTTCGAGTTTGACGACAATCGGTTTGCCGTCGACGGCCTGGGCTGGGATCGGCCGGCTGATCCCGACCGTCCGGACGAGCATGCCCTCAACCGCCGTGTCGAGATCAAGGTCTACTCTGCGGAGAGGGAGTGACCAGCCGTGGCCGACGCGACTGCCGCCGGGGAGTCGGGTGATGTCACGGCCGCGGCGGCCCCGCGGCCGGCACCGCCGCTCCGCGGTGGGCTCTCGGCCGAGGCATCCTTTTTGTGGGGCGCCGCCGGCATCGGCACGCTGCTGGCTCTCTGGTACTTCGTGACGGCGCCGCTCTTTCCGGTGCCGGTGGGCAATCTGGCCGAGGCTCCGGCCGAGCGGGAATACGCCCCGCTGGTCAGCCCGGTGATGCTGCCCGGGCCGGGCACCGTCTTTCGGGCGGTGCCGTTGGTCTTCAAAGAGCGGAAACTCATCCCCAACACGCTCGTCACGCTCCGCCGGGTCGTGCTCGGCTTCGGTGTGGCGGCGGCGATCGGCGTGCCGTTGGGAGTGCTGGCGGCCTGCTTCCCCGCGGTCGGGGCCTACTTTTATCCGCTGACGATCTTCGGCCGCAACATCCCGGTGGCGGCGCTGATCCCGCTGACATTTTTTGTGTTTGGCATCGGGGAGTTCCAAAAGGTGATGTTCCTGTTCATCGCCAGCGTCGCCTTCGTGGTCAGCGATGCCCAGGCCGCCGTCCGGGAAGTGCCCCAGCGATACGTCGATACGGCCCTGACTCTGGGGGCGTCCCGGCTGCAGATCATTCTCAAGGTGCTCGCTCCCTTGGCGGCCCCGGCGATCTTCAACTCCCTTCGATTGCTCTTCGGCCTGGCCTTCGGCTACGTGATGCTGGCCGAGCTCGTCAAGTTTGGCAGCGACTCCGGGGGCTTGGGCGATCTGATCAATGTCTCGCAGCGACGGGGCGACCGGGAGCCGATCCTGATCGTGCTGATCGTGATTCCCCTGCTTGCCTATGCCATCGATCGGGCCCTCTGGTGGCTGCAGTGCGACCTCTTCCCCTATCGCTACGGGGGCCGGGGGCTGCTGCGGCGGCTGGCCCACCGGCTCTGGCGGCCCGCCCCTCGCAGCGAGTTTCAGCCATGACAGCCAGCGGCCCGCAGGACGAGCAGCCGGCCGCCCCGGCCGCAGCCGTGGCGAGTTCCCCCGATCCAGGCCGGCCTGCCGCAGTCGAGTTTGCGGGGGTCAGCAAGGTCTACGGGGCCGGCACCCCGCGGCAGTTCGTGGCGATTAAGGACGTCAGTTTCTCGATTCCCGACCTGGCCGGCCGCGGCGAGTTCTGCTCTTTTCTGGGGCCCAGCGGCTGCGGCAAGAGCACCGTCCTGCGGCTGGTGGCGGGGCTCGGCCCGCAGCATCCGCCGACGAGCGGCACCGTCAGGGTGCTCGGCAACGAGGTGGTCGGGCCGGGGGCCGATCGGGGTATGGTGTTTCAGGACTACACGAGCTTCGACAACCGCACGGTGCTCGACAACGTCGTCTTCGGGCTCGAGTGTCGCGGGGTGTCGCGGCAGCAGCGGGATAGCGAGGGCCGCGACTGGATCGAGCGGGTGGGGCTCGATCCGGCTCGTGATGCCGAGAAATATCCCCACGAGCTTTCCGGCGGCATGCGGCAGCGGGTGGCGATCGCTCGCACGCTCATCCTCCGACCGCGGGTTATTCTGATGGATGAGCCCTTCGGGGCCCTCGATCCTGCCACCCGGCTCGACATGCAGGATCTGCTTGTCAGACTCTGGCGCGAGGTGCAGGCGACGGTGTTGTTTGTGACGCACTCGGTCGAGGAGGCCGTCTATCTGGGAGACCGGGTCTTCCTGATGGACACCACGCCTGGCCGGATCGCCGAGGAGATTCGCCTGCCCACCCCCGCGGCTCCGGCCCGCGAGGCCCAGTCGGAGCCCTGGTTCAACGATCAGGTAACCCGCATCCACCAGGCCATCGAGCGGATCGAGGCCGCCGCCGAGCCGATTCCAGAACCCTGACCCAAAGCCCATGTTGCCCGCCGATGTTTGACCGAGCCGGACGCTACCTCAGGGCCGCGTTCACCTATCACTGGAATCTGCTGGCTGTCGGTGCCGGGGCGGCGGTGGCGTTCATCAGCGGCCGCCCCGACGTCGTCTTGCCGCTGGTGGCGGCCGGCGAGGTCCTCTACCTCGCCAGCATGTTCAGCAACGATCGCTTCCGCTCGGCGGTGGATGCCCAGGAGGCCAAGGCCCGCCGCCAGGCGGACACGGCCGACAGGCAGGCCGCCTACGACCGGATCCGCACCCAGTTGCCCCCGCACCTGCTGCGGCGGTTTGACCAGTTGCGGAGCCACTGTCAGAAGCTCACTGAGCTGGCCGGCAGCCTGCGGGGCCCGGAGGCTGCCGGCCGTGAAACCGGGGGTGTCGAGTCGCTCGAGCGGCTTCTCTGGGGCCACCTGCGGATGATCTGGAATGCGGCCAAACTCTCCGAGTTTCTTGACCACACCGACGACGAGGAGCTCCGCCAGCGGGCCCGGGAACTGGAGCGACGGCTGGCGGAGATGCCCCCCGGCGCCCCACCGGCCCTGCGGGTGGCCGTCGAAGACAACCTGCGGACGACCGAGGAGCGGCTGGCAAACCTGGTCGAGGCCCGGGGCAAGCTCGCGGTGGTGGCCGCTGAGATCGAACGGCTCGAGGCAAAGATCGCCGCCCTCGCCGAGGGGGCGGTGGCCCGCCGTGACGTCAGCGAGATTGCCAAGCGGGTCGATGAGGTTGCCGAGGGAATGCGACGAACCGACGAGACGATGCGGCAACTCCAGCTGCCACCGGAACTCGAGGAGATCGAAGAGCCGCCGCCGCTGCTCCGCGAGGAGGCCTGAGGGTCAGTCGAGCCAGTCGCCGGCGGCGAGCCGCTCGGGGGTGTAGGTGTCGGTGACGTAGCTGATGTCCTTGGAGATCAGCGCCTCGACTTCGAGCTTGAAGCCGTTGGAGAGCATGGTGGCGATCTCCTTTTGCCAGGCCTTCTTGGCGGCAAACCACGGGTAGGCCGCGATCTGCTTGGCCCGCTTGATGTCGGCGTCGGAGAGGGCGATCTGCACGCTGGGGCTGAGCTTGCACCGATCGTAATCGCGGCTGCGGAGGCCGAGGAAGCGGGCCTCCGGGATCGCCATCCGCTTCGATTCGTAGGCGAGATTGATCGAGCCCTGCTTGAGGACCGAGTAGATGTAGTAGCCCCAAGGGTCGTTGTCGAGCAGGCAATAGACGGGCAGCTTGAGCTCGTGGTGGAGCCGGTAGAGCATCCGCCGGACGCCCCGGGGCGGCTGCCCACCGCCGTGGGTCAGCAGGCAGGAGTGCTTCCGCCAGAACTTGTCTTCGTTGAACCGCCGCCAGACGGTGTCCTTCTCGACATGAAGGATGAACTTGGCGTCGCACGACTTGAACTTGATGATGTCGGCCTCGACGATCGACGGAATCGAGTAGCCGCCCGAGCCCATCCGAGAGCAGTCGATCTCGTCACCCGAGTCGATCAGCGTGATCGGCCCCACCATGCCGCCCCGGTTGCTGGCATAGACATGCAACTCCTCGCGGAGGCTCTCGAGGGTGACCTCGAGGTCCTCGATGATCGGATCACACTCGTCCTGGGTGGCGAAGGTTTCCTCACGGGTGCCCTCGATCGTGTGCTTGAGCAGGTAGTAGAGACCTCGGATGCTTGTCGTCTTCTGCTGGTCGATCAACTGCTTGCAGCCGGTGGCCACCAGCAGGGTCTGCATGTAGCTCTTGGCCTGGGAGAGGTTGAAGAGCTGGCGGCGGTTCTTCTGTCCGCCCATCTCGATGATCTTCCGCGCCTTGTTGAAGCGGACGTTGGAGAGGCTGCGGGTCGGGATGTCGAGCCAGGGATCCCGCCGCCGCTCGGCCGCCGTGGCGACGCCGTCGGCCAGGCCGACGATCAGCTTCCGCGTCTTCAGATCGACGGCGGGGAGCTTGGAGGCGGATTTCGAGGAGGAGCGTTTCGGCTTGGAAGGCATGCGCGGTAGGCTCTCGGGCAGACGGATGATGATCCAACTGACGCAATCCTAACCCGCCCGCGACCAGGCCGCACCCATGACCAAGTACATCCTCGCATACGCGATCCTGGCCTTGTTCATCGGCCTGGGCAGCTACATCCTCTGTCGCCCGAGCAAGCGGTTTGAGGGTGATCGCTGAGGCTTGCCACGCGGCCGCGGGTCAGGAGATGACCTCGTCGGCCCGCCCGACGGCCCGCCGCAGGAAGTGCGGCTGACGGACGGTTGCCGGTTCCTCGCTGCCGCCAGCAGGCTGTTCGCCCGCCGCTTCCGCCCCGCCGCTACCAGCTGGCGCCGCTCCGAAGAACTCGGCGATCCGGCCCACGACCGTCTCCTGCTCGTCAGCCCGGAGTTCCGGGAAGATGGGCAGGGCCAGCGTTTCTTCGGCCGCCTGCTCGGTGGCGGGCAGATCGCCGTGTCGCCAGCCAAGGTGGGCAAAGCACTTCTGCAAGTGGAGCGGCACCGGGTAGTAGATCTCCGTGCCGACCTTGCATGCCGAGAGATGCTGGCGGAGAGCATCCCGCTGTCCACCCTTGATGCGGACCACGTATTGGTTCCAGACATGGCGTCCGCGAGTCTCGTCGGACGGTACGACCACATGCTCTGCCAGCCCGGCGGCGGCGAAGAGCTGATCGTAACGAGCGGCGTTCTCCTGCCGCTGGGTTGTCCAGGTGTCGAGGTGAGGCAGCTTGACCCGGAGGACGGCGGCCTGGATCGAATCGAGCCGGCTGTTGATGCCGACCACGTCGTGGTAGTAGCGCGGCTCCATGCCGTGCACCCGGAGGAGGCGGAGCTGCTCGGCCAGGTCGTCCCGCGTGGTGGTCAGGAACCCGCCGTCGCCGGCCCCGCCGAGATTCTTGGTGGGATAGAAGCTGAAGCAGCCGATGTCCCCCAGGCCGCCCGAGCAGCGACCATGCCAGGTCGAGAGGATCGACTGGGCTGCGTCTTCGATGACGGGCACGCCGGCCTCGGCCGCGATTGGAAGGAGGGCGTCCATGTCGGCCGTGCGGCCGAAGAGATGCACCGGAATGATGGCCCGGCAGCGGCGGCTGACCTTCCGTCGCACATCCGCCGAGTCGACGATGAAGGTCTCGGGATCGATGTCGGCGAATATCGGCACGGCCCCCAGCCGTGTGACGGCGCTGGCCGTGGCGAAGAAGGTGTAACTGGGAAGGACGACCTCGTCACCGGGGCCGACCCCGACGGCCATCAGGGCCAACAGGAGGGCGTCGCTGCCGGAGGCGCAGCCGATGGCATGGGGCACGTCGAGCAGGCGGGCGAGTTCCTCTTCCAAGGCCGACACATCGGGTCCCAGCACGAACCGGCCCGAGTCACAGACCTCGCGAATCGCGGCCTGGATCTCGTCTCGAAGGACTTCGTATTGCCGGTCGAGGGCGAGAAGCGGAACAGCGGGGAGCATCCCGGTGGCCGATGAGGAAGAGGGTGTCGCTCCGCCTGGCGTGCCGCTAATCATGGTGTCGTTTCAACTCCCTGGGGTGCGGCCCTATGCCTGCAAGGACCGCCGAAAACGCTTCATCGTCACAACCGTGTCGATGACTCCACTGCAAACTCCAAACTGCCGGCCCGATGTCGGCCCACGGCTTCCACCCGACGATGCCGTGGGCCGGGCCGCCGATCCTCACGAAAAGAGGGGAGATAGGCCGCGTTGCATCAGGGCGTCAAGGGCAGGGGGCGGCAGGTGGTCGTGGCAAGCAGGGTAGCCTGGGCGAGGAGCCGGAAGAACGAAGCGGCGGCTCGGCTGCCACCATCAGGAGCTGCAGACTCCGGGTTTTCGCGGCTGCCCCCGTTTGACAGCCCGCCCCCGGGCATCCTAGATTCCGGTCACAAGTCCAGGTTTTCCGGAGATCCGGCGGCTTCGTCGAAGGCGGAACAACGCGGAGGAGGGTCTGCGAGCCCGCTGCGGAAAGCACCCGCAAGGCCCGCACATCGGATGGGATCGACGCCGATCACCCCTGTCATTGATCTGGGCATCATTGCGCGGCGGCTGGACATTCCGGCCGTTGGCGTGCAGGCGGTCGTCGACCTGCTCGATGCCGACAATACGATTCCCTTCATCGCTCGTTATCGCCGCGATCAGACCGGCGGCCTCGACGAAGAGGCCGTGCGGTGGGTCCAGCAGGCCGTGGTTCGGGCCCGTCAGCTCGCCGACCGCAAGCAGACCGTCCTCCGGACGATCGATGGACAGGGCAAGTTGACGCCGGAACTCCAGGCGGCGGTGATCGCGGCCGAGAGCGGCAAGCAGCTCGAAGACATCTACCTCCCGTACAAGCCGCGAAAACTCTCCCTGGCCGAGGTCGCTCGCCAACGCCGGCTCGACCCGCTGGCCCGCGAGATCGTGGCGGGTGAATCAGCCGCTGCTGATCTCACTGGTCGGGCAGCCGACTTCATCGACGCCGAGGCCGAGGTTCCGACGGCGGCCGAAGTCTTGCTGGGCGTCGGGCACATCATCGCGGACGAGTTCAGCGAGCAGGCCGATCTGCGGCAGCGGCTGCGGGCCATCCTCCACCGGGCCGGCCGGCTGCGGAGCCAGCGGGTCGAGACCGAGGGCAAGGCCCTCTCCAAAGACGAGAAGCATTTCCGAGACTACTTCGACTACAGCGAGCGGATCGATCGGGTGCCCGCCCACCGACTGCTGGCGATCAACCGCGGGGAGCGGGCAAAGTTTCTGCGGGTCAGGATCGAGGGGCCGACCGACGAGCTGCAGGTGGCGGCCGAACAGCTCCTGGTACCGGCCGACCACCCGCATGCGGATTTTCTGCGGGGCTGCAGCCGCGATGCCCTCACGAGGCTCGTCCTGCCGAGCCTCGAGCGGGAGATTCGACGGGAGATGACCGACGCCTGCGAGTCGCACGCCGTCGCTGTCTTTGCCCGGAATCTTCGGAACCTCCTCCTCCAGCCTCCCGTCGGCGGCCGCCGCGTCTTGTCGCTCGACCCCGGCTTCAAGAGCGGCTGCAAGGCGGCCGTGATCGACGAGTGCGGCACGCCGCTGGAGCATGCCGTGCTCCACATCGTGGGTCAGGCCGAAAAGCGGGAGGCTGCGGGCCGCCGGATCGTGGAGCTGGTAAACACCCACCAGTGCACCGTGATCGCGATCGGCAACGGGGCGGCGGCCCGGGAAACCGAGACCCTCGTGGCCGAACTGGTCAGCGGGGAACTCGCCGCCCTCGACGTCGGCTACGTGATCGTCAACGAGGCCGGGGCGAGCGTCTACTCGACCAGCGAGTATGGCCGCGGGGAGCTGCCTGGCTACGAGGCGGCGATCCGCAGCGCGATCTCGATCGGCCGTCGCCTGCAGGATCCACTCTCGGAGCTGGTCAAGATCGAGCCGGCCAACATCGGGGTCGGCCTCTACCAGCACGATGTCAAAGCCCGTCACCTGCGTGATTCCCTCCAGTCAGTGGTCGAGAGCTGCGTCAACTATGTGGGGGTCGATGTCAACACGGCGAGCCCGGCGCTCCTCCGGCACGTCTCGGGCCTTACGCAGCACACGGCCCGCAACCTGCACGAGTGGCGGACGAAGCAGGGGCCCTTTACCTCGAGGCGTCAATTTCTCGAGGTGCCGGGCTTCGGCGAGGCCGCCTATGTGCAGGCGGCCGGCTTCCTCAAAATCAGCAACGGGGTCGATCCGCTCGATGCCACCTGGATCCACCCGGAGAGTTACGAGGTCGCCACCCGGGTCTTGGAGCGAATCGGAGGCACGCCGGCCGACCTCGTGACGCGGCAGCCGGCCGAATCGCTGGCCGAGCGAACCGCGGCGGTCGATCTCGATGCCCTGGCGACCGAACTCGGCGTCGGCCGGTTGCTGCTGGCCGATATTCTCGAGCAGCTCAGCCGGCCGGGCCGCGACCCCCGCGAGGACCTGCCCCGGCCGTTCTTCAAGAAGGGCGTTTTGAAACTCGACGACCTCGAGGTCGGCATGGAACTCCACGGTGCCGTGCTCAACGTGGTCGATTTCGGGGCCTTCGTCGATATTGGGATGCACGATAGCGGCCTGGTGCACATCAGCCAGTTGTCGAGCCGCTACGTGCGGGATCCCCACGATATCGTCAGCGTCGGGGAGATCGTCCGGGTCTGGGTGTTGGAGCTCGACAAGGCCCGCCGCCGGGTGGCCCTGACGATGCTCTCGCCCGCCGAGCGGGAAGTGCAGCAGCAGGCCACCGAGCAGCGGAAGGAGCAGCGGAAGCAGGGCCGCGGCCGCGGGCGAGGACGTCCGCCGAAGCAGCCGGCAGCGGGCCGGCCGGCCGCCGGACAGACCGTCGCCGGACCCTCAGCGGCCGGGGCCCGCAGTAGTTCCGGCGAGCAGCAGGCGGGCCGGCCCCCGCGGCGGCGTCGTGAAAAGTCGGCGGAGCGGCCCAGCAGAGAGCGGCAGCCGCGGGGGTACGAG
>JAQCJP010000296.1 GCA_027592945.1 Planctomycetota bacterium
GACATTCTCTACGGCTCCGGGGCGACCACCCCCTCCGCGCTCACCTCCGCATGGACGGCCAACCCCGGCAGTTACTTCTCCGACATCCTCACCCTCGAGGGTACGGGCACCGGCAACACTTATGTGTTGTCGATGGAGTATTCCGGCTCGTTCGGCGACATGAACATCTGGTATCGAGCGACCCCGTCGGATCCGTTCGCCCCGCTGGGCACCAGTTTCCAGGGCGACACGGCGTGGAGCAGCGGCTTCACCACCGTCGGCCAGTACGGGATCGACTCGGCCACCGGCACCGTCTGGGCGGTCACCGACCACAACAGCCAGTTCGTGGTCGTGCCCGAGCCGGGCACGCTCGGCCTGAGTGCCATGTGCCTCGCGGGCGGCATCTGGTACCTGCGCCGGCGCCGTGCCTGAAGGCAGCCTGGACGACCAGGAGGGCCCCGCGATGCGAGCACCGGTTCGAACGGGCGGTTTTACCCTCGTCGAACTCCTCGTGGTGATCGCGATCATCGCCACGCTTGTCGGCCTGCTGCTGCCGGCCGTGCAGGGAGCCCGCGAGACGGCCCGCCGGGCTCAGTGCGGCAACAATCTCCGGCAGATCGGGCTCGCGCTTCAGCAGCACGAGTCTCACAACGAGTGCTTCCCGTACGGCACACTCGACGAGCAGAGCACCCCGGTCCACCGCCGCGACACCTGGTTTCAGCAGTCCTGGCCCTTCATGGAGCAGGCCCCGCTGTTCCAGAAATACATGGCCTGGAAGGGCACGTACGTGATGGACACACCATCCGAAATCAAGGACGCGGTGATCCCCACCTTTCGCTGCTCCTCCGACGCTGAGGCCTCGACCAACGGCTTCGGCGGCGGCGGCCCGTTCCGCTCCGGCGGCTGGGGCTTCCAGGGCAACTACGTCGGCTGTGCCAGCGATGACTTTATCTACATCAATCGCACTGAGCGGGGCGACTCCTACATCATCAAGCTCTCCGGAATCTTCTACGCCAACAGCAACACCACCGCCGCCCAGATCCGTGACGGCCTGAGCAACACGCTCCTGCTCTCCGAGGTCAGGATCCGCAACGTCAAGGGAGGCGGCTGGGGCGACGCCGGCGGCTACTGGGGAGGCGGGCAGCACTCGAGCTTCGGCTTCTCGGCCCGCGAAACCCCCAACTCGACCGTCGCCGACCGCGTCTACCAGTGCAAGACGACCGGCGACCGCAACGCCCCCTGCGTGAGCGTGGGCGACTCGTTCGAGAAGATCAACCACGCCCGTAGCTATCACCAGGGGGGCGTCAACGTCGCCCGCGCGGACGGCTCGACCCACTTCATCGACGAGCTCGTCGATCTGACGGTCTGGAAGGGGCTGGCCACGAAAAAGGGCCGAGAGTCGGCGAGCCTCCCATGACGGATTGCCGCCACGGCTGGCCTGCCGTCACCGCTCCCCTGCTCTGCTGGCTGCCGCTCCTGGCAGGCTGCGGCCCCTCCGGGCCGGCAACGGTACCGGTCTCGGGGAGCGTCTCCTTCGCCGGCCAGCCGGTCGCCGAAGGCGAGATTCAGTTTCGATCCGCCGACGGCACATCGGCCAGCTGGGCCGGGCCGATCGAGGGCGGCCGCTATCAGATGCGCTCGACGGTCGGCCCCAAGCGGGTTGAGATCATCGCCGTCCGGCCCAAGCCCGGAGCCAAGCCCAAGCCGAGCGGCGAACAGGTCGTCAACGAGATGTACATCCCGGCCCGCTACAACCTCGAGAGCGAGCTCACCGCCGAGGTGACCCAGGCGGGGCCCAACCAGTTCGACTTCTCACTCGAACCGGCCCGCCGCTGAAATCCGGTAAAGGACGGGATTTTCAGCCGCTCGCCTCCTAGGCCGTCGCTTTCTGGACGGCTTCCCACTGAGATTCATCCACATGAAGGGGTCTGCCCGCTATCCAGCCCTCGAAAGAAGTTGCACTGTTCGCAAATCTTTATATCTTTTGGACTTGAGGTGGGTGGAACCATTGTCGGCCGCGAGGCGTTCGGCAATCTCAAGGATATCTCATCGAACGGAGAACACCTTATGGCGTTACGCTCTCTGTCGTCTTATCAGCTGGGCGGTTTTCTCGGGCTGGCGTTGATGGCCCTCAGCATGGCGGCGGCCGGGGCGGCTGAGCTTGAGTGGGACGTCACGGCAGGCAACGGCCAGGCTGACGGCGGCAGCGGCACCTGGATCTCCGGGCGGTGCTCGCCGGCACCGGCGGGCTCACGATCAACGCTCACGGCAATCTCTCTTCAAGCGGTGGCGGAAGCGGTGCCCAGTTTCGCCTTGGCAATGGCAACGGCAACGGGAACACCTTCAGTGGCGGCCTGACCATCGGCGGCGGGCTGGTCTCCTGGACCGACGATGCCTCCTTCGGCGACGCCTCCAACGCGATCACGCTGGCCAACCTCGGCGGCCTGCTCGACGCCAATCAGAGCCAAACGCTCAGCCGTGATCTCGTCATCGATGCCACCGGTGGCACGATCCGGACCTACGGCAATTCCACGTTGACGCTCGCCGGGCAGATCTCAGGGGCCGGCGACATCAACCGGACCGACGGCGGCACCCTGATCGTCACCAACGCCGCGAACACGCATTCGGGCACCTGGAACCTTCAGGGCGGCATCCTGCGGGTCAATGGCGGCGGCTCGCTGGGGACGGCTTCGATCAACAACGGCACGCGGGTCGACTTCTTCAACGACGGCACCGCCGGCACCTACACAAATGGCATCTCCGGGGCGGGTGGCATCCGCTTCGAAAGCGTCGCCGGCACCACCTACGCCGGCACGATCAACATCACCGGCAATCTTCAAGTCGGTGACGTGACCAACGGGGCGGCGGTCACCTTTGCCAGCGGCGCCGACGTGACCGCCGGCAACCTCTGGCTCGGCGAGTCGGGGAGCGTGGCTGGCAACGTCACTCAGGAGGCGGGCACCACGATCGAGGTCACCAACCAGTTCCGCGTTGGCCACTGGCCCAACAACACCTCGACCTACACGATGACCGGCGGCTCGCTGACGCTCTCCGGCACGCCCGGTAGCGGCTTTGAAACGCCCGGGGTTGTGATCCTCGGCATCGACGGCACCGGCATCTTCAACCAGACCGGCGGCACGGTCACCGCCGCCGGCGTCGGGCTCGATCTTCGCAGCAACACGGGCGGCACCGACCAGTACAACCTCGACGGCGGCACACTGATCCTCGGCTCGAAGGGGATCGGCGGCAATTCGTCATCGGAGTTCAACCTCGGCGGCGGCACCCTCCAGGCGTCGGCCGACTTCACCTCCACCAAGGCCTGGAATCTTGTCGCTGACTCGGTCCTCGATGCGGCCGGATACGCCGTCACCCAGCAGGGCGACATCACCGGCTCGGCGAACCTCCAACTCACGGCCGCGACCGGCCCGCTCACGCTCGACACCAGCGGCACCCAGTCG
>JAQCJP010000297.1 GCA_027592945.1 Planctomycetota bacterium
CGAGCACCACGTGCAGGGTGACATGCGCCCGGTCGATGCCCCGGCGGGCGAGCGACTGGAGCAGCGGCTCGGTGAAGTGGAGCCCGGCGGTCGGTGCCGCCGCCGAGCCGCTGACGCGGGCGAAGACCGTCTGGTAGCGGTCACTGTCATTCGCCTCTTCGACGCCGCCGCGGATGTAGCCGGGCAGCGGCACCCTGCCGACCCGGGCAAGCACCGCCTCGGCGGTCTCCCCGCTTTCCGGCTCGGCCAGCCAGCCGCCGCCGCCCGTCCGCCCGACGAGCGTCAACGAGCCGGCGTCGCAGCCCTGCCGATCGACCAGCACGATCCGCTCACCGACGGCAGGCCGGCCGCGGGTCTGGGCCAAGAGCCGCCAGCAGCCGGCCCGCTCCCCGCCACGTTCCACCTGGAGAAAGAGCCCCTCCCACCTGCCACCGGTCGCGGCCCGACGGCCGACCAGCCTGGCCGGAATCACTTTCGTGTCGTTGAGCACCACGAGATCGCCGGGGTCGAGCAGCTCCGGCAGGTCGCTGACATGCCGGTGCTCGAGGTGGCCCGACGTTCGTCGCACGACCAGTAGCCGCGCAGCCGATCGATCGGCCAGCGGCTGTTGGGCGATCAGGTCACGGGGCAACTCGTAGTCGTAGAGATCGGCATCGGCCATCGCGGCGTCCTCAGACATGCTCGGAGCCCTGCTACAGTAGCAGGATGAACGCCGGCTCCAGCATCCACACGCCCGTCCTCGCCGCCGAGGTGATGCAGCTGCTCGATGTCCGGCCGGGAATGCGGGTGGTCGACGGCACACTCGGCGGCGGAGGCCATACCCGCCTGTTCGCCGATGCGGTCGGCCCGGAGGGCCTGGTGGTCGGGATCGACCGCGATCCGGTCGCCATCGAGCGGGCAGCCCGCGAACTGGCCGGCCTGCCGGTGCGATTCGCCCAGGCGAACTTCCGCGATCTGCCGGAGGTGCTCGACGCCGTGGGCCTCGAGCGGGTCGACCGGGTGCTCCTCGACGTGGGACTTTCGAGCGACCAGCTCGCCGACGACACGCGTGGCTTCTCGTTCGATTCCGACGGGCCTCTCGACCTGCGCTTCGATCCGACCGAGGGAGAACCCGCCTGGCGGCTGATCGCCCGGATGCGGCCGGAAACGCTGGCCGATCTGATCCATGAATACGGCGAGGAACGCTACGCCCGGCGGATCGCCCGGCGGCTCGCCGCGGCCCGCGAGAAGCAGCCGATCCGCACTGCCCGAGAGTTTGCCCGCGTTGTCACCGCCGCGATTCCCCGCCAGCAGCCGCCTCCCCGCATCCATCCGGCCACCCGCTCCTTTCAAGCGCTGCGAATCGCGGTCAACGAGGAGCTCAAGAGTCTGCGGATCGCGCTGGAGAGGATTCCGGATTGCCTGACGGCCGAAGGCCGGCTCGCCGTGATTTCTTTCCACTCCCTCGAAGACCGCCTCGTCAAGCAGGCCTTTCGCAACAAGCAGATCTGGGAGCCGTTGACCCGCGGCCCGGTCGAGGCCTCGCCTGAGGAGGTGGCCCGCAACTCTCGCAGTCGTTCCGCCAAGCTCCGGGTGGCCCGCGTGCTCGGCAACGGCGCAAACGAGGCAAGCGGCGGGCTCTCGGCGGCTCCGTAAGACCGGTCGGCTGCTCTGGCGACGGCGACCGACGTTCCCCACAATCCCAGCCTGTCGCCGGGACCGGATTCCCGCCAATCTCGGAATCCATCCCCGCGTTTCTGCTCCAGTCGCCGTTCAGCCGCCGCATGGGACGAGAGACCAAGATCCTCCTGACACTGCTCGGCCTGCTCGCCGGCGTCTTCATGGGCGTGGTCTCGATGAAGCTCTTCGTGCCCAGGCCGCCCGAGGGTGCCGGGCCCGACGTCCACGGCGACTTCGCCGACCTTGAGACCCAGCCGCTCGTCGAACCGCCCGACCTCGATCGGCTGCCGCCCGCGCGGTCCTCGGAACCGGCTTCCCCCGATTCCTACGCGACCCGCACGAGCCGGTTCTCGCAGCCGCCCCTCGGTGACGAGCCGGAGCCACCAGTCCAGCCAGCCTCTTTCCAGGCGGCCGAGCCCATCAACGAGATTCTCCGCGCCGATGCCTCAGCCGATCTCCTGCCCCCGCCCAGCGAGATTGTGCCGCCAAGCAGCCGGCCTCCCGGGGCGTCGCCGCCCGGACTCACCCCTGCTGTGGAAGCCACGGTCATCGCGCCGCCGCCCGCGTTCGCAGAGTCAGAGGCCCGCGCCGAACTTGCGCCCCCTGAACGTGCCGAGCCGCCGCCGACCGCCGTGATGACCGGGAGCGGCTACGTGGCCCGCCCTGGCGACTCCTGGTGGTCGCTCGCCGAGCGGGCCTACGGAGATGGCCGTTTGTACCGAGCCCTCTTTGCCTGGAATCGCCGCCTCGACCCAAGGGTCTCGCTCCAGCCCGGCACGCGTCTCGAGATCCCGCAGCCTGACCGGCTGGCGGCCGCCTGGCCCACGCTCATGCCCCATGACTGAGCGGCCCGGCCCGCTATGATGCGGTTTCCCCGGGCGATTTCCCGTCACGATGAAGACCAAATCAGAGATCGTCCGCGATTGGCTGCCCCGCTACACCGGCCGGGATCTTGACGGCTTCGGCCGCTACGTCCTGCTCGTCAACTTCACCGAATACGTCACGGCCTTTGCCGAGCGGTTCGGCGTGCCGGTGGAGGGCGTCGGGCTCCCGCTCCAGTCGGCCACCTACGACGACGTCACGATCCTCAACTTCGGCATGGGCAGCGCCATGGCCGCGACGGTGATGGATCTGCTCTCGGCTGTCGAGCCGCGGGCGGTGCTCTTCCTGGGCAAGTGCGGCGGGCTCAAGAAGACCCAGATCGGCGACTTTATCCTGCCGATCGCGGCGATCCGCGGCGAGGGCACGAGCAACGAGTATTTCCCGCCCGAGATTCCGGCCCTCCCTTCGTTCCGGCTCCAGACAGCGGTCTCAGCGGCGATCGCCCGCCACGACGAGGACTACTGGACCGGCACCGTCTACACGACCAACCGCCGAGTCTGGGAACATGACGAGGCCTTCAAGGAGTACCTCGTCAGGACCCGCGCCATCGGCATCGACATGGAGACGGCCACGCTGTTTGTGGTCGGCTTCGCCAACCACATCCCCAAGGGCGCACTCCTGCTCGTCTCCGACAGCCCGATGAACCCGGAAGGCGTGAAGACGGCCTCCAGCGACCGCGAGGTGAGCCGCCGCTACGTGCAGACCCATCTCGCCATCGGCATCGACGCCTTGCTCGAGCTCCGCAACTCCGGCGCCTCGGTCAAGCACATGCGGTTTGAAGAGATGCCGTAGGGCAGAAGGCCCCCTCGCACGCAAAGACGGGTTCGCGAGGGGTGGCCGGTGCCAATCGAGCCGGCGTGTGCTGGCTGAGCGAAGCCAGGATGG
>JAQCJP010000298.1 GCA_027592945.1 Planctomycetota bacterium
CGGCATCGGTCTGGTCGTAGGAACCGCCGCCCTCCATCGAGGCGATGGCATCATCGTAGAGGCTCTGGTCGCTTTGCCGGCTTTTGACGAGCATGTTGCCCTTGTAGAGGTTGAGCTCCACGCGGCCGCTGACCGGCTGCTGGGCTTCGTGGATGAAGGCCAACAGGGCATCCATCTTCGCGCAGTACCAGAAGCCGTAGTAGACGCTCTCGGCAACCTCGGGCGAGAGCCGGTCGCGGAGGTGGACCAGGTCGCGATCGAGCGTCATCTGCTCGACGAGCCGGTGGGCCTCGTAGAGGAGCGTCATGCCCGGGGCCTCGTAGACACCGCGGCTCTTCATGCCGACGAGGCGGTTCTCGACGATGTCGGTCCGGCCGACGCCGTTGCGGCCGCCGATCTCGTTGAGCAAAAGCACGATCTCGTGCGGCGGCAGCCGCCGGCCGTTGACCGCCACCGGCACGCCGGCGGCAAACTCGATCGCCACCGTCTCGGGCTCGTCCGGGGCAGCCTGCGGAGAGACGGTCATCCCGAACTCCACCAGGGCAAAGCCGTCGGTGGTGAGATCCTCGAGGAGACCGGCCTCGTAGCTGGTGTGGAGGCAGTTTTCGTCGGAGCTGTAGGGCTTGTCCTTGGAGGCTTTGACGGGAATCTGCTTGGCTTCGCAGAACTCGATCATCTCCTTGCGGCCCGGAAACCGCTCCCGGAACGAGGCGATCCGCCAGGGGGCGAGGATCTCGATGCCGGGGTCGAGGGCCTCGGCGGCCAGCTGAAACCGGCACTGGTCGTTGCCCTTGCCGGTGGCGCCGTGGGCGAAGACGGTGCAGCCCTCCCGGCGGGCGATCTCGACGCAGACCTTGGAGATCAAGGGGCGGGCGATCGAAGTGCCCAGCAGGTAGGTCCCCTCATAGCGAGCCTGCCACTGCATGACAGGGAAAGCGAAGTCGCGGCAGAGCTCCTCGCGGACGTCGACCAGCAGCGCCTCGACCGCGCCGCAGTCGCGGGCCTTCTGGAGGATCGCCTCGCGATCCTCGCAGGGCTGGCCGAGATCGACGTAGACCGCCACCACATCGAAGCCCTCCTCGATGAGCCAGCCGAGAATCACCGACGTATCCAACCCGCCCGAATAGGCGAGCACGCACTTCTTCTTGCTCATTCCTTTTTCCACCGTGTCAGACGTGGGGCCTCAGACCTCGTGAACCAATGCCATATTGTGCCCGCCGGTGCCAAAACCGGAACCGGCCACGAGCAGAATCCGGTCGCCGGGCTGAAGGCGGCCTTGGCGGAGCCCCCAGCCGCAGACGTGTTCGAGCAAGGCGGCGGTGTCGTGGGAGGCGACACCGGCCAGGGGCGTGACGCCCCAGTAGAGCGCCATCTGCCGGAGCGTGGCGGGGTTGTCGGAGAGGCCCACCGTCGGCACGGCGCCGCGTCGCTTCGAGCGGGCGATGGCCGTCAGTCCGGAGCGGCTGGCAACGACGAACAGCCGGGCGTCGAGCTCGCCCGCGATCCGGCTGGCCCCGTCCACCACCGCCTGGGTGATTGGATGGAGACCTTCGACGAGAAACTCGGGCGAGGGCAGGAACTCCTGCACCGGCACGCCGGCCGTTCCCCGCTCGGCGAGGAACCGGCCCTCCATGTACCGCCAGCGGTCGGCCAGATACTGCTTCTCCGTTTCGCTGGCGATCCGCCGCATCATCTCGACGACGAGGCGGGGGTGCTCGCCGATCGCGGTCTCGCCGGAGAGCATGCAGGCGTCGGCCCCGTCGAGGATCGCGTTGGCGACGTCGGTCGCCTCGGCTCGCGTGGGCCGGCGGGCATGCTGCATGCTGTCGAGCATCTGCGTCGCCACGATGACCGGCTTTTGGTATCGCTGGCAGGCCCGGATGATCCGCTTCTGCACCATCGGCATGCTGGCAACGTCGGTCTCGACCCCGAGGTCGCCCCGGGCCACCATCACCGCGTCGGCCGCGTCGACGATCGACTCGAGGTTGTCGATCGCCTCCCGTTTTTCAATCTTGGCCACCACGCGAGCCAGCGAGCCGCGGGTGCGGAGGAGTTCCCTGAGGAGCTTGACCTCGACCGCCGAACGTACGAACGAGAGGCTGACGAAATCAACGCCGGCACCGGCTGCCCATTCGGCGTGCTGCCAGTCGGCCGCGCTCATCGCGGCCACCGAGAGCCGGACACCCGGCAGATTCACGCCCTGCCGGCTCCGGACCGTGCCGCCCTGGACGACCCGGCAGCGGACATGATCGCCGTTTCGCGAGATGACCACGAGGCTGATCGTGCCGTCGGCGAGCATCACGGCATCGCCGACCGAGAGTTCGTCGACGAGCGGCTCGTAGGTGACCGTCAGTTCGCCCGGCCCGCGAGCCGCGTCGCCACGGACAAACGTGACCTCCTCACCCTCGACGAGGTCGATGGCGCCGTCGGGGAGTTCCCCGAGCCGAATCTTCGGCCCGGCCAGGTCGGCAAGGACACCGACCGGGCGGGCCAGGGCGTCGGAGACCTGCCGGATCCGGGCCAGCGATTCGGCGTGCTCCTCGAGCGAGCCGTGGGCCATGTTGAGCCGAAACACGTCCACCCCCGCCTCGACGAGGCCTCGGATCGCCTCCTCCGATCGGGAGGCCGGGCCGAGGGTGGCGACAATCTTGGTGCGGACGATTTCAGGCGGCGTAGCGGTGGGCGATGTCATGGCGGGCTTCCCGGGGCTGCGGGGAGGGTGGGGGCCCAGAAGGTGCCGGATGGTACCATCCGGCCAACAGGTGTGTGATGTGGCAGAGCAGGCGGGTCATCGTGGCGGGAGGCACGGCCGGATTCGGCCTGGTGCTCGGCCGTCATCTGGCCCGGGCCGGGGCCGCCTGCCTGCTGGTCGGCCGCTCCTCGGCCGGCGTCCGGGCGGCGCTTGAGCGATGCGAGCAGGACGAGTCCCTGGCAGCCGGTGTGCACGGGCTTGCCGCGGACCTTGAGCGGCCGGGCGAGGCCGACCGGATGGCTGCCGAGGCGATCCGGATTCTCGGCGGGATCGACGACGTCTTTTGCTGCGTCGGCCGTTCGGGCCGGGCCGCCATCCTCGAGACCGGCCGGGATGTGCTGCAGGGCTATCTTGATGCAAACCTGCTGGCGCCGGCGGGCATCACGCGGGCGGTGGCCGCGGATGTCGCGACGGCTCGCGGCCACCTCGTCTACATCGGCAGCCTCGCCGGCAAGGTCGTGACGCAGTTCATGGGCCCTTACGCCGTCGGCAAGGCGGCGTTGGCCGCCTACGCCGATGCGGTCCGGCTGGAGCTCGCCCCCCGGGGGGCCCATGTGTTGCTCGTCTCGCCGGGCCCGATCGCCCGGACAGCCGACGACCCGGCCGCCGGTCGAGCCGCCGCCCGGTACGCGGCGGAGGCCGA
>JAQCJP010000039.1 GCA_027592945.1 Planctomycetota bacterium
GGCGATTCCCTCATCGAGCCAGAGCGGCACCGCCGGCACGACGGCATGGACGTAGCCGTGGGTCGTTTCGTGACGGAGATCCTCGGCCACGCGATCCTGCCAGGCAGCGAAGATCGAGAGCGTCGTATCGGTCTCGACGAAGAAGGCTCGCCGTGGCGGCAGGCTCGGGAACCGCTCGGCGACAAAGGCCTGATAGCGGGCCGGATTCTCAAAAAGATAGAGGTTGACCGGCTCATCAGAAATCGGGAGACCGAGTTGCTGGCTAACCTCGGCCCGCATGGCTTCAAGCTCCCTGACGAGCCGATGCTGACCGGCCAGCGGAAAGTCGGCGTGGATCAGCAGCTGGCCCGCGGTCACCGTGGTGCGGCCGGGCAGGGTTGCCGAGGAGGCTGATCCACCGGGGAGGACCGCATCCGACAAGCCACCGGGCCAGCCGGGCGCGGTGACGATCTGCGCGCAGCCAGCGAGGAGCAAGGCGACCACCAATGGCAGGATTCGGAAGGCCAAGCGGAGTCCTCTCGCGGCGACAGGGGGCGGGATACTATCGCCCTGCCGTCCGGAGCGGAAGGCCATCTGGCCCCGGTTCCGCAAAGCGGTGAATCGTGCCGGCCAGAGCCTCCGCTGAGGCGGGCCTACCCAAAACCGCCGCAGCGCCTTTCCGGAGGGCCGCCTGGGTCGTGTCAGGTCGGGGAAACGATTCCAACACGACGATTCGCAGGGCGGGCCGATTCGCTGCCATCATCTCGAGCCAGGCGAGATCGTCGTCGGTGAGATTCCCCACGTCCCAGATGAGAACGCCAGTTGATTCATCGAGTGGCGGACGACCCTGAGTCTGCCGGATGGCGGGGCAGCCGACCATCGCCAGCAGGTCGCAGAGCCCCTCCAGATCGACTGGTCGCTTTGCTGCCGCCGAGACCGCCGGCAGACCGCCGTCTCCCCCGAAGGCAGCCTCGCCGGCTGCCGCTGCCCGCTCCTCCCGCCGGGCGGTCGCGGGCAGTCCGAGGCTCCCCGGTCGGCCGGCATCCCGGTCTCGGAGCCACCAGGCCAGCCTTCCAGGGAGATCGTGCCAGGGAACCTCCTCGAGTCCGGGCAACGGCGGCCCGCTGCGGCGGCGACCATCGGCGAGCCCGCCAGCCACGGAAACCAGCGGGGCCAGTGGCCAGCGACGGGAGACCGCGACCGCCGCCTCCAGCGACCATTGATCCGGTGTCGGGGAGGCGAGGAGGATCACCGCGGGCGACCGCTCCACAAGCATCTCAGGCACGTCCTGCAGCGCATCGGCCGGTGTCAGTCGCTCGTGAACCTCGCCAAACTCCCCGGTCCACTGCCGAGCCAGGCGGAGGTCGGCGGATGCTGCCGGCCCGATCCAAAGGAGACGATGCGGAATGGTCGGCATCCGTGCGATGAGCCCCGGGGAAATCGGTTCGCCCTGAGATTCTCTCGACGGGTTCCTCCTGACGTCCAGTCCCGGTCGCCCACCGCGTCGCAGTTACGCGGGAACAGGGGCGAACCGGGCCGATTCGCCAGTCATGGCTGGCAAGCCGGGCGATCTGCAGAGGGAGCGAAACCGCCGGCATTTGGGCTGCAGCAGTCCGGCCGTTTGGGGTTGACCGCGATTTGGCGGTGCCGAAAATCCGCTCTCGGTGGTGCTCAAGGACGAGCCCGCTCGGTTTGCGGATCGCTCGCTCTTCCCAGACGCCTGTGGAGGCCGATTGGGGAGCGACTGGTGGCAGGAGGCCCTTTGATGCGACGCAGAAAAGTTTCGGGCGGTCTTGTCGCCGGCAGTGGTGCTCGGTCCAAGGGGGCGGCCGGGAGCCGGCAGGCCGCTTCCCCGCGGTCGCTGGCGGCCTTGCTGCCGGAGGGCCGCTTCATCGGTGGCCGCGACATCTTCGCCACCGAGGTCTGCGACACCGTCGAGGCCTGCGGCCCTGGCCGAATCTTCGTCGCTCGGATGCGGCCCGACGGCGACGGTCATGACGACGTGGCCGCCGCGGTCGCCGCGGGGATTGCCGGCATCTGCGTCGAGCGGATGGTGCCGGCTGCTGGAGTGCCCCAGTGTCTCGTGGCCGATAGCACCTGGGCGCATGCCCGCCTTCGCCAGGCGTTTGCCGGCGAGCCGAGCCGTTCCCTGAAAGTCGTGGCCGTGACGGGGACCAGCGGCAAATCGACCACTTGCTGGTTGGCCGCCGCGGCTTTGAGCGAAGCCGGACACCGGGTCGGCATTCTTTCCGACCTCGGCTGTCTCGGCCCGGATGACGACGGGCCAACCGCTGCCGACCTGACCCGGCCGGATGTCTTCGCAGCCTGGCTCGCCCGGCTGGCGTCCGCCGGCTGCACCCACGCAGTGGTCGAGGTCTCGAGCGTGATGCTGGCGGCTCACCTTCTGGCCGGCGTCGCCTGCGACTCGGTGGTCGTCACCAACCTGGGCGAAGCGCACCTGGAGGAGCACGGCACGCGGCGGGCCTACCATGCGGTCAAGGTTCGGGCCGTGGAGGCGCTCGTGCCGGAGGGCTGCCTGATCAGCGGCGTCGATGGCCGTCGCGATGCCTTTCTCACCCGGCGGCTGCCCGCCGGCGGACGACTGATCACCGCCGGCCTCGCCGCTGATCGCGACGTGCGGGCCACGCCGGTCGAGGGCAGCCTGTTTGGCCGCACCGTCCTGACAGTCTGCGGCGGCAAGACCGTGCCGCTCACCCTCGACACGCCCACCGTGCCCTTCCTCCGCGATGCGTTGCTGGCCCTGGCGGTGGCAGCTCGATACGGTATCGCCGCCGAGGTGGCCATCCGTGGTATCGAGGCGGCGGGGCGGATCTCGGCCCGTGCCGAGCGGCTCGACCGCGGGCAAGACGCGGCGATCTTTCTCGATACGCCCACCAGTGGGCATGCCCTCGCGGCGACGCTCGCGAGCCTGCGGCGGCTGACCCCCGGCAGGCTGGCGGTCTTGGCGGAAGCGGGCCTCGTGGAAGACCTCGGCACGGCCACGTTCGACCGGCTTGTGGCCCGTCACGCCGATGCCGTGGCCGTGGCTCCTGGCACGATTCTTGCCGACGATCCGGTGGAGTCCGACCTCGCAGCCTACGCCCGCGTCGATCGTCTGCTGGCGTCCCTGGGGCCGGGCGACTGCTGTCTCGTCCTTGGTCTGACGCTCCGCTTTTCAGGTCCACCCGTCACGCCCGGGGGGCACTTCCCGCTGGCCATGCTCGTCGATGCCTGGTTGCAAATGGCCGATGCGACCGATCCCGGGGCCGTCCGGCCGGCAGCCTGAGGACGGTCACCGGCGGCGGCATGGACTCCGATGGCAGCCCTCGGCCACAATCTGGCAGTCCCCGCCGCTCCGGACGTCTGACGGCGGCGATGCTTCGGAGTGAGACAAGACGATGGACAAGCCAGTTGAGAGCCGAGCCGACGAAGGCAGCCCCTTTGACGATCTGCCGGTGGCGGTCTCCCGCGGAGAACCCCTCGCCCCCCACACCTGGCTGGGGATCGGTGGCGAGGCTGCCTGGTTCTGCGAGCCGGTCGATATCGACGCCCTCGCCGGCGTGGTAAGCCGCTGCCGTGAACGCGCGATGCCGCTGCGGGTGATCGGCGGCGGCTCAAATGTCTTGGTCGCGGCGGCCGGATTCTCCGGCATGGTGGTGCGGCTCTCCGCACCGGCGTTCTGCGACATCACCGTCGAGCCGCCGCTGGTGAAGGCGGGCGCGGGGGCGAAGCTCGTTCATGTGGTTTCGGCGGCGGTGCAGGCGGGGCTGGCGGGCCTCGAGATGCTCGTTGATATCCCCGGCACGCTCGGCGGTGCCGTGGTCGGCAATGCCGGCGGTCACGGCGGCGACATCGGTCAGCGGGTTCGCGCGGTGACGGTCATGCTGCCCGACGGCACGGTCGAGACCCGCGATCGCAGCCGGCTGGCCTTCGAGTCCCGCTGGAGCAATCTCGACGACTGTATCGTCGTCTCCTGCCTGCTGGAACTTGACGAGGAAGACCCGGCCCTGCTGACCAAGCGAATGCAGAAGCAGTGGATCCTCGGTCGCAGCACGCAGCCCAGCGGCACCCGAAACGTGGCGATGATGTTCAAGGATCCGCTCGGCACGACCGCGGAGAGCCTGATCGAGCAGGCGGGCGGTCGCGATCTCCGCTCTGGTAAAGCTTCTGTCTACGGCCCCCATGCCAACTTCCTCGTTGCCACAGCCGGCTGCACGACCGAGGATGCCCGCTCGCTGGTGGAACTGGTCCGGGATCGGGTCCGGCAGCGGTTGGGTGTGGAACTCACGCCCCTGATTCAGGTCTGGTGACGGACGGAACGATCCCCGGCCCGCCCGTGTCTTTCTTGCTGTCTTCGTGTGGCCACCGCCTCCATGAGTGCCTTTCCCCGCCGCCGCCAAGAACCGGATGTTCCGCCGCCGGAGGGCGGTGGGACGACCTTTTTCCGCGAGCACCGGGCGGGACTGCTCGCGATCGCCGTCGCGATGGCCGCCGTGGTCGCCGGCTGGCTCGGATGGCGGGAACTGGCCGATCGGGTCCGGGCTGATCCCGACTCGATCCTTCAGCCCGATGCCGTGGACGTCATTGGCGTCGCCCCCTGGATTCAGGCCGACGTCCGCAGCGAGGCCCTTCGCGACGCCAGCCTCGACGGCGGTTTGCCGCTCGACGATCCGGAACTCCCGCGCCGGCTGGCGCGGGCCTTCGCCATTCATCCCTGGGTCCGCGAGGTTATCTCGGTCAAGATCCGGCACCCGGCCGCGGCCACCGTCGAAATCCGCTGCCGGGAACCGGTGGCGATGGTGCGAGTGCCGGGCGGCATGTTTGCCGTCGACGCCACCGGCGTGCTGCTGCCGAGCAAGGACTTCAGCGGCGGGTCGGCCGCCCCTTATCCGCGGATCAGCGGCATTACCAGTAGCCCGCGGGGGACAGCCGGGTTCCCCTGGGAGGATCCTCTGGTCGAGGAGGCTGCGGCCGTGGCGGCGGTCATCGGCCCTGAATGGGAAGCCCTCGGGCTGACCGACTGCCGCCCCGTGGCAGCGGGTGGCCAGACCAGTTGGGAACTCGCCGACGACGACGGCCTCGTGATCCGGTTTGGATCGGCACCAGGGTCGGAACGCGCCGGCGAGCCGACGGTGGCGATGAAACTCGCGAGGCTCCGCAACCTCGCCGAAGAGGGCCTCCAGGGTACGGTCGATCTGACCGAACCGGTCGACGACCAGGACCCGGCGGCGATTCCCGCCGGAGCCCCGTAACGGTGCCGTCCCCCTCAGATGACGAGGCGGCGGATGGCCTGGAACTGCGGGTGCTCGGCGGTGCGGCACCATTCGAAGAGCACCGCCTCGCTCGTGGTCAACACGCCTCCGGCCGCCTCGATCCGCCGTAGGGCCGTGTCGTGATCGATCGCGTGCCGCGCGGCGACGGCGTCGACCGCCACGAACACCCCAACGCCCTCGGCCAGCAGATCGAGGCAGGTCTGGGTGATGCAGACATGCGTCTCGAGGCCCGCGATCACGACCGCCCCAGCCCCGCGTGCCACCGCTTCGTCAAAGGCGGCGCAGCCCGCACAGCTGAAGGCCAGCTTCTCGGCCGGTGGCGGTAGGGCAGCGGCCAGCGCAGCGGGCGTCGCCCCAAGTCCCTTGGGATACTGCTCGGTGAGCACTGCCGGGACGCCCAGCAGCCGGGCCGCTTCGGCCAGCCGGAGGCACCTCGCCACCACCCGTTCGGCGTCTGGCATAGCCGCCAACAGACGCTCCTGCACGTCGATGACCGCCAGGAGGCTTTTCTCGGGGACCAATCGCATGGAGGCAGAGCATACCCGCCAGCCGAGTGAGCGGCGGGATCATTCCGGCCCCGGGGCCGGCGACTCTCCCCCGATGCCTTGGACCGCGGCCGCCTGGGCCGCCCCCTTTCCACGGAAGGTGAAGGTTCGACGCTCGGGGGCATCGATCGTAATCAGCAACTCGATCCGTTCGGCGGGCAAGGCGGCGGCGATCCGTTCGGGCCACTCGACGAACACCCAGGGCTCGCCGCTGCAGGCGTCGTCCCACCCCGTCTCGACGAGTTCCTCCAGACCGGCCAGCCGGTACATGTCGGCATGGACCAGCCGCGGGCCGCCGGGAGTTAAAGAGTGCTCGTGAATCAGCCCGAACGTCGGGCTGATCACCGTGTCCGGATCGATGCCGACCGCCGCGGCCACCCCTTTGACGAAGGTCGTCTTGCCGGCCCCGAGGTCGCCCTCCAGGGTGACGAGACAGGGCCGCGGCAACACCGCGGCCAGCGCGGCTGCCAACTGTCGCGTTGCCGCCTCGTCGGCGACCGCGACCGTGCGTTCCAGGACAACCGGCGGATCGTCAGGCATCGTCAAGCCCATGCTGATAGCCCCGCGGCGTGAGCGGACGCCGCTCGCCGGTGGCCATCCGGCCGTAGAGCCCGGTGCCCGCGGTGACCTCGCCGATGATCGTGAAAGGAGTCTCGAGGGGAGCCTGCCCCGAGGCGGCCACCAGCCGGCGAGCCTCATCGGCGGGCAGGGCCAGCACGAGTTCAAAGTCTTCCCCATCGCCGAGGGCATGGTCGAGCGGCAGGCGGCCATCACCCGGCCCGGCGGCCATCCGCACGGCATCAGGATGAATCGGGATCGCGTCAAGATCGAGCACTGCCGCCGTTCCGCTCGCCTGCATCATCCGGAAGATGTCGAGGGCCAGCCCGTCGCTGACATCGATGGCGGCGTGGACATCAAACCGGCCGGCGATGGCAGCCGCCTCGCGGCATCGCGGCACAACGGCCAGGTGCCGCCCCAGCAGGCTGCCCCCCAGGCTGCCGCTCACGACCAGCAAGTCCCCCGGCCGCCCCCCATCCCGCCTCCAGGCTTCCCCCGGCATTACGCTTCCCAAGGCCGTGGTGCTAAGAACCAGCGGACCGTCCCAGGTGTTGGTATCGCCACCGGCCAACGCCACCCCATGCTCGGCGGCCAGCTCGGCTAGCCCTGCCTGGATGCCGCGGCCGAGTTCCGCCCCGCCCCGCTTCGGCAACGCCACGGCCACCACCGCCGCCTCCGGCCTGCTCCCCATGGCTGCCAGATCGCTGAGGCTGACCGCCAGGGCCTTGCGGCCGATCGCAGCGGGGGGACAGTCTGGCCCGAGCAGGAAGTCGGTGCCCTCCATCAGCATGTCGACGGTCACCACGGTGCGACGACCGGCCGGCGGCCGAATCACCGCGGCGTCGTCGCCGGCCGGCACCTCGAGACGCGGATCGGCCGGCAGGCCTGCCAGGATGTCCGCCACGAACTCGGTTTCCGACGCCATCGCTCGCTCGCCCAGGGGTGCCGCGAAGGCATTCTACCTCCCGATGGCGGCAGAAGGCCCCGGCCCCTATCGCCAGAGCGTCTCGGACACGATGTGGCCGAAGAGCGTTTCCCGGCCGCGGAGCACGTAGAACTTGATCGGGTTGAGGTGCTCCTCGTCAGCCTTCTGCAGAATGTAAGAGAGGTTGTCCATGGCGATCGTCTCCCAGACATGGAGACCGACGAGGATGTCACCCTTGCGAATCCCTTGCTCCGCCGCCGGACCGTCGGGCCGAACCTCCGCCACCAGCAGGCCACCGCGATAGCGTGACTGGAGCCGCTGCACCGTCGCCGACGGCAAGGGCTCAAGCCGCAATCCCACCTCCCGCCAGCAGCGGTCTGCGATTGAGGCGGGCTCGCGGGTCATGGCAGCCACCGACAACTCGACCTGCTCTTCTCCACCGGCCCGGACCACCGTCAGCGGTACCAGCTCGCCCGGCTTTCGGCCCAACAGCGCCCGCTCGACGTCGAGCTGATGCGTGATCGCCACATCGCCGATCCGCTTGATTCGGTCACCCGCCTTCACGCCAACGCAGTCCGCCGGACTGAGGCGATGCACAGCCTCGACCACCGCCCCCTGCAGGCCGTCACCCCGCACGACGAGTCCGTGCCAGGTGTGGGCGATCCGCTCGACCGAGAGCAACTGCGAGACCACATCGAGCACCCTGTCGATCGGGATCGCGAAGCCGATCCCCTGGGCGCCCGCCCGCACCGCGACGTTGATGCCGATCACCTCGCCATCGATGTTGAGCAGCGGTCCGCCCGAGTTACCCGGATTAATGCTGGCGTCAGTCTGAATCAGATCGTCGTATCGCTGCGTCCGGCTGACCTCGACGTTTCGATGCAGGGCAGAGATGATCCCCCGCGTGACAGTGTGCTCGTAGCCATAGGCGTTGCCGAGGGCCAAGACAGTCTCGCCGATCATCAGGTCGGAGGAAGTGCCGATCCGGGCGACCGGGAGCGGCTGGGCGACGTCGAGCTTGACGACGGCAAGGTCGGTGCGGGGATCGTGCGAAATCAGCGTGGCGGCCACGGTGCGTCCGCTCGCGAGGGTGACCTCGATCCGCTTGACGCCCTCGACGACGTGGTAGTTCGTGACGATGTAACCCCGGGAATCGAGCACCACGCCGGTGCCCATCCCATTGACGCGGCGAAGTTCGCCCCCCTCGCCCTCGCCGGAGCCGACCAGCTTCTGGCCATGGATGTTGACGACCGCGTCCCGCTGGCTTTCGACGGCGACGACGATGGCTGTCCGACGGGCCTCCGAAGCCCGCACGGAAACCGCGGCCAGCGCCAGGCAGCATGCCAGCGAAACCAGGGCCCGCTCGATCCGCATCGGCACTCGCTCCCTCGAGATCCGCACACCCGCTCGCCCGCAGCGAGGGAGATGATGCTGTCAGCAAGCATCGGCCCCTGGGCGGGCGGTGTTGACCGGGGCCCGGGCCGACCGGCAGAGTTTCTCAGCGACCCGCGGCGTGGGCTCGCGCTGACCGGGCCGTACGGGCCGCGAGAAAATTATTCATGCCCGCGGCTCTCGCCGATGAGCAGCGGCAAGATCTGGAGCACGAGGAATCCGCCGAGCACGACGAGGGCCACCACCGGCCAGGCTCCGGCGATCCGCTTGCCGAACTCCCAGCCGAACTCATTGGCCAGCCCGCCCACCAGCGCGGCCACCAGCAGCAGGCCCAGGGCGGCGAGAATGATCCCGCAGCCAAGTGATGCCATCGTGCCCCGGAAGGTGCCCAGCTCGCTGTATTCCTCCTGGTGCAGATCGATCGCCCGCCCCTTGGCCAGGCTCCGCGGCACCGCATCGGCCAGCTCGATGGCCCGGGCTGCGTCGCTCCAGGTGGCCGGCGGGATACTGTCCGCGTGGGCGGCGTCTGCCGGCTGGAGCGAGGTGGCAATCCGGCTGGTCAACTGATCGAGCATTGCCTCGGCCGGGTCAAACTCGGCCGCCGGCGGAGGCTCGCTGCCCTGCCAGTTCCACGGAAGTGACCAGTCGTCGGGGATCTCGACCACCACTGCCCCGGTTGTGCCCTGCAGCGTGAGCCGCAGCCCGGGGTCGCCCGATGCGGCCGCCTGCCAGCGAACCGGAACCCGGTCGGCACCGCCCAGACCGACGACGAGATTCTGCCAGGTCTCGGCATCGGGAGTCGCGCCCAGCGCCGAGAGCCGCCCAGGATCGCCAGTCAGCACCCGCACGAGATCAGCGTCACGGGCCAGCCACCGCAAAACCGCATCGCGATCCCGCTCGGCCAGGCGGCGGTCCAAGACCAGCGATTCAAGGCCCCCCAGCGGCCCCGTCCCAGCGAGCGCAGCCTCCAACTGCCGCTGGAGCGCGGCCACGAAGGGATGGAGCCGAGCGGGCAACACTGGCAGGAGCACGCCGTCGGTATCGCGGCGGATCATCTCCAGTTCCCAGGCCCAGAGCATCGAAACCGCCGGCGGATGGGAGACGAGCAGCGGCCGACCCGCCTGCACCAGCATCCGCACGGACTCTGCCCGGGCATCGCTCCATCCCTCTCGGCCAACGAGAATCGCGTCGCAGGCCCTGGCGTCGAGCAGCGACTCCCAGCCGCTCTGACGGGCGTCGGCATAGGGTTCCGCTGCCGTCTCGGCCACCAGCGCGATCCGATCGCCTCGGCGGGCTGCCACCGCCGCCACCGCGGCGATCCTTCGATCGCTTCCGAGCAGGCCAAGTTCCATGCCGGTATTGTTGACGCCGGCGGCTGCCTCGGCCAGAGCGGGCTTCAGGACGGCCCGCGGGCACCGGTCGGGCCCGCGGATTTCCGCGGCTGGTATAAAACTCGGATGAGGGCTCCGGCGGGCGGGGCTGTCGAGGCATCAGGGCCGGCCATGCACGCGGAAGTGATCGCCATCGGTGATGAACTGGTCACGGGCCAGCGGCTCGATACCAACAGCCGATGGCTCTCGGCGGAACTGGCCGTGCTGGGGATTCCGGTCACGTTCCACACGACCGCTGCCGACACCCTCGAGGCCGGTGTCGAGGCATTCCGGGTCGCCACCGGTCGGGCCGACATCGTGCTGGCGACCGGCGGCCTCGGCCCCACTGCTGACGACCTCACCCGCGATGTCCTGGCCGCCCTGGCGGGCACGCCCTTGGAAGAATCTGCTGAAGCGATGGCCGCGATCGAGGCTCGCTTCCAGACCCGCAAGATGCCGTGCCCGGCGTCCAACCGCCGGCAGGCGCTGTTTCCCCGAGGGAGCACGGCGATCCCCAATCCCGACGGCACGGCCCCCGGCATTGACCTGGTCATCAGCGACGGCGGCCGCACGAGCCGCATCTTCGCGCTGCCCGGCGTGCCCGCCGAGATGCGACCGATGTGGGCAGCGAGCGTCAGCCCCGCCATCCTCGACATGATGCCTGACGTGGCCACGATTCAGCAGCGGCGGATCAAATGCTTCGGAGCCGGCGAGAGTGCCATCGAGGAGATGCTCCCTGATTTGGTCCAACGCGGCCGCGATCCGCTGGTCGGCATCACGGCCCACGAGGCGACGATCACCCTGCGGATCGCCGCCCGAGGGCGTGACAAGGCGGAGTGTGCCGCCAAAATCGCCGCGACTGAGGCGGTGATCCGCGACTGCCTGGGGACGCTTGTCTTCGGAGTCGGTGATGAGGAACTCGAGGATGCCGCCCTTGCCGCGGTGGCGGAGGTCGGTGGGAACCTCGCCACGGCCGAGGTCGGCACCGCGGGCGAACTGGCCACGCTGACGGCCGCCGCATCGGCCCGACGGCTGGCAGATCGACGGGCAGCCGCCTTTGCAGGAGCGGGTGTCTTGCCGGCCGCAGCCACAGACGATGCCGCGACACTGGCAGCTGATGCCCGTCTCCGGTTTGGCGCAGCCTGCGGCCTGGCCGTGGGCGGCCTGCACGATGGCGTTGAAGGCCGGCCGGCGGTCACGATCGCCCTGGCGTCACCTGCGGGCGTGGAAACCGTCGAGCATGTGCTCGGGGGCGGGCCGGCCCTGGCCCGCAGGCGGGCGGCGAAGGCGGCCCTTGATCTGGTCCGGCTGCGGGTCGGGCGGGCCGGGGAGGTGGCCCGATGAGCCGAAAAGCCGTCGCGGGAACCACCGGCCCGGCGGCCTGGCGGACGACGATCCTGTTCGTCGGCCTGGTCACCCTGATCGTCCTCGTCGCCTGGCCCTCCTTCCTGGGCCGGATCCAATACGCCCGCACGCGGGCGGAACTGGCGGCCATTGCCGATGCCGCCGCCGGCGCCCGCCTGGCGCCGGTCGCCAAGCTCTTCACGACGCTTGCCCGGCTGATCGGGCCGGCAGTCGTCAACGTCACGGCCGACCGCAGGCTGCCGAGCTTTGCCGACGAGATCACCGCCCTCCACGGCCACTCGCCCGGCGGCATCACCGACGAGTCGGTGGGCTCCGGCGTGATCGTTGAGTCGGACGGGGTGATCCTGACCAACTATCACGTCGTCGCGCGGGCCGACACGATCGCGATCCGGCTGGCCGACGGCCGGGAGTTTCCCGCCCGGCTGCTCGGGGCTGACGCCGGCACCGACCTGGCGGTGCTCCAGATCGACGCGCAGGGACTGCCAGCTGCCGGCTGGGGAGACAGCGGCGAAGTCGAGGTCGGCGAGATGGTCTGGGCGATCGGCAACCCCTTCGGGCTTGACCGCACGCTGACCTACGGGATCGTCAGCGGGGTCGGCCGGCGGGGTGTGACCGGCAATCCCTTTCAGGAGTTTCTCCAGACCGATGCGGCGATCAATCCCGGCAACTCGGGCGGTCCGCTGGTCGACGTCAACGGCCGGATCATCGGAATCACGACCGCGATCGCCGGGCCTGACTCCCGCGGCATCGGGTTTGCGATTCCGAGTAACACCGCCCGCGAGGTGGTCGCCGCGATCCTTCGGCTCGGTCACGTCGAGCGGGGCTACCTCGGCCTCGCGCTGCGGAATACGGCCGATGGCTCGCCAGGCGTGCTCGTGATGGCCACCGAGCGAGACGGTCCCGCCGACGAGGCGGGAATCAAGCCCGGCGACATCGTCGTCGGGTTCGACGGCCAGGATGTCGCCACACCGGCGGGCCTGGTGCTCCTCCTGACACGGGCCGAGGTCGACCGCGAAGTGGCCCTCCAAATCCTCCGCGGCGGTCAGCGGATGCCCTTGACGGTTCGCGTCGGCCGCCGGCCACGGTGACGCATCCCGCCCAGCAGGCCCTTCGCGGCGGCCCGCGACAGCCCGCACGGAACGGTCTGAGCACCGTAGTCGCACGGCCTCCAACGTGTCTGCGGCTCGGCGGTCCGGTAAACTTCCGGACGCGATCGGGGCCACTGCCCGTGGCAGGCGTGCCGCGGGTCGTCCGCCGACACGAGGTACCTGTGGCCTATTTCGCGATCAGCCTCCTCGCGAGGGTTGCCTCGCAGCTGACTTGTTTCTCCGCCTTCGGTTTGGGCACGCTTCTGCTGGCCGCCTTCGCCCTGTGTGTCCCGGTCGAGCGGGCTGCAGGCGGCCAGGCTGACGACGTTCCCCTGCCGGAGAGCCTCTGGAGCCGCACGGGTGAAGACTGGCCGCAGTTTCTCGGGCCCCGCGGCGACGGCACGAGCAGCCTCGCAGGAATCCCACTGCCCTGGTCCGATGAGGGGCCGCCAGTGGTCTGGCACGCTGAAATCGGAGAGGGCTACGGCAGCCCTGCCGCGAGCCGCGGCCGCCTCCTGCTTGCCGACCGCGTCGGCGACCACGCCAGGCTCCGCTGTCTGCATGCCGAGACAGGCGAGTTGCTCTGGATGGCGAGTGATCCGACGGTCTACCGCGACACCTTCGGCTACGACGGCGGCCCTCGTTCGTGTCCGGTGATCGACGGCAGCCGCGTGTTGACCTTTGGCGCCGACGGCCTGCTGACCTGCCGCCGGCTGGTGGACGGCCGGAAAGTCTGGCAGATCGATACGGCCGGCGACTACCACGTCGTGCAAAACTTCTTTGGCGTCGGCGCGGCGCCCCTGGTGATCGCATCACCGACCGCGGTGGATCCTGCCCGCCGCCTCGTGATCGTGCCGGTGGGAGGCAGCGAGCCAGGCTCAACGCCACCGGCCCCCGAACGACTCGACCGCGTCCGTGGACTCGACAGTGGCCTCGTCGCCTTCGATCTGGCCACCGGCCGCGAGGTCTGGCGAAGCTCCGCCGAACTGGCCAGCTACTCCTCTCCCCGACTCGTCGAGGTTGCCGGCAGCCAGCGGATCCTCGCCTGGATGCGGGAGAAGCTCATCGCGGTTGAACCGTCCACCGGCCACGTGACCGGTTCTTTCCGCTGGCGGGCCGCCGAACTGTTCAGCGTCAATGCTGCCAATCCCGCGATGCTTGGCGAGCAGGTGCTGCTGTCGGAGACGTACGGCCCCGGGAGCGTGCTCCTGAACGTCAAAGCAACGCCGCGGGGCGACACGTTCGCGCCTGTCTGGACCAGCCCGCGGGGCGGCCGCCCCGCGGAGACCCTCAGGGCCCACTGGGCGACACCCATCGTTCACGACGGTCATTTCTACGGCACGAGTGGCCGGAACATCGGCGACTCGCGGCTCGTCTGCGTCGAGGCGGCCACGGGTGACGTACGCTGGGCCGAGCGGGGCCTGGGCCGGGCGAGCATGGCATTGGCCGGCGATCGGCTGCTCGTCCTGGGGGAGTTCGGCGAACTGCTCGTCGTCAAGGCGACGCCCGTTGCCTATGAGCCGCTGGCGAGAGCCGAACTGAAAGACCCCGCGACGGGCTCACCGCTCCTCGCCCCGCCCTGCTGGGCTGCACCGATCATCGCCCACGGCTACGCCTATCTCCGCGGCAAGGGTCGGATTGTCTGCGTCGATCTCCTGCCCTGATCAGCGAGCCGTTTCAGCTGCCTGGAAACCGGCTTCCGCGAACAGAACGACGACCGGGCACTGAGGCCCTCGGCCCATCCGGCGGGACACACCGGCGTCTCATGCCAGTCGTCTCGCTGCCGGCCCGCGAAGAATCGCGCTGAGCCGGATCGAGCGGCAGATCCCGCCGGATCAGCTGCCGGGTGAGGGCTCGTCGGGCGGTCCGCCACCGGCCGATCCGGGCGTATCGCCGGCGGGCTCGTCGGGCGTGTCATCGAGGAGTTTCGTGAAGTTGAAGTCACCGCCGCCGCTGAATGAGAAGCCGGCGGGCGTCTCAGGCTTCTCGTCGGCGGCGGGAGCCGTTTTGGCCGCCGACCGCGGCCGCTCGACCGGCGTTCCCTGGGGCCGGGCCCGCATCTGCGCTGCGATCGTCTCAAGCCAGGAGGTCGCGGGAAACGCGTAGGGACGGAACTTCTCGAGCGTCCCGGTCTCCTCGTGGATGAAGAGCCCCCGCTGTGGCCCCAGCTTGCTGGCCACCGGGCTGTCGATCAGCGTGCTCGAGTCGGAGCTGCTCATCTGGAAGACGACCCGCAGCTCGAACTCCTTGATCGCCCCGCGATCGAAGGTCCGTTGGAGGTTGGTAAGCGAGTCGCACCAGGTGATCACGTGGATCCCGACGGTCGGGCCGTCCCGGAGCACGGTCAGGAAGTTGTCGGCGGGACCGGCCTTCTTCTCCTCGCCGAAGCCGCCAAACCCGAAGTCACCTTCGGCCTTGCGGAGTTCGCGGAACCGCCCGAGATCGCGAACCACCAGGAAGACCGCCTCCCCGTCGAGCACCTGCTCGTCGAGCCGCCGTTTGACCTCGGCGGCGAGGCTCTCCATCGCCTCAGCCACCCCCAGCCGACCCGCCACCTCGATCTCATGCGGCAGATGCTCAGCCAGCCGCGACAGCATGATGTCGGGCTTCTCTTCGGCGATCGCCGGCTCCAGGAGCACGAACCGAGCCATCCGGCCGAGGGCACCCCCGGGGAACGGGTCGTGCTCGGCCGCCAGGCTGACCATCGTCAGGGCGAGGAGACTGGTGCCGAGATCCTCCCGCTGGCCGGCAATCAGCATGTTCGCTCCGCCTTGCCGTCGGAAGATGGCGGCGGTCGGATCCTTGATGGCAATCGCGTCGCCCAGCCAGGCCAGCGGGGCAACCAGTTCCTCACCGTTGACCGTGCCCTTGTCGAGCATTTCGGTCAGGAGCGGATTCTCGGCAGGGTCGGCGGCCTGGTTGCCGTCGAAGACGATCCGCTCCAGGGGCGGAATATCGGTTCGCCGGTCGGCGAGCTTGCGGAGGTCGCCCAGGTACTGCTCCCGCTGCTCATCGGTGAGAAACACGACCTGGAAGGGATTGTTGCCCTCCACCATGCCGTTGGCGTCGTTGTAGATCGCCTCGCCCGGACGGGTCAGGAGCCGGGCGGCGGTGTTGTCGTCGCTGAGGATCAGGCTCGAATCGGCCTCGTTGCACTGCAGCGCGATCCGAACGGCCATCTGCCCCATCGTGGCCCGCGGCAGGCTGTACGACCCGCCGAGGGTCTGCGAACCGAGCAAGACATGAATCCCAAAGGCCCGCCCCTGCCGGACCAGGCGATCGAGAATCAGGGCGGCGTCCTGGGCGATCTTGTCGTCCTCGACGAAGATCTCCTGAAACTCGTCGATCAAGAGCAGGATTCGCGGCATCGGGTCAGGGTGGTTCGTCTGCCGGAAGCCGGCCACGTTTTGCACCGAGAGTTCCCGGAAGAGATCACCCCGCCGCTTCAGCTCACGGTCGAGCTGCTCCATCACCGACAGGCCGAACTCCCGCTCGCTCTCGATGGCGATCACGCGGGCGTGCGGCAAGGCATAGTGGTCGTAGAGCTTGAACTCGACGCCCTTCTTGAAGTCGATCAGATAGAACTGGATCTCATCGGGGCTGTACTGCAGCGCGAGGCTCGTAATCATCGCATGCATCAGCGTTGACTTGCCGGAGCCCGTCTTGCCGGCGATCAAGACGTGCTGGCTGGTGCCCTTGCCGAGTTTGAGATACTGGAGCTTCTTGGCACCGGCCGGCCCCAGCGGAGCGAGCACCTCGTTGGCGGTGCTGCCATGCCACCACTCCGACTCGGCGGGGGCGACGCGATCGAACGGCACGATCACTCGCTTGGCGGCCTTGGCCGCCTGCCCGACCCGCTGAATGATCTTGGTGAACACCTCGTCAGACGGGGCCTGCTCGACCGTGAGCGGCCAGCGGGAAAACTCATGGTCGCTCCAGGTGAACTCCCCGTCGGCAAGCGTCAGCACGGTCGCATGCTGCTCGACTTCCTGGAGACTGAAGCCCGAAGGCATTTGCTGGCTCGGATCGACCGAGAGGATCAGATAGACGCCGCAGCGGGCGCCCGAGCTGGCGATGCTGGCCAGCCGCCGGGCGCTGGTCTCGTTGAAGTTGGCCGGGAAGTTGGCGACCACCACGAACCGGTAGGGCTCGGGCACCTCCGCCTCGGCGTTGTAGGCCCCGATCGACTCGTATTCGTTGCGGAGGTATTTCTGGATCACGACCTCCATCTGCTCGGTGATGTCGGCGAGCTTCTGCTCGATCAGGGTCGGTTCGGTCCAGATCCGGCTGGTGACGAGGAGCTCATCGTGATCGGCCAGATGCATGAAGCCGGAAAACTGCTTGCCGAGGCCGAGCGGGTCGATGATGGTGAACCGGCTCTGGCCGGCCGGGATGCCGGTGGCAATCCGCAGCATCATCGCCTGCATCATCGCCGAGGCTGTCTCCTTCTCGTCGGCGTCGGTCCGGATCACGAGCGACGAGGCGACCGGCCACGGGAGCGTCGCCGGCTGCCGCCACGAGATCGGCCCGAAGGCGTTGAGTTCCGGAATGCTTGAAACCCCGCCGGGCACCTTCTCGAGGGAGAGATCAAGGTGGCCGAATCGCAGCCCTGGCGGGGCTTCGGCCGGCAGGGCGACCGAGTCATCGGCCAGTTCGTGCCACGGCCGGAAGGCCGCCCCATCCAGCCGATTGGCCTCGTCATAGACCGCGGCCGTCGCCTCGCGGGACTCCCGCCACTGGGCTGTCATCGCGGCCCAGCGTTCGTCTCGCAGGGCATCGGCGGCGGCCACCGCCTCGTCCCGCTCGTGTTCCAGCCGTGTCACCTCGGCATGGATCTTTGCCTCGAGCGCCTCGATTCGGGGCGGATACTTTGCGTCCGCGGCCTCCTTGTGTTGGGTCACCTTGGCGGTGAGCTTTTGGGAACCCTCCTTGTATTTCGCCTCCAGGTCGGCCAGGGCCGCATCCCGCTTGGCGGTGGCGGCGGCCAGCCGCTCCTCGAGCTTGGCCTGGCGGGCCTCGGTCTCTTGGGCAAACGCCTCCTTGACCTTCTTGGCCTGCTCGTCCCGCTGCTCCGCCAGCCGCTTGCGACAGGCGGCCTCGAGTCGCCTGGCGGCCGTCACCTGCCCCCGCAGGTCGTCATAGCGGGCGGCGAGTTCCGTCCGGGCGGTGGCCCGTCGCTTGCCGACGAGCCAGAGCCCGCCCCCGATCCCGGCCGCGAGGATCACCGCCGCCGTCCCGCCGGCGGCCGCGGCCCGCAGGGTGAAATCCAGCGGCACGGCGAAGAACAAGCCGGCAGCCGCCGCCACCGCCAGCACCAGCGAGCCGCCGACCGCCGCGGCGATCAGCCCGCCAGAAAAGGCCCGCTTCACCGATGGCAGATCCCGCAGCTCCTTGCCGAGTGCCGCGATGGTCTCCCGGGCATCCTTGAGGGCCTTGAGCGGATCGTCGGAGGCGTTGTCTTCCGCCGCCGGCTGCCCCGCCTCGGCATCTTCCAGATCGGACGGCGTCGCGAGGCCCCGCTGGGTCAACTCGCGGCCGGCCGCTTCCACCACCTCATCGAACTGGGCAAGCGCGCGGGTGATTTCCTTGTCCGCCTTGGCGTGGATCAAGAGCGGCCGCTTGGCCTTGTCCTTGTGCGTCTCGTTGGCCGAGAGGGCGTCGAAGTCTTCCTGCTCCTTGAGATCCTTTGCCTTGGCGACAAAGCCCGCCTCGAGAGCCTTGGCCCGAGCCTGCCGCTGGTCGTCAAGCTTCTTCTGCTCGGACGCCAGGAAGGCGTCGGCCTTCTTGAGGATGGCGGCGTGCTCCGTGCGAAGCGTCTCGAGTTCGGCGTCCCCCTTGCGACGCAGGGCCCCGAGGGCCTGCTCGGCCTTGCGGGCTGCGGCCTTCGTGACCGACTCGTGCTCGGCGGCGATCGTCGCTTCAGCCGAAGCCCGAGCCGACGACTCCCGCCGGAGAATCGACATCTGGTCCCGGAGCACTTCCGGATGATAGGGCGAGCGGCTCGCCGGAGCCGCCGGAATGGAGGCTTCGGCCAGCGATTCCAGAGCCGGTTCTGCGGGCGATGATTCAGGTGTATCGGTGCTCACGGCATCCTCGGGCCGAGGGACAAAAAACAGGGCCGCTGGTGGCGGCTGGCCGGTGGTCAGTAGCCGTCGGAATCGCTGACATCGCGAGCGGCTCTGTCAAAGACTTCCGCCAGGCGGCCGAGCGCGTCGAGCGTTTCCTTGACGCTGGGCAGGAGCGGTTCCACGTTCTCCTTGTGAAAGGCCTTGGCCCGGACGTCGTGCCAGGTCTCGGTGGCCGCATCCCACTTGAGATTGAGCTGCTTGAGCGAGTTGGCCAGTTTCGAGGCCCCGCTGGAGAGATCGCCAACCCTCATGATCCGCTCGCCTCCTGTCCCGTCGCCGGCTCGGCTGCTCCGGCCTCGGCAGCCGGCTTTTCGGCAGGCGGATCATTGACCTGCCTGGTGACGCTCACCCCTTCGCTGCCACCCCCGCCGCTGCCGCCGCCGGCCGGGGAGGCGGCCTGCTGGTAGGCCTCGAGGGAACGGAGCATCTTTTCGAGTTGGGCCATGGCCCGCGGGCAGTCAACATCGATCACGTCGCGGAACCGTACCAGCCGCACGCAGGCCTCGCGAAACTGCTGCTGGACCACCGGCGTCCAGCGGCGGACCGCCTCGGCCTTCGACTCCGCCCAGGCCAGTTTTTGACGGGCCTTCTCGAGCGCCTTCTTTTCTTCGATGCAGGAGGGCGTGTTGTCGCCCACCTTTTTGAACGTCCGGCAGTGCTCGAGATCCTTGATCGCCTTGTTGACCAGGTCGGTCATCCGGCGAATCTCCGCCTTCCAATGGGCCGCTCGGTCGACCGTGAGGTACTCGACGGCCCGCTGACCCTGGATCTCGATCTCGGCGAGTGCTTGCCCGGTTTCGTGGGCGAAGGCGGCGAACGCCGTCCGCACGAACGAGAGCGTTTCGATCGACTTGACATCAGCCTGCTGTGACATGCGTGCTCCTGCCGGCCAGCCTGCCCGCCCCGCTTCGGGGATCCGGCAAGCTCACCTGATCAGCGTTGCTGGAGATACTCCTCGACCCGCTCCGCCTTCCGGATCAGGTAGGGCACGTATTCACTCGTCGACTCGGCGAACCGCTTGAAGGTGGTCAGCTGCGCCTCGAACTCCTGGGCGAACTTCTGCTGCTCCTGATCCCGCCAGGTTGACCCCAGGGCCGCCAGCTGCCGCTGCACCATCTGCATGTGAGCCATCACCTCCTCGCTGAAGGTTCGCAGATTGCCCGCAAACCGGCGAAGCTCGGCCGGATCGACGATTGCCTGTCCCATCGTGCGCTGCCCCTTGGTGGCGTGTTCTGGCGGTCACTTTGCGGCCTTTGTCGAACGGCCGCCGACCCCGGATCGCCAGTCTACCGCAGAATCCCCGGGTGTGGACAGCGTCACGCTCGCCGCCGCGGCCGGGCCACGTACACTCGGGAAGGATTCCCGCGATTGATTGCCGCCCCCTTCCCTCCTCTGCCCCACGAGGCTCCTGATGGCCCATCCTGCTCCCGCCGCCCCGCCTTCACCGCATCACGCCGCTCCCGCCGATCAGCTCGAGCCAGGAGTCGAGCCCTCGATCGGATGGCACGTAAGCCACTTCTTCTACCGGTTCGACAGAGCCGCCCTCGACGGCATGACGGCTGAGGAACGAAACGCCGCGGTTGCCGAGGCGACGACCGTTCTCGATCCCGCCGCTCCCACCGCCCCCGCCCGCCTCCAGAGCTGGCTGGTGGCGGGCCAGAAGGCCGACTTCGCCGTCGTCGCCCTGGACCCCTCGCCGCTGGCCGTCGAGGGACTTCAGCAGCGGCTGCTCGCCGGCCCGCTCGGCCGGGCGATCGTGCCGGCGGCGTCGTTCGTCAGCCTGACCGAGGTCAGCGAATACCTGCCGAGCGTCGAGCAGTTCGGAGAACGGCTGGTGGCTGAGGGCCTCGATCCGACGAGTGACGCCTACGCGGCCAAGAT
>JAQCJP010000299.1 GCA_027592945.1 Planctomycetota bacterium
GTGAGCCGCACGGTCGCCACCAAGTGAGTCGAGGGTAGTCAGGCCGAACGATCCGACCTGGTGCCCGATTGAAGCGAGAATGCACCGCCCGGGGGAAACCCCGGGCGGTGTCATTTTATAGCGCCCAGCGGTCCTGCTTGTGTAGCGCCCGGCGGGCCTGCTGTTGTAGCGCCCGGCGGGCTTGCCGGGCCTCCGCCCGGCCGGCCGCCTTCCCGGCGGCCGATGGCGTGCAGCCCCCTAGGGTGATGGTGACCTCGTCTGCGCGGATTGGCGTCGAGGCGGGGCGACCCGGATGGCACGCAGCGCGGGCTGTGCCCGCTGCGTGCCTGAGAGGTGGCGAGCACGCAGCGCGGGCTGCGCCCGCTGCATGCCTGAGAGAGGGACGGCTTTTGGCAATTCAAACGCGTAGTGCAGTCGGGGTTGGCCATGCCCCACGAGCCGGCGTATGCAGACGAGCGCAGCAAGGATTGCGAAGCGAAGTCTGCATCCGAGTGAGCGAAGGGCATGGATGCCCGAAGCGAACGTCCGGCGATGTGGTATGGGGAACCGCTCGCCGGCGATTATGTCTCTCCTTTTTGCAGCATCGTCCCGATGGCTTGCCTCGCGGCTTCAAGGGCCAACGGGAGCTTGTCGGCCAGCTTGCCGCCCGCCTGCGCCATGTCGGGGCGGCCGCCCCCCTTCCCTCCCACGATCGTTGCCGGCTCCTTGATCCAGTTGCCGGCGGAGAGGCCGCGGGCCTCGAGTTCGCGCGAGATCCCGGCCACGAGCGTTACCTTGCCTTCTTCGGCGGCGGCCAGCAGCACGGCGATCGGGCTCGCCTTCCGCCGCAGCAGATCGATGCATTGCCGCATGCTGCCGGCATCGCTGCCGGAGGCCTCCGCGACTACGATCTTCGTGTCGCCCACCGCGACCGCGGCAGCGAGGAGTTGATCAGGGGACGTGCCAGCCGCGGCGGCCGGCTTGGCCTTCTTGAGTGTTTTGATCTCCTTCTGGATCGCGGCCAGCCGCTGGGGCAGTTCACCGGCCGGCACCTTGAGGGCTGCGGCCGATTCCGCCAGCGTCTGCTCGGCGCGACGGAGCCGGCCGAGCGCCTCAAGGCCGGTGACGGCCGAGATTCTCCGCGTACCGGCCGACACGCTTTCCTCGCCGACGATTCGCACGAGGCCGATCTGGCCCGAGCTTGTCACATGGGTGCCGCCACAGAGTTCACGGCTCACGCCGTCCATCGTCACCATCCGCACGATATCGGGATATTTCTCGCCGAAGAGCATCATCGCCCCGGCGTGGCGGGCCTCTGCCAAGGGGAGGAGCTGGGCCGACACCGGCACCGCCGCCAGCACCGACGAGTTCACCATGCTCTCGATCTTTTCGAGTGTCTCCTGCCCCACGGCCTCGCCATGCGAAAAGTCGAACCGCAGCATGTCGGCATCGACCTTCGAGCCCTGCTGCACGGCATGGGAGCCGAGGAAGTGCTGGAGGGCGGCGTGCAGCAAGTGGGTGGCGGAGTGGGCCCGCCGCAGGGCGGCGCGGCGGTCGGCATCGACACTCGCGTGGGCCGGCTGCCCGAGGTCAAGCGTGCCCGACACCAGATGGCCGATGTGAAGCACAAAGCCCCCTTCGCGGAGCGTGTCGATCACCTGAAATCGCCCTGTCGGCGTCTCGAGCCAGCCGGTATCGCCGACCTGCCCGCCCGATTCGCCGTAAAACGGCGTGCGGTCGAGAATCACCGTGGCCGGCGAGGTATGGCCGACCTCACGGAAAGTCTCACAGAGTTGATCCTGGGCGATGATGCCGACGATCTCGCCATCGGCTTCGGTCGTGTCATAGCCGACAAATTCCGAGCCGTGCATCGATTGCTTGAGGGCGTCGAGCGGGCCCGACGTAAATACTTCCACCCGGCTGCCTGCCCCTGACCGTTGGCCGTGCTCCTCCATGGACGCCCGGAAGCCCTCCCAGTCGAACCCGATGTTGCGTTCGGCGGCCATCGTTTCGAGCAATTCAGGCGGGAAGCCATAGGTCGTGTAGAGCTCGGCCGCGTCGCTTCCCTTCACCGTCTCGGTGGCCGTCGTGGCAAAGAGCTTCTCGATTCGCTCGAGGCCGCCGTCGATCGTGGCCAGAAATGATTCTTCCTCGCGCCGGATCACGCCTGCCACGCGGTTGACCGTATCGGCCAGCTCCGGATACGGCTTTCGCATCATCTCGGCGACGCTGCCGGGCAGCTTGTGCAGGAATGGCTCCTGCATCCCCATCTGCCGGCCGTCGAGCACGGCCCGCCGCAGCAGCCGCTTCACGACATATTTCTCCTCGTTGTTGCCCGGCATCACGTTTTCGTGGATGGCGAACGTGCAGGCCCGCACATGATCGGCGATCCGTCGCATCCGGCGGCCGTCGTCATCGGTAGGCACATACCGCTTCCCGCAGACATCGGCTACCGCTTCGACGAGTGGGCGAAGGATGTCGATGTGGAAATTGCTGTCGACGCCCTGCAGCATCGCGCAGGTTCGTTCGAGGCCCATGCCGGTGTCGATATTGCGGCTCGGCAGTGGCGAGAGATTGTCGGGGGGCGGGCCGACACGGTTGAACTGCGTGAACACGAGGTTCCAGATCTCCACGTCGCTCCCATCAGGCATCTGGTAGAAAATCTCGCTGCACGGGCCGCAGACGCCATCGGGTCCCTGGCTCGGGGCGGAGGCCGGCCAGAAGTTGTCGTCTTCGCCCATGCGTGTGATCCTGGTCGATGGCACGCCGATTTCGTCCGACCAGATCGCGTAGGCCTCGTTGTCGTCCTGATAGACCGTGATCGAGAGCTTCTCAGGAGCGATGTTGAGCCAGTTCTTGGCGGTGAGGAACTCCCAGGCCCAGTGGATCGCCTCCTGCTTGAAGTAATCGCCAAAGCTGAAGTTGCCGAGCATCTCAAAGAAGGTGTGATGCCGGGGCGTGCGGCCCACGTTGTCGATGTCGCCGGTCCGCAGGCATTTCTGGCAGGTCGTGGCCCGGGTGAATTCCAGCTTGCACTTGCCGAGGAAGTGATCCTTGAACTGGTTCATCCCCGCGGGCGTGAAGAGCACCGACGGATCCCACCGGGGCACGAGCACGTCGCTGGGGCGACGGACGCAACCCTTGGATTCGAAGAATGCCAGGTAGGCTTCGCGGAGATCATCGGCCTTCATGTCGCAAGCGGCTCCAGGGCGGGCTTTGGGGCGGGTGTCGAACGGGAGGCACTATACACGAAGGGTCGGTCGCCCACGGAGGGTGCCGGCTGGCCCCGTGTGGCGTAGGCTTCAGCCTGCGAATGTGGCCTTGTCGGTTCGCGGGGCTCGGGGTTGCCCGTGCCACATCGCCGGACGCTCGCTTCGCCCATCCTGGGCTTCGCT
>JAQCJP010000040.1 GCA_027592945.1 Planctomycetota bacterium
TCTCAGCCGCGAGTCAGCCGCTGGCGGGCGAGGACCGCCTGGCCGAGGGCGAGGCCGCCGTCGTTGGGGGGCACGGCGTGGTGAAGCAGCGGTTCGCAGCCCGCCGCCCGGAGCTGTGTCGCGGCCAACTCGACGAGCCGGGCGTTTTGGAAGACCCCACCGGTCAGTCCGACCGGGCCGCCGGGCCTGGCAACCAGCCGCGATCGTATCGCTGCGATCAGCCGGACGACCGCGTCATGAAAGCCGGCGGCGATGCCGGCTGGTGACTTCCCCGCCAGCACCGCGGCAACGACCGCCGCGATGAGCGGCCGCCAGTCGACGACTGCCGGACTAGTGGCCTGGGTGGTCACCGCGAAGTCGAGCCTCGTCGCGTCGCCGGCGGGATGGGTGGCTGCCTGCGACTCGAGCCAGAGAGCCGCTTCTGCTTCAAACGTGATGCTCGCTGGACCACCAAGGAGCGCCGCGACGCCGTCAAAGAGCCTCCCCATGCTCGTCGTCGGCGTGCAGGCAAGGCCGCGGTCGAGCTGCTGCCGCAGCAGCCGCAACTCGGTGTCGCTCGCTGTCCGTACCGCCGGCAGCCGCTCGTCCCAGGGGATGCCCGCCGCATGGAGCAAGGCGACCGCCGTTCGCCAGGGATGGCGAATCGCCGCGTCGCCGCCGGGCAGCGGGAAGGGAGCGAGATGGGCGACGCGGCGGATGCCCGCCTCGTCAGCCAGAAAGAACTCGCCGCCGGCGATGCTGCCGTCGGGCCAGTAGCCCGTGCCATCGAAGCAGGCCACGAGGCAGGGGGATGTGCCTGCGGGGGGCATCGGAACCCCGAAGTGCTCCGCCAGCAGACTGGCCGCGTGGGCCTCATGGTGCTGGATTCGTACCAGGGGGATGCCGCGGGCCGTGGCGAAGCGGGCGGCCCACTCCGCTGAGACGTAGCCGGGATGGAGGTCGGCAGCGATCGCGGCCGGCTCGACGGAGAAGAGCTTCAGCAGATGATCGGCGGCTCGTTCACGTGCCTCGAGGGTTGCCAGGTTGCCGACGTCGCCGATGTGCTGGCCCATGATCGCCCGGTCTCCGGTCATCAGGCAGAGAGCCGCCTTGAGTTCGCCGCCGACGGCCAGGATGGTCGGCCCGTCGCCTGCAAGCCGGATCGGCACCGGCGCGTGGCCGCGGGAGCGACGAATCGGCAGCGGGGCCCCGACGACACACCGCACGACCGAGTCGTCGCAGGGCACGTGGATGCCGCGGTCGTGCAGCAGAAAGCCATCGGCGAACCGGCCGAGCCGCTCGACGGCCTCGGTGTTGCCGGTGGCGATCGGCTCGCCGGCAAGGTTGCCCGAGGTCATCACCAACGGCGGCAGCCCCTCGGCCAGCAGGTGTTGGAGCGGCGCAGCGGGCAGCATGATTCCGATAAAGTCGTTGCCCGGGGCGACGGCATCGGCCAGGCCGGGGCCGGGACGCTTGGGAACGAGCACGATCGGCCGCGCGGGGCTCGCGAGGAGCCGGGCGGCCTGCTCGTCGATGCCGGCGAGCAGACGGGCGACGGCGAGATCGGCGGCCATCACCGCGAAGGGCTTGGTCGGCCGGTGCTTGCGATCGCGAAGCCGGGCGACCGCTGCGGCACTGGTGGCGTCGCAGGCGAGGTGGAAGCCCCCGAGATTCTTGACGGCCAGAATCCCGCCGCGGTGCAGCAGTTGCCTGGCCGCGGCGATCGCCTCGGCGGCCTTCGGTGGCTGGGCAGGCCGGTCGGCGGCGGCCGGCGTGCCGGTGGCGGTGGCGGCCGTGAACAACCAGACGACCGGCCCGCAAGCTGGGCAGGCGATCGGCTGGGCATGAAAGCGACGGTCGGCCGGGTCGGCATACTCCGCGGCACACACCGGACACATCGAGAATAGGCCCATCGTCGTGGCGGGCCGATCGTAGGGCAGCCGCTCGATGATCGTGTATCGCGGGCCGCAGTCGGTGCAGGTGATGAAGGGGTGGCCGTGGCGGCGATTGGAGGGATCCCGCATCTCGATCAGGCAGGCCTCGCAGGTGGCGATGTCGGCCGGCACCAAAGTCCGCGGGCCCTCGGCCGCGGCGCTGTGAAAAATCTGAAACGGCTCCTCCGCCCCGGCGTCGACCGGTGCGATATCGTGTGAGGCAATTCCATCAACGTTCGCCAGCGGCGGCGCGGCCCCGGCCAGGCCATCGGCAAACGCCGCCACGGCCTCGGCCGGCCCCTCGATTTCCACGACGACACCGGCCGGCGTGTTTTCCACGAAGCCGGAGAGCCCCAGCCGCGTGGCCCGCCGCCAGACGAACGGCCGAAAGCCGACCCCCTGGATGATTCCCGTGATCACGAGCCGAACGCGTTTCATCCCCGCAATGTAGCCGCCGTCACGCAGGCTCGGGGTGGGCCCGTGCCGTCTCGCCGGACGCTCGGTTGGCTTCACCTCGCGCAGGCTCGGGAATCTCAACCGGCTGCACGCCGAGCATCGCCCGTCGATCGCCTACGCCGGCTGATCGGCCGCTGCCAGCGGAGGAAGCGGCTCTTCGAGAATCCCGCGAGCCCGCGGCCAGAGGAGCACCGCCTCGAGCACCATCCAGGCTTCGAGAGCGAGCATCACGGCAGCCACGGCAGCCAGCAGCCAGTTGCCGCCGGCCCACCACTTCTGGAGGTTGATCGCCAGGGCCCAGGCCGGCATCACGAGCATCAGCACCATCGGCGCCGCCGCGATCCAGACCGGCAGCCCCCGCCGCAGGAGATAGAAGCTTGCCACCAGGAGCGCCAGGCCCGCCAGCAGCTGGTTCGTAGCGCCGAAGAGGGGCCAGAGGATCAGCCCGCCGGTGCCGAGCGCCTCATAACTCCAAGGCTTGCCGGGGGCCGGCAGGATCGCCAGGAGGAAGGCCGAGCCGACAGCGAGGAGCGTGGCCCCGTGCGGCGTCGTCAAGACCCAGAGCGGCATCTGCAGCGGCGACATGCCGGCTCGCGGCCGCCGCTGCCGCGGGCTCCAGGCGGCACCGGCCGGCAGGAGCGTGGCGGCGAGTTCCTGGACGACATACCGCTGCAGCCGGGTGGCGGTGTCGAGGGTCGTGCCGGCAAAACTCGCCACGAGCACGCCCATCAGGGCCCGGCCGAAGGTCGCCTCGATGCCGAGCGCTCCCAGGAGGTTGCCCGAGCCGACGACAAAGGCCGCGATCGCGGTGCCGCCGGTGACCTGCTTCCAGTCGGCGTAGACCGTTTGCCAGAGCGCCGTGCCGGCCATGCCCGGATGGGCGTCTGCCCAGCCGAGGCCAATCCCCGCCCCCACCGCCACGATGACGAGAATCGCCAGGAACGCCTCGAGCAGCATTGAGCCGTAGCCGACCGGATGGGCGTCGGTCTCGCATCGCAGTTGCTTGCTTGATGTTCCCGAGCTGACCAGGCAGTGAAAGCCGCTGACCGCCCCGCAGGCGATCGTCACGAACAGGAAGGGAACGATCGGCGGGGCATGCTCCGGGTGGAGATCGAGCACTGGCGCGACGAACTCAAGCGGCGGCCGAGGGGCATCAGCCAGGGCCGGTCCGCCAAAAAAGGCCGCAGCGACCAGGCCTGCGACGACCAGGCCGAGGCTGGCCACAAGCTGGAGGCTGTTGATGTAGTCCCGCGGCTGAAGGAGCACCCAGACCGGCAGGACGCTGGCGACGTAGCAGTAGGCCAGCAGCACCGCGACCCAGGCCCAGACCGGCCAGGCGGCGACGGTGGCATTGAACCCCTGAATCGCCGCCCCGACGCTGCCGCCGCTCCAGGCCGTGCCGGGGCAGCCGGCCCCCAGCCAGACGGTGAGGATCATCACCGCCAGGGCGATGAGGCTCGGCCAGAAGAGGTTGCGGCCGGCGCGGTGAACCCTCAGGCCGATCCAGACCGCGATCGGAATTTGGAGAAAGACCGGCAGCGTCGACTCGGGAAACTGCACGAACACGCTGGCGATCACCCAGCCGAAGATCGCCAGCACGATCCAGAGGGCAAACAGCAAGAGCACGAGAAACAGCAGCCGGACCCGCCGGTTGAGCAGCCGGCCGGCAACCTCGCCGACGGTCATGCCCCGATTTCGGATGCTGACGACCAACGCCGCCATGTCGTGCACGGCCCCCATGAAGATCGCCCCGAGCAGCACCCAGACCAGGGCCGGCCCCCAGCCCCACATGATCGCCAGCGCCGGCCCGACGATCGGCCCGGTGCCTGCGATGCTCGTGAAGTGATGGCCGAAGACGATCGCCGGCGGCGTCGGCACGTAGTCGACGTCGTCGCGGAGCTCCTCGCTCGGCACGGGGGCGGTGGGGGAGAGTCGGAACACCGTCCGGGCCAGCCAGCGGCCGTAGGTGAGGTAGCCGCCGACGAGGAGGGCGGCCGAGCCGAGGACGAGCAGGAGGACATTCATGTCGGGGAAAGTTCCATGGGCAGTCAGAGCCTACCGCGGCCCAACGGTGCAGTGGAAGCCGGAGGGCCGCTCATGGAGGCGGACGGGCAGTCCGCACGGGCAGCTTCCAAACCTTCCCCCACGGGGGCGGGCCGGGGTGTGCTGTCGGCTAGCATAGAAAGGATGGATCGACCCATCGCACCCTGGTATCGCGACCCGCGGGCTGGCCATCTGGTGGCGGTTGGGCTGGTGCTCGTGGTCAGCGGGCTGGTGCACGCCGTGATCTGGGGGATCGGCGGCGGGCCGTGGGAGGGGCCGGTCACCTGGCGGAAGCCGATTCTGTTTGGCATCTCGGGCGGGCTGACGAGCCTCTCCTGCGGCTGGGTCTGGGCGAGCCTGCCCGAGCGGCGGGGCGATCGCTGGCTGGCGGCCACGGCGGCCTGGGCCCTGCTGGTCGAGGTCTTCCTGATCGACCTCCAGAAGTGGCGGGGCGTGGCCAGCCACTTCAATCGGGCAACGCCGCTCGACTCGTTTCTCTATGACGCGATGGGCGTGCTGATCCTGTTCGTGACCGCGGTGATCGTCGATCTCGCGGTCCGGCTGTGTCGCTCGACCACCGCGATGCCGCCCGACATGCTGCTGGCCGCCCGGGCGGGGATGGTGTTTCTCGTCATCTCCTGCGGGCTGGGCATCTGGGTGAGCGTCAATGGCGACATGCGGATGGCAGACGGGCTCGAGCCCGAGCAGTACGGGGTTGCTGGCGTGCCCAAGTTTCCCCATGGAGCGGTGATCCACGCGATCCAGTGGCTGCCGGCGGTCGCCTGGGCGGCTCGGCGGGCCGGGCTGGCCGTGGCGGGACGGCGATGGCTGGTGGTCGCCGCTACGGTCGCCACGGCCGCCTTGCTCGTCTTTTCGCTCGTCCAGACGCTTACCGGCCATGCCCGCTTCGACATCGCATGGTGGTGGGCTGCAAGATCGTAGGCTTGGCGGCCTCTTCGTCTTTCCTCGAGATCTCCAGGAGCAACGATGATTCAACCCTGGTTACGTGTTTGCGTGCTCGTGGCGATCGTGGTCGGGTTGAGCGAGGTGGCAACCGCCGCCGGCGAAGCCGACCGCCCCACGCTCCGGGTCGTTTCCTTCAACATCCGGCACGGCGTCGGGATGGACGGCAGGCTCGACCTCGACCGCACGGCCGCCGTGCTTCGCCGGCTCGAGTCCGATCTCGTGGCGATCCAGGAGGTCGATGAAAACTGCCGCCGCAGCGGCGGAGTCGATCAGGCGGCCGCGCTCGGCAAGGCCCTCGGCATGGAGCATCGGTTTGGCGAGTTCATGGACCACGACGGCGGCCGCTACGGTCTGGCCGTGCTGTCCCGGCTGCCAATCAAGGCGACCCGGCGGCACGCGTTGCCGCGAGGCGCCGAGCCCCGCGCTGCGCTGGAAGTCGAGGTCGAGGTGGCGGGGCTCCAGGAGCCGGTCTCGTTCGTCTGCGTCCACAACGACTGGACGAAAGAAGCAGTTCGTGTGCAGCAGATGCAGGCCCTTGTGACCGCGCTTGCCGCGTCACGGCATCCGGTGATCATCGCCGGCGACTACAACGGCGAGCCGGGCAGCGAGTCACTCGCCGTGCTCGCCGAAGCCGGCTGGCGGATCCTCGCCAAGGACGGGGCCAAGGGGACCAGCCCGACCTGGCCAGCCGACGAACCGACGCAGGAGATCGATCACATCGCCGAGCGGGGGCTGCCCGGGTATGCCGTGGCGCATCGCGTGATCGCAGAGCCGGCAGCCAGCGACCACCGGCCGATCCTGGCGGTGTTGACCTTCGACGTCGGTGCCGCGGCGGCTCCGCCCGAAGTCCTCGGGAAGATCGGCTTCGATCTTGATGGGCTCGACGTGCACGGGCTTGCTGGCGGCGCCGACGGGAAGGTCTCGATCAGTTATGAGTTTCGGATTCCCGATACGCCCGCGAACCGGGCGGCTGTGAAGGCGATCGATCCGGCGACGCAGATCACTGCCGGGCCGCGGGGCCGCGTCGACGCGGGTCCGGGCTTTGCCCTCTGCAGCGGCACGACCCACCAGCCGCGTCATCGGGAGATTCTCGTGGACCTGGCCCGGCTGCCGTTCGTCGAGCGGATCGTTCGGCGGGTGTACGAGTAGCCGTCGGGGTCTCGGGGCTCAGGCCAGTCGTGCCGGGGATGTGCCGCGGCCGGCGACCTGGCACAATGCCTGCATGCCGCTCGACTACGACCTCGCCGACAGGCTCTTCCGCGTCAAGTCCGGGAAGCCCTTCCGCCTCGCCGACCACGATCCCGCCTGGGCCGGCGACGAAGACATTCCCGAGAAGAAGCGAAAGAGCCGGGCCAAGGAGATTCTCGAGGAGAGCCGCCAGGAGCTCGCCGCCACCCAGGAGCTGCTCTACGCGGCCGACACCTGGAGCGTGCTGGTGCTCTTTCAGGCGATGGATGCCGCCGGCAAGGACGGCGCGATCAAGCATGTCATGAGCGGCGTCAACCCGCAGGGCGTCGAGGTGACGAGCTTCAAGCATCCCTCGGCCGAAGAGCTCGACCATACCTTCCTCTGGCGGTGCATGAAGCGGCTGCCCGAGCGGGGCCGGATCGGGATCTTCAACCGCTCCTATTACGAGGAGGTGCTGATTGTCCGGGTGCATCCGCGGCTGCTCTCCGCTCAGCGGATCCCGGGGATCGAGCCTTGCGAAAAGACCTGGCGCGACCGGTTCGACGACATCAACGCCTTCGAGCGGCACCTGGCCCGCAACGGCACGGCGATCGTGAAGTTCTTTCTCAACGTCTCCCGGGAGGAGCAGCGGCAGCGGTTCCTCGACCGGATCAACGAGCCCGACAAGCACTGGAAGTTTTCCGCGTCCGACATCGCCGAGCGGGGCCACTGGGACGCCTACATGGAGGCCTACGAGGCGGCGATCGGCGAGACCAGCACCGAGCACGCCCCCTGGTACGTGATCCCGGCTGACAAGAAGTGGGTCAGCCGCGCGGCGGTCGGGGCGGTGCTCGCCGGCACGATCCGCCGGCTCGGCCTCGAGTGGCCAACGGTCGGCGAGGCCAAGCGGGAGCAGATCGAGGCCGCCCGCCGCACGCTGGACGCCGAGGGATAGCGGCAGCCTGGCCCCCACGGCCGCGGTCATTTCCGGAGTCCCCGCGTCGGCCCCTTGCCGCTATCATGGGGGCGTCAGGAGAGAGTCCCTTCAAGGGGCCGCCGAAGGCTGAACGCTCAGGCAAAAGGACTGACGACCTCGATTCTGTTGGAGAGCGGCTTGCGGCTGGCGAACCGGCCTCGGGCCCACCGAAGGGGCAACCCGCGGGTACCGTGCCCGCGGCGAATCTCTCAGGTACCAGGACAACAGGGTTCCGGGTGACGGCCCAGGCCGTCGCCACCGAGGAAGGAGCCCTCCGATGTCCGATCTGGCACCCCCCGTCGCCGGCAACTCTTCCGCGTCCGCCCCCGCCAGTTCCGGGCCCAGCGGCCGAGGAGCCGGACTGCCGCCGAAGCCTGCCGGACCGTCTCCGTCACCCGCCGCCGGTTTGGCCGACCCCGCCGACTTCGTGACGCGGCACATCGGCCTGACGGCCGCCGACGAGGCGACGATGCTCGCGGTGGTCGGGGCGGGTTCGCTCGACTTGCTGATCAATGAAATCGTGCCCGAGGGGATCCGCCGCCGCGATGCGATGCAACTTCCCGCGGCGGTCTCCGAGGCGGCCGCCCTGGCGGAACTGCGAACGATCGCCTCCCGCAATCAGGTCTGCAAGAGTTTCATCGGCCAGGGCTACCACGGCACGCGAACGCCGACGGTGATCCTCAGGAACGTCCTCGAGAACCCTGCCTGGTACACCGCCTACACGCCCTACCAGGCCGAGATCGCCCAGGGCCGGATGGAGGCGGTGCTCAACTTCCAGACGATGGTCTGCGATCTGACCGGGATGCCGATCGCGAATGCTTCGTTGCTCGACGAGGCGACCGCCGCCGCCGAGGCAATGACCGTCGCCCGCCGCGCGGCGAAGAGCACGAGCGACCGGTTCCTCGTCGATCGCCGCTGCCACCCGCAGACGATCGAGGTGCTCGCCACCCGGGCGGAGCCCCTCGGCATCGAACTGGTGATCGGTGACGCTCGCGAACTCGTGGACCGCGGCGACTGCTTCGGCCTGCTTGTGCAATACCCGACGACCGATGGCGACCTGCCCGACTGGCGGAACCTCGCCGAGGCGGTGCACGCCAAGCAGGCACTGCTCTGCGTGGCGGCCGATCCGCTCGCGCTGACGCTGCTTGCGCCGCCGGGGGAGTGGGGGGCCGACATCGTCGTCGGCTCGACCCAGCGGTTCGGGATGCCGATGGGCTGCGGCGGGCCGCACGCTGCGTTCTTCGCCTGCCGCGACGCCTTCAAGCGGTCGTTGCCCGGCCGGCTGGTCGGGGTGAGCGTCGACGACGCCGGCCGGCCCGCCTACCGGCTGGCCCTCCAGACCCGCGAGCAGCACATCCGTCGCGAGAAGGCGACGAGCAACATCTGCACCGCCCAGGTCCTGCCCGCGGTCGTCGCCTCGATGTATGCGGTCTACCACGGCCCGGACGGCCTCCGGCGGATCGCCCGGCGGATCGCAGCCCTGACCGCCGTCCTGGCTGAGGGACTCGGCGAGCTTGGCTTCACGCTCGCCAACGCCCACGCCTTCGACACGCTGGCCGTCACGACGGGCGAGGCGACGGCCGCGATCCTCGAACGGGCCTGCTCGATGGGGATGAACCTCCGCCGGCTCGACGCGACGACGCTCGGGATAACCCTGGATGAGACGACCGAACCGGCCGACGTCAGCCGGCTCTGGGAGGCCTTCGCTCCCGCCGGCCAGCCGGTGCCCGAGTTTGCCGCCTGCGAGAACGCCGCCTCGCTGCTCGTCCCAGAAGCCCTCCGGCGGGAGAGCCCGTTCCTCGAGCACCCCGTCTTCCACGCTCATCGCAGCGAGACGGCAATGCTGCGGTACCTGCGGGAGCTGGCCGATCGTGATCTCGCCCTCGATCGCACGATGATCCCGCTGGGCAGTTGCACGATGAAGCTCAACGCGACCAGCGAGATGATTCCGATCACCTGGCCGGAGTTCGCCGAGATTCATCCCTTCGCGCCGGCCGAGCAGCGGGAGGGCTATCAGATCCTCGAGCGGCAGCTCGTCGCCTGGTTGGCCGAGGCGACGGGCTACACCGGCATCAGCCTCCAGCCCAACGCCGGCAGCCAGGGAGAATACGCCGGTCTGTTGGCGATCCGGGCCTGGCAGCGGTCCCGCGGCCAGGGCCATCGCGATCTCTGCCTGATCCCCGCCTCGGCCCACGGCACCAATCCCGCCAGCGCCCAGATGGCAGGGATGCAGGTGGTGGTCGTCGGCTGTGATGCCGAGGGCAACGTCGATCTGGCCGAGCTCGAGGCCAAGTGCCAGGAACACGCCGAGCGGCTGGCCGCGGTGATGATCACCTACCCGAGCACCCACGGCGTCTTCGAGCGGGCGATCGAGCGGCTCTGCGAGATCGTCCATGCCCACGGCGGGCGGGTCTACATCGACGGGGCCAACATGAACGCCCTGATCGGGCTGTCGGCGGCCGGCCACTTCGGCGGCGACGTCAGCCACCTGAATCTCCACAAGACCTTCTGCATTCCGCACGGCGGGGGCGGCCCCGGCGTGGGACCGGTCTGCGTGGTTGAGGATCTCGTGCCCTTCCTGCCGGGCCACACGACCGGCGGCCTGCCCGAGCGTCCGGTCGGGGCGGTCTCGGCGGCGGCGCTTGGCAACGCGGCGGTCCTGCCGATCTCCTGGATGTACTGTCGGATGATGGGGCCCGACGGCCTGCGGCAGGCGACTGCTGCCGCGATCCTGGCGGCCAACTACGTCAGCGTGCGGCTGCGGGACCACTACCCGACGCTCTACTGCGGCCCCGGCGGCCGGGTGGCCCACGAGTGCATCCTCGATCTGCGGCCGCTCAAGGACTCGGCCGGTATCACCGCCGAGGATGTCGCCAAGCGGCTGATCGACTACGGCTTCCATGCTCCGACGCTCTCCTTCCCGGTGGCCAACACGCTGATGGTCGAGCCGACCGAGAGCGAGAGCCTCGCCGAACTCGACCGGTTCATCGAGGCGATGATCGCGATCCGGGAGGAGATCCGCCGGGTCGAACGCGGCGAGTGGCCGCGTGACGACAACCCGCTTGTGCGGGCCCCGCACACGGCGGCAGCCGTGACGGCGAGCGAGTGGAACCGGGCCTACTCCCGCGAGGAGGCGGCCTTCCCGGTGGCGGACCTCAGGCGGCGGAAGTATTGGGTCCCGGTCGGCCGGGTCGACAACGTCCACGGCGACCGCAATCTCGTCTGCAGCTGCCCGCCGGTCTCGGCCTGGGCCGAGCCGGCCACAGCGAACTGAGCGGCTGCCTCGAGGCCGAAGTGAAAGCGGGGAATGGGAAAGGGGGACGGAGGGAGAAGGGGGACAGGCCCCTCGCTTCGCTCGGAGCCAGTCCCCATAGAAGCCCCCCGGCGCGAGCCGGAGGGACGGTGGGCCGTTCGGCCTTCCCGGTCTCCGGAAGTCCACAAGACCCATCACCACCACGCCCAATCCGCGTTCATCGCCAGCCGATTTCGGCAAGCCACCGTGGGGGCGGGCACAGGCCGACCGTGGCTCGCGACTTCTGTATCATGTGGTTTTGCTTGACCTCAGGGGCTCAACCGCATGATGCAGTCACGCCGCCGCACGCTTTGGTCGCTTGCCGCCGTCTCCCTCTTCGCCGCGGTGGCATCGGTTGCCCCGGCCTTCGCCGACGATGCCGCTGCCGCGGCCCCGGAGCGATCGTCGCTCGAGCAGCAGGCTGATCAGTTCTTCGGTGACTATCTCGTGTCCCCGCTCGCGACGGTCTTCTTCTGGGAGGTGCCCTATCTGAAGATGCCCGTCGTCGTGCTGTGGCTGCTGGCCGGTTCGCTCTATTTCACACTCCGGATGGGCTTTGTAAACGTGCGGATGTTCGGCCATGCGATCCAGCTGGTCCGCGGCAAATACGACGACCCGGAAGCCGCCGGCGAGGTAAGCCACTTCCAGGCCCTGGCCACCGCCCTCTCCGCGACCGTCGGCCTCGGCAACATCGCCGGGGTCGCGATCGCGATCGCCACCGGCGGGCCAGGAGCCACCCTCTGGATGATCGTCGTCGGTTTCCTGGGAATGTCGGCGAAGTTCACCGAGGTGACCCTCGGCCAGAAATACCGCCACATCCGTCCGGACGGCAGCATCATGGGCGGGGCGATGTACTACCTCTCCGACGGCCTGGCCGCCCGCGGCCTGGCTCCGCTCGGAAAGGTTCTCGCCATCGCCTTCGTGCTCCTCTGCATCGGCGGCTCGTTCGGCGGAGGCAACTCCTTCCAGGTCAAGCAGGGGCTCGATCAAATCCGGACGGTCGTGCCCTACTTCGACGCCAATCCCTGGGCCTACGGCCTGCTGATGGCGTTCCTGGTCGGGATCGTGATCATCGGCGGGATTCGACGGATCGCGAGCGTCGCCGACAAGATCGTGCCCTCGATGTGCATCCTCTACGTGCTCGCTTGCCTGTATGTGATCCTTGCCAACGTGACCGACCTGCCCGCGGCGATCACGACGATCGTCCGCGGAGCGTTCACGCCTGAGGCGGCCTTTGGCGGCTTCGTCGGCTGCCTGGTGACCGGTATCCGCCGGGCTGCCTTCTCCAACGAAGCGGGCATCGGCTCGGCGGCGATCGCCCACTCCGCAGCCCGCAGCGATTATCCCGTCCAGGAGGGAATCGTCTCGCTGCTCGAGCCCTTCATCGACACGGTGATTGTCTGCACGATGACGGCCCTGGTGATCGTGATCACCGGGATCTGCAACGACGACGGCTGCCGGATCTTCGTCGAAAAGCAGCAGGGGGCGGCCCTCACCTCGGCGGCGATGGCGGGAGAGATCTCCTGGTTTCCCTACGTGCTCTCGCTGGCGATCTTCCTCTTCTCCTACTCGACGATGATCTCCTGGAGCTACTACGGCGAGCGGTGCTGGACCTGGCTCTTCGGCGAGAAGGTGACGATCCTTTACCGGATCCTGTTTCTCACTTTCACCTTTCTCGGCTCGGTGGTAACGGCCACCAACATCCTCGACTTCTCCGACCTGATGATCCTCGGCATGGCCTTCCCCAACATCCTCGGCGTCTTCCTCCTCTCAGGTGTCGTCGCCCGGAGCTTGGCGGACTATCGGCAGGCCCTTGCCTCGGGCGAGGTGCGGCCGCACGATTGAGATCCGTCCCCGGTGCTCGCGCACCGGGGCTTGGATAGTGCATCGCAGTCTCGCTCGTGGATGCAAGCCCCCCCGGCGCAAGACGGGGGACGAGCGGACGGGAACTCGGCATCCTGCCGGCCGGTGCTTCCGCTCCGGAGCGTGGGCCGCGTCACCCCAGCGACACCAGTCCCGCCTCAACCACGTCGAGGCCCTCGTGGAGCTGCTCGACGGAGGTCGTCAGCGGCGGCAGAAACCGCAGCGCGTTGCCGTAGGTGCCGCAGGAGAGCACGACCACGCCGTGCTCGTAGCAATACTTCAAGAGGGCCTGGGCGGCCGGCTTGTCGGGTTCCTTGGTGCGGCGGTCGACCACTAGTTCCAGCGCCCGCATCGGGCCCAGCCCGCGAACCTGCCCGATCCGGGGAAAGCGGCCATACCAGTCGGCCAGCCGACGGCGGAGCTCGTCGCCGAGCGTGCGGGCGTGGGCCAGGGTGGCCGGGTCGTCGAAGCGGTCCATCACCGCCAGCGCCGCGGCGCAGGCCAGCGGGTTGCCGCAGTAGGTGCCCCCCACGCCGCCGGTGCCGACTGCGTCGAGGATCTCCGCCCGGCCGGTGACCGCCGAGATCGGCAGCCCGTTGCCCAGCCCCTTGGCCAGGGCCAACAGATCGGGCGCCACCCCCGTCTGCTCGCAGGCGAAGAGCGTGCCCGTCCGCCCAAAGCCGGTCTGCACCTCGTCGAAGATCAAGACGACGCCGTGCTCGTCGCACCACCGCCGCAGCATTCCGAGGTAGGAAGGCGGGGCAGGAATAAAGCCCCCCTCGCCGGTCACCGGCTCGATCACCACGGCCGCCACGTTCTGTTCGCCGATCTCGACACGAGCCACTTCGGCGAAGGCCTCAAACGCCTCCCGGCAGAGGCAGCGGGCCAGACCGCAGGGAGCGGCAGCGGCCCGGTCGCCGGGGCACTCTGCCGCCGCCTCGCCCGTGCCGGGCCAGCGGTAGAAGTCGGGGAAGGGCGCCCGGTAGACCTCGGCGGGGAAGGGGGCGAAGCCGCTCTTATAAGGATGGGCCTTGGCCGTGAGCGCCAACGCCATGTAGGTGCGGCCGTGGTAGCCGTTGGTGAAGGCGATCACCGCCTGGCGGCCGGTATAGGCCCGGGCGAACTTGACCGCGTTCTCGACCGCCTCGGCACCCGAGTTGGCGAGATACGTCTTGTGCGGCCCGGGGCCCGGCATCCGGGCGTTGAGCCGCTCGGCCACGCGGACATAGCCCTCGTAGGCCACGACGTTGATGCTCGTGTGGAGAAACTTTTCCGTCTGCGCGCGGACGGCGGCCACGACCGACGGCTCGCAGTGGCCGAGGTTGGCCACCCCGATTCCGGCGGCAAAGTCGAGCAGCCTGTTGCCGTCCACGTCGGTGATCACCGAGCCCGAGGCCTCAGCCGCCACCACGGGAGTGATGTGGAAGGGGCCGTTGGAGACGGCCTTCGCCCGGGCCGCGAAGATCGCGCGGCTTTTGGGCCCGGGCACGGCGGTTTGCAGGTGGATTGAGGCCATCGCCACAGTATACGGCTGGTCGCAGGGTCCGGCACATCCGGCGGACGTCCCGGATGATAGTGGCCAGCGGTCGCGGTGATCGCCTGCCCGATGGATCTATCACGGCTGGGCGTCTACGCCGGCAAGGTCGTCGCCGCCGCCGCAACGCCCGCACGGCAGCATGACGCTGGCACTCGCGCTGCCCTCCCGCCCTCGAGCCCACAACACGCCTCCACCGCTGACAAACATCCCGCATGTGCGGGCCTGATGCGGTCGAGTTACAGAAAGCGCAACCGTACCGGTGCGCAAAGTGAGCAGCAGCCGCGGGGCCGGGCGGCTAGGCTTTGAAAAATGTGTCGTATCCTCGACCGAATGCGGGGTACCGCCCGGCACCAGCCTCGGGCGTCTTCAACACTCTCTCCGAAAAGGATCAGCTCATGAACCACCCGTTTCTCCGTGCAACAACCGGCCTGGCTCGGGGTTTTGTCTGCGTTGCGATCGCCGTCGCGGCTTCTGGCGCCGAAGCGGGCGTCGTCCTTTCCAACATTTCGGCGTCCACGACCCTGGGCTACGGCTTCTCCTCTCCCGTCGAGGTTGGCCTCGGCTTCAGTACCGGCCCGACCGCCGGCCTGATCGACAGCCTCTCCGTCGGGCTCACGAAGGGAAACGCCCAGACTGCGACCTCGAGCATCACCTTCAGCGTGCTGCTGTACGCCGCGGGTTCCAACAACCTACCGGTCGGCGGGCCTTTATCTCAGGATGACAACGTGTCGGCGGTCTGGACCAATCCGATCGTCGGCCAACTCCAGCAGGAGACGTTTACCTACGGCGCGGCGAGCCTACCGAACCTGTTCGCTACGACCCTGGCGGCCAACTCGAAGTACGTGCTGGCGCTCGCCAACGACTCGGGCACGCCCACGTTCGAGCATTATTGGGCGTCACCGGATGCAGCCTATGTCGTGAGCGACGGCTACTCGTTTACGACGATGTCGCGATTCACGAACGGCAGTTGGTCAGCCGTGCCGAGCCTCGAGCCCAGCGCCGAGATCTCAGTCTCTCCTGTGCCGGAGCCCACGAGCGGCCTTGTGCTTGCCGCTCTGGCCGGTATCGGCTTATCCCGCCGGTGGACCCGCGGGCGGTAGGCGGCTCACGCTCCGTCGGAGCCGCGGATCGCGGAGAGCCGCCGGATGCTGTCACGGTTTCCTCAGGTCCGCCGCTGGGACGACACTGACGATGTCTTTCAGAATGCCGTGATGCGGCTCCATCGGGCCCTGGCCGACGTGCACCCTGATTCGCCACCCTTCTCGGTCGAGCGGGCTCCCGCGGCTGACGAATCGCTCGACCGGTCACGCTGGGGAAACCGCCGATCGCTGCGTTCCTCACCGGTTCTGCACCGGAACGTCGTGTGCAACGGTGACTGTCTCGCACCCCTCCCGGAGGTCGGAAAGTGGCTAGCACGTGCTGGGCGATCGAGGTCGTCCGCTCGTCTTCGTCCATCTTCGGCAGAGGGCAATGCCGCCTGTGAGTCCAGTGAAACTCCAAAGCACCATCCCGCTTGAGGGCTCGGGAACTGCGGTAATACTTCCCATCAGTGCTGTAGTTGACGTAGAGACAGGATCATTCCAACTCGCAGAGCCGAAAGATTGTGCAGAAGTTTCCGTCGGGAACCCCACTGCCGACGTTTGACCATTGAATCTCCAACTCACACTCTCGTTTAACTGATTGTCGACAGCGAGCCAGTAGTCGGTGTTTGGCTGCAGTGCCAGGTTGTTGACGATTTTCCCGTAAAAAGTGGGGGTTGTGTTGTTGACTATTAAGTCAGAGGTCGAGATGGTCAACAAAAGGAGGCTGGAGCCGGGCCGGTCGACTGCGTTATTTAAGACCTCAAGGAAAAGATTCCCCGTTGGGTTGGTCGTCGTAGTTGCCAAAGTTGCACCAACACCGGTGAGCGAAAAACCATTGCTTGTGGTTGTGAACTTAATGGCCAACGCTTCTGCGTTGCCAATAGATACTCCGCCGGTCGAGGCAGGCGTGGTATTGCTCAAGAGAAATGTCGTGGCTGATGCTGAGTTCGCATGTCCTGTAACGAAGAGAGCGAGAACGAGCGTTAGGGCAACCGCGTGCGGCATGGACTGGCGTTGCATGATTGATTGAGTACCTTTGAGGAACGTTGCGATCACGGGACCTGACGGTGTGAATGAACACCGAAGGCGAACTGCCTCTGTAGTCCCAGCAATGCAAATGCCGCGCCATCGTCCGAAACGCGACGAGGAATTCGCGAGTTTTTTTGCTTTGGCGGATTACTCCCGGTGAAAACCACGAAAAATACTGGAGCCCATTAGGTTGGGGGGGTGGAGCGAATCGCTCCACTCGCTGGTGCGAATCGCTCCACTCGCTGGTGCGACTCCGGGGCCGGGGGCCGGTCAGACGGCATGCCGCGGATGCGGGCGGTGAGCGTCTCGCTCTCGCTGACGCCTTCGACCGAGTTCAACGGGCCGCTGCTGATGGTGCCGGGGTCGCACAAGTCGTTCGTCCGCTGCGTTGGCGAGACGCCGGAGAATCACCACGAGCATTCGCTCAAGAAGCAGGAATACGGCGTGCCCTCCGGCGAGGCCCTCACCCGGCTGGTCGAGGCCGGCGGCATGGCCTCGGCCACGGGCTCGGCCGGCACGGCGGTCTTCTTCGAGTGCAACACGATGCACGGCTCGGCCGGCAACCTCTCGCCCTGGCCCCGGACCAACTTCTTCATCGTCTACAACAGCGTGGAAAACAGCCTCGTGCGTCCCTTCGGCGGCCGTCCGCCCCGGCCTGCCTTCCTGGCCGACCGCGGCCCGGCCCCGCTGCGGTAGCGGGAAGAATCGCCCGGCCAATGGCCCTTCCGCAAGCATCGCTCGACTGACCGCCGCCTTCGCCGCCTACTGGCTCAAGTGGCCGCTCTCGCGGTGGATGGACGAGCAATCCGGCCGCCGCTGGTTCCCGACTGGTTCGGCCGCGACGCTGGCCTCCCGGGTACGGCGTTTGAAGTGGAGTTCACGTCCGACGGCACCACCTGGCACGCCGCACTTGTCGGGACTTGCGGCATACGACTATCTCGCGCTCATGCTGGTCGCAATGGGTCCGTTTGTCATCGGTCGACACGGTAGACTCAGGGCGATGGAGGGAAGCCATGCCTGATTCGCTGCGACCAATCCGCTGGCTGCGTGCCGCCGTCATCCTGGCGGCGGCCTTGATGCTCATGCCGAGCCCGGCGGCTCGGGCGGTCCTGATCCAGACCGCGACCGGCACCGACAACACGACCGCCCCGCCCGACGATCCCGGCTGGGCAAACGTGGGCGTGCGGGGGATCGGCAACGGCGTCTACCTCGGCGATCGCTGGGTGCTCTCGGTCGCCCACGTCGGGTCCGGCAGCATCGTGCTCGAGGGCACGACCTACGCAGCAGAACCGGGGTCGGCGGTGCAACTGACCAACGCCGGCGAGCCGGGCCGTTCGGCCCTGACCGACCTGATCGTCTACCGGCTCACGTCCGAGCCGGCCGGCCTGCCGGCGGTCGCGATTGCGGCCACTGCCCCGGCGGCGGGCACGGCGGTCACGATGATCGGCTCGGGCCGGGCCCGCGGGGCCTTCACCGAGTGGAGCGTCAACGAGACGACGACCCCCTGGACCTGGACGACGGTGCCCTCCGGCGGCGACTACGCCGGCTACGGTTCGACCGCCACCAGGGAGATGCGATGGGGCACCAACGCGATCTCCGACGCCGCCGTCTGGATCACCGCCAGCGACCTCAGTCCGCCGCTCGACGTCAAGTCGCTCGAGACGGTCTTTGACGAACTGCCCGGCACGGCTGAGGCCCAGGCGGTCAACAACGATTCTGGCGGGGCGTTGTTCGCCAAGAACGGCAGCGACTGGGAGCTTGCCGGGCTGATCTTCGACGTCCGCGGCTACTCGGGCCAGCCCAGCCCCGCCTTCACCGCCGTGTTCGGCAACACGACCTACTCGGTCGACCTCGCCTACTATCGGCCGCAGATCATGGCGATCGTGCCGGAGCCGACCGGAGCGACGCTCACCGGCCTGGCCGTCGTCGCGACGATGTCCTGGGCTGCGATGGCTCAGCGTTCGAGTCGCTCGACGGCAAACCCCAGCCGGCGTGCCCGGGACACCAGGGAGCAATAGATCTCCGGCGGGAGCGTCCGTTCCCGAGCCAGGATCCAGAGAAACCGGCGGTCGGGGGTGCCGACCATCGCCCATTGGTAGTCGTCATCAAGGGCGATGATCCAGTAGTTGCCCTCGTGGGACACGGGGGCAAACCGGGCGGGACCCTCGAAGCGAACCCGCAGCCGGGAGTTGCCGGAGCAGGGCACCGGTGTCGCCCGGCCCTCGATCGAGCGGCAGCGGCCCCGGGACGTCCGGCATGAGTTTGTCACCCGCACGGTGCCGTCACCGCAGAGCGTGTATTGGGCGGTGGCTCCAACGCAGCCCCGCTGGAACAGGTTGGGAAGGCGGGCAATCTCATGCCAACTGCCCATGTAGCGGACCAGGTCGACACAGGGCACCGTTGGCAGCGGCTCGCCGGCACGCGTGGCCTGCGAGACCGCACCAACAGCGAGGCCGAGCAGCAGTAGCAGAAGACGGTTCATGGCTTGAGTGACTCCGAGCCTGCGGCGGATTGGCGGGCAGCGGGAAACAGGATCCGTGACCCCTCTCCAGTTTCTACACCAGTACTCATGAGAGCGTTGGGGAGGGGGTCAAAGTTCGGCCCGAAACGGATGGTGCGGCGGCGCAAGGGAGGTGTGGTCGTCTACGGCGACGTCGGACCCGCCGAACGGGTCGTGACGCCTGTTCCGATTCTCTGGCCACCGGTTGTGCGGGGAATGTCGGTAGCGCCGCGGAACCCTGACCGAGCGGGCCGCAGCAGCCCATTGGTGTCGATGCCTGGAATGGGGGATCCCGCGTCTGTTCCAAGGCTCCAGGGAGGGGTGTGTCATGAGGCGGATGATTGCGCTGGGTGTGGTCGCGTTGCTGGCAAGTAGTAGCGTGACGAGGGGCGAGGCCTCGTATTCGGAGATCGATCTGACCAGCTTCGGCGAGGTGCAGACGGTGGTGGATGACGGTGAAACACCGTTTGAGGAGGTGGCCTGTCGCTCGGGCAACCCGTGCCGCCGGTTCTATATCACAGGGATGCTCGGGCCGTCATTTGCAAACTTTGGCAGTCCCGTCATCCCCCAGCTCAACACCACCGACTCCCTGCTTGCGGCAGGAGTCTCCGTTGGTGTCTCTCTCGAGCGGCAGCGAGGCCGGCTGCGGCTTGAGGTCGAGGGGATGGGCCGCGACACCTACGTCGGGCCGTTCAGCTTTGATCCCCAGTTCAAAACGATCGTGGCCAACAATTGGTCTGTGATCACGAACGTTTGGCGGGATTTTATGCTCACCGAGCGGTTCGGCCTCTACGGCGGCGGCGGGATCGGGGCCGGTGGCTACCGGTTGGGCGAGACTTCCGACTTTGGGAAACAGTATTTCGATCCGACGGCGGCCTTTGCCTGGCAGGCGGGCGGGGGACTGATCTATGAGGTCAACGACCGCCTGACCTTCGACGTCGGCTATCGCTATTACCAGATCGACGTCATCCAGCAGTCGCCGAATGTCGTGCCAAACCAGTTCGCTTCCAGCGAGGTGATGTTTGGCCTGCGACTCTTCGAACCGTTCCGCCGCTGGCGGCAGTGACCGACGAAGGAACCGGGCTGGCGGGTCGCTATTTCGGCCCGCCAGCTCCGGCTGGTCGATCTCGTGCCGCCGCCGCGGAAGCACCGGCATCGTTATCACGGGGTGTTTGCGCCGAATCACAAGCTGAGGCGGGCCGTCACGGCGCTCGCGATCGGGAATATCCGCAAGCGGTGCGAGGCCGCTAGCGGCGGGCATTGGGGCAAAGCCCGCGTTACGGATGGCTGCTGCGACGCGAATCAAAAGCCCCGCTCGCACGACACCTCCCGGATTGCCTGGGCGAAACTCATGGCCCGGCTGGGGGAGGAGTTTCCGCTCGAGTGCCCGGCGTGTGGCGGCGACATCCGGCTGATCGCCTTCAGACTGCTTTCCGAGTGCGAAACCATCCCTGGCCTTCGCACTCTTGGCAACCTCC
>JAQCJP010000041.1 GCA_027592945.1 Planctomycetota bacterium
CTGCCACGAACGCCGCGGCCGGAGCCGTCGGGAAGTAACTCCCCTGGCCGTAGGCCCCACCTGTATCGATCGCGAGCAGATCGAAGACGTTCGCGACGCCGTCGTAGTTGAAGTCGCCCTGGCTCCAGTCGCTCGCCTGTCCGGTGCCGAAGACACCGGCCGCGTCAATCCCGAGGAGATCAAAGACGTTCACCTGGCCGCTCAAGTCGGTGTCGCCAAAGGCCGCGAATGAGACCAGCAGCGAGCCGTCGCCCGCGGTCGTGTAGCCGACGCCGCGTGAGCCACCCGAGGCAGCGGCCGCCGACGACGTGATCCCCCCGCTGCCGTCCCAACTGCCGCCGTTGCGGCCGGCAGCGATGTCCGTTCGCAGATCGGCCGCCGACATCCCGCCGGCCGCGATCGTCAGTTGGCCGCTGCCGAGGTCGATCAGCCCGCCGGCCGATTCGCCGACCACGAGGCCTGAGAGCCCGACCTCCAGCCGCCGCTCGGCCGGAAGCGTCATGCGGCCGCCCGCAGCCACCGTCATCACCGGGCTCCCGGCGATCGCACCATCCTCGACCGTCAGCGAGGCGATGCCGGTGGTGGCCAGTGAGAGCACCGAGGCCTCGAGCGTGCCGCCCGAGAGCGTCACCCCCGACGACCGCAACGCCACGCCGGGATCGACGACGAGCCGGGCCCCGGAGGCGACGGAAAACGTGCCGCCGCCGGCGGCCAGCGACTGCGTCAGCCGGAGCGTGCCGGCCGCCACGTCGACGCCCCCCATCAGGCTGCCGTTGGGGCCGGTCAGCACGAGCGTGCCCTGCCCCGTCTTTCGCAGCCCGGCGGTGCCGATCAGCCGCGTATTGATGGTGGTCGAGGCGGCAGCCACCACGGAAATCGTGTTGTCTGCCCGCTCGAAGCCCGAAAGCTGGAGCGTCCCGCCGGAGAGGGTGTAGCCGTCGGCGGCAAACTCGAGGCCGCCGCCGGCCAGGAGCGTGCCCGAGACGGTCACCGTGCCGCCGCTGCCGTCGAAGATCCCGCGGGCGTCGCGGACCCAGATCGGAGAGCGGTCCTTCCAGGTCGCCGCCGCCGTGCTCCAGGTGCCGCTGCCCCCGAGCCCGTCGGCCCCGGCCCAGCGGACGGTGGTGAAGTGGGGATTGGCCGCCGCGCCGGTGCCGGCCACGTCGTAGTAGGCCGTCAACTGGCTGTTGTAGTTGGCCGACGGATTGTAGGAGCCGGAGTTTGAAACGCCCTCGCTGTACCAGATCGAATGGCCGAGGGCGTTGTCTTCGCGGGTGTCGTTGATCATTTGCTCGAGGTCGCTCCAGGACGTGGCCGCGCCCGAGCCCAACAGCCGCAGCCCGCCGGCCATCTCCTCGGTGCCGCCGACCGCGTTGATCTGATTGACCCATTCGCTGTTGAACGACGAGTAGGTCGAGCGGTAGACCTGCGGCACCACCTCATCGAGCAGGCCCGCCGCCATGTAGTCGGGCCACGTGGTGAGGTAGTTCGCCGCACTGAAGCTGGCGACCGACGGGGAGAGCGAGACGACGACCTCCGGATCGGCCGCCCGGATCGCCCCCACCAACTCCGTCACAAACTCCTGCATCTTGCCCTGCCGCCAGGCCACAAACCGCGAGTCGGAGTAGTTGTTGGGAAGATTGCGGCCGGTCTCGGCCCGGTAGGCGTTGCGGGTGTAGTCGTCGTAGCCGAACTGCACCGGCCAGGCGAGGTGGTCATCGAACTGCACGACCTGAAGATTGAACTGATCGATCGCATCGACCACGATTCCCTTGACGAGATTGCGGACCTCGGGGACCAGCGGGTTCATCCAGGCGAAGCTGTTGCTCGAGTTGGCGTAGTTGCCGGCCGCGTCCTGGAGGAGCCAGCCGTTGGTGCGGGCCTTGACGGCCAGCGGATTGCTCGGTGTGCCGCCGGAACCGATGAACTGGGCCATCAGGCCGTACTCAAACCAGGCCCCGTGCACCAGGCCCGCGTTGGCGGCGGCGGTGCCTGATTCCTGGAGCAGGATCCGGCCACCCAGCGAGGGATTGAGCGAGGAGCCGTTGATGAAGTTCGCCAGGGTCGGCGAGTTGAAGTTGGTGTAGCCATTCTTCCAGGCCTCGACGTAGACCGTGTTGAGCCCGACCTGCCGCAGCGACGCCATCGTGGTGGCGATGTTGGACGACAAGAGGTCGTCCGAGGCGGTCGTGGTCAGCCAGGTGGCCCGGAGTTCGGGCGATGCGGCAAACGCGACCCGGGCGGAGCCAACGACAACCGCCATTGGGATGACAGCCATCGAGACAACGGCGAGCAATCCTCGTTCGAATCGGCGGCCCCAGCGGAGTGAACCAGCGTGCTGCATACTCGTTCCGGCCGCCCTGTTCGCGGATCGCGGGCCCCTCAGGTCCTTCATCGTTTCCTCCTGTGCGCGGCGATCATTTCGTGCTTGTACGCAGCGAGTCAAGGATTGGTTCGGACGGCTGGCGGGGCAGCCTCCGGCGGCAGCGTCCAGTCGATCGGGGTCTTCTGCCGGACGAGAGCCTGGACCTCCTCGATCGCCTCCAAAGCCTGCCGCGACGAGCGGCCGGTCGCCGCCATGTGGGCCGCCGCCACGCCGGCCGCCGTGCCCGTCGACCACTCGATCGGATGGAGCCGGGTCGCGGAGTTGGCCAGGAACGACTGGGCCATCGTCTTGCCGGCTGTCAGCAAGTTGCCGAGTTCCCGGTGGGTGAGGGCCCTGAACGGAATGCCGAAGGGCAGCGTGTCGTGGGCCGAGACCACGTAAGCGGGCATCTGGCAGCCCGAGATCGGATGGACGTCGGCCGGATAGGCCCCGAGGGCGATCCGATCGGGAAAAACCGTGCCGGTCGCTGCCCCCGCCGGGCCTGTCAGGTCGGCAAAGCGAAGCACGAAGCCATCCAGGCCGATCGCCCGACGGGTGTCGCGGATGTAGGGCAGCTTGGCCAGGCCGTGGCCGGTGCCGAGCACGGCGGGAGCCAACGCGATCCGGGCCGGGTCGATGCCCTCCGGGGCCTGCCGGCGAAACCACTGATGCCAGGCGTAGGCCCGATCCTCCGCTCCGGCGAGCGCCTCGAGGTCGAGGCCCCCCTGCCAGTCGGCCCGCTGCCGGTCGGCCTCCTGCCGGGAAAGAAACAGATAGCGGAAGGGATAGTCGTTGCCCCCGTCGCCCTGCGACTCGGAGTAGCCCCAGTTCTGGAGGCAGATGTCGCCGGCAGCCGGCTTGCCGCGGCCGCGGATCCGCCGGTAGGTCCAGATCTTCTCCCAGGCATCGGGCCGACCGGAGTAGGAGCCGTAGCCGAGCCGGTCGGCCATGACTTCACGATCGGGTTCGTTGACCGGCTCGGGGTGCAGTTCTTGGGCGAAGCAGTAGACGGTCGCCTGCCCGCAGGTGTCCGCGCAGTCGAGGCTGTCGGGGGCCGCCTCGACGCCCTGCAGATAGGGCCATCCCGAGAGCGCCAGTACCTCCCCCCACTCGGTCGCCTCGATGAAGATGGTCTGGCCTGTGCTCCCCTGCTCGTCGCTCTCGGCCTGGGAGCGAGCCTCAAACCGAATGACCTGCTTTGTGAATCGTGGCGAATCGTCCGGCGAATACCAGTCGACCAGATCGGCCGAGGGGAGCCGGTCGTAGCCACCGTCGGGCACGCCTGGCCGTGGCGTGCGGGCGATGCAGGTCAGCGAGCGGATCGCGTCACCCGCCTCGTTGAGCTCCACGTCTTTGACGACGGTGTCGAGGAAGACGACCAGGTTGTCAGCGACCGATTCTTCCAGCGGCCGCAGCTGCCGCTCGACGAAGGCGTCGGGGCAGAAGCAGAACCGGCTCACCCAGCAGTTGCCGCGGTCCTCGATCGCCTGAAGCAGCTCGAGAAAGTTCGGCGTGATGTTGGCTGGAAGACGAGCCACCTTCGAGACGCTGTAGAGCTTGCCCGATGGATCGGCCGGCTTGATCGAGTGCCAGGCCTCGTCCACCGCCGGCACGCCGCTGGAGGTCAACTGCCCGCCAACCCAGTCGGTCGGCTCAATCAGGGCCGTCCGGGCCCCGCTTTCGGCCGCGGCGATCGCCGCAGCAAAGGCCGCGGTGCTGCCGCCAGCGATGACGACATCGAAATCGGCGTGAACGACCCTCTCCGCTTCAGCCGCCTGAGAAGGTCGGCCGGCCGAGGACACGCCGACCCCACCGATGGCCAGCCACCCGGCGAGCCATAGTCGCACCGCCTGACGAGCGGAATACCCCACGAAAAAGCCTCCCCGAGGTTGAACCCCAACGAAACGGTACCACGACGGTCTACTTCCCAGCCGCTTTCCCAAGCGCAACGCCGGCGTTGATGGCCGCAGCCAGGCACCCCGATACGTCTCACCAGATTGGTGCCTGTTTTCACTCCAAATGGGAAACGCTTTTCACGCAAACAGTGAAACAAGCGGCCGCGTGTTCGGCTCAGAATAATAAAAACTGCCGAAGCGTGCGAATACCGGGGAAAAACAGATTTCCACCGATTTCGGCACGCCTTTTGCTTTCCTCCCAGCAGACGGGGGCGGACGAACCGCCACGGCCTGATTCCAACGTTTGCACGTTTTTGAAAGGGAGAGCTCATGAGTATCGCGTCTCGCGTTTTCGCAGCATCGAGGGCCCGCAGCGGGCTCGCTGCTATGGCCGTCGCCGCCTGCCTGGTCGCCACTGCGGCCCAGGCCCAATCGACCTCGGTCTACTACAACGAAGTTGCCCGGTTCACGCTCTCGGCGGGTCGGCCCGTCGAGTTCGGCTCCAATCCCTCGGCGATCGCCTGGGATGGGGCCAAGATGTATATCGCCGGCCTCAACAACACCGGGGCTGCTGCCTCGGTCGGCATCGTCGAGGTGACCAACGCCTCCTCGACCGGCATCAACGCGGCCACCTTCGGCACCGTCTTCGGCGAGCGTCCCTCGACCGGCAGCACCCGCGGCTTCTCGGGCCTCGACATCTCCGGCTCGACGATCGCGGCAGCCTTTGACGCAGGGAGCGCCTCGACCGACGGCATCGCCGCCTACGACACCGCCGGCACCCAACTCTGGGGCATCACCGCCCGCGGCGGAAGCGGCGTCGCCTTCGACCCCGGCTTCAACACGCCCCCGATCCAGGGCAACGGTGTCGCCTGGACGACCTTCGGCTCGGGCCGCCGGGCCCTCCAGGACTCGGCCAGCGGTGCCAACATCTACACCACCAGCGACGGCATGATCATCAACACCGCCTCGGGTGACACGGGCAGCGGCACCTTCTGGCGGGACATGGCCTTCGATCCCCAGACGGGCAACATGTATCCGCGACGGTCGAACGGCATCTTCAAGGAGATCCGGACCGGAGCCAACTCCGTCAGCCCGATCCAAGAAGTCGTGGCGGCCCAGGCAAGTGGCAACTTCGTCAGCGGTCAGAACATCGCCTTCATGGGGCAAAACCCCGGCCTGGACGATTCCGTGATCTACAACGATCGTGGGACCACCGCCAACGGGCAGGTCTTCACCGACGTGATCAAGACCCGCGACGCGGTCACCTTTGCGGAGTTGACGCAAACGTTCCAGTTCCTCGACTCGACGGTCCCGGCCGCCGGGAACGGGTACTACGACTTCTCGTACCATGCGGCGACCAACACCGTGGCCCTGCTCGACTTCACCAACAACACGGCCCACGTGTTCGAGGTGTCGGCAGTGCCGGAGCCGACGACCTGGGCCCTGCTGGGCACTGTCGGGATCTCCGCCGGCCTGGCCGCCCTCCGGCGGCGGTGGAGCCCGCAGGCCTGAGCGTCACGTGCTCATCGGACCTTCGGCGTCGGAGCCTCGGGCCACCCGGGGCTCCGACGTTGTTTTTTTGAGGGCCTGCATGTCGATCAGCGAGCAAACGAAGAACGGCTCTCTGGAAACACGGCTGGCCGAAGACGGCGGCTCCCCAGAAAAGTTGGCTTTGCCTCCCTGGCCGCCGCGGGTATATTTTATTCCAGCAGAGGGCGGTCAGGTGTTATCGGAGGATTGAGGGGTCGCGAATCATCCGTCTCTTCTTGAATCCGGCTTTTCAACCCGACCTGCACCGTTCAGTTGACTCCGAACCGACAACCCCTTTTTTCAGGACACGCTGGCATGAACGGCAGACCTGTTCTCATGGTGAATTGGAATCGTCGCCGCACGTCCGCTTTTACGCTCGTGGAACTGCTGGTGGTCATCGCCATCATCGCCACGCTCGTCGGACTGCTCCTGCCTGCCGTCCAGAGCGCGAGAGAGGCGGCCCGGCGGACTGGCTGCAGCAACAATCTCCGGCAACTTGGGCTCGGTTGCCTGACCTACGCTTCGGCCAACAAAGAGAAGTTGCCCCCCGGCTACGACGGCAAGTCGCCGTCCGGCGCCTTCCAGAAACTTGGCTTCTTCACAGCCATCCTGCCGTTCATGGAAGAGGACGCTACCTTCGACAAGATTCAGTTCGCCTATCCAGGGGGCAATCCGTACAACGATCCGGCCCGCGATACTGTGGTGCCCACCTACATCTGCCCGAGTTACCCGTTCGCGAAAGTGGCTACCGGCCAGCGGAACACCTACGAAAACGGCGCGATCGCTACCTATGCAGGCTGTGGCGGCGCTGGTGTCGGCAACACCTGCAACGTCAACGGCACCTACCCCAACAGCGGCGCCTTCCTCGTCAAGGGCCCTCCCTGTGACGGACCGGAACGCCGGTTCATCGGAACCCGCCGTCCGCTCAAGCAGGTCAGCGACGGGGCGAGCAAATCGTTTCTGGCCGGCGAGTACGTGCATCGCGATTACACGATCAGCCGTGGACTCTGGCAGGATCCGCCGGGCAACGTCCGGCCCTGGTATCTGGCCGCCTACCAGTCCTCCGAGGCAGCGCTCCCCGACATCTACCACGTCAAGGAGTTTGAGCTGCTCCCGAATACTCGCACGTCTCGCGCGGCGGTGGGCGCCTTCAACAGCCTGCCCATGGGAAGCCACCATGAGGGTGTGACATTCTTCGTCTACCTCGACTCCAGCGTTCGCCCCGTCGAGGACGGGATCGATCAGGACGTCTACCAGAGCTTTGCTACCGTCAATGGCGGTGAGACGATCGCAGGGACGCAGTGACTGCCATGAGGAGGCTTGGGCTGTCCGTCAGATACGCGGTTGTGGCGTGCTGCCTCTTGGCTGCCGCGACGACCACGCTTGGTTGCAAGAAAAACCCTGAGGTAGTCCCGGTCTCTGGAAAAGTTCTCTACAACGGCAAACCGCTGCCGTTCGGGATCGTGATGTTCCAGCCCGAGGTGGGTCAGGCGGCCCAGGGCGAGGTTCAGCCTGACGGATCCTTCCAGCTCTCCTCCTATCTCCCCAATGACGGCGCGGTTCCCGGCCGCCACAAGATCAGCATTCGCTGCTTCAGCGGCCAGAAGACGGCCGACGGCGGGGGCTCTCCCGGCCGCCTGCTGATCCCCCAGAAATACACCCGCTTTGGCACCAGCGGCCTGACCGCGGAGATCGCCAACGGTCAAAACGAGCCGATCCTGCTCGAACTCAAGGGCCCACCGTTGCCGAAGGGGCTCTAGGGATCTCTTCGGCAACTTCCGCGGGAGGCTCCCGCCGGGTGTTTGTGGCACAGTGGACGTTGCCCTTGGCCCGCTGGTAGCAGGCATCGTCAACAAACACGACTCGCTCTCCGCCGGCCGCCTCAAACGCATGCCGGCATGCGTCGATGACGCCGGCCGGCATGCCGGCGCGACCGCAGATCACGGTTCCGTTGACGAAGAGCATGTTGACGGGGTTGCTCCAGATCGCCGTGGCACCCTGGACGGCACCGTCGGCGGCCAGGTCGTCAGGCGGTTCAAAGGCCACCGGCAGGCGGATGACGCGGGCGGGATCCCAGTCGAGCAGCGCCAGCAGGCCGCCAGACGGGGCCGGCTTGCCGGCATCTCCTGCGAGCGGCACCTCACCCCGGCCCGTGAGCATCTCATCAATCATGGCGGCAATCCGACGATTGGCACTGGCAAAAGCCCCCCCGGCGGGGCCGCTGGCTACCGGCAGCCCGGCCGCTCGCGCCGCCTCGAGACCGGCAAGCGGATCGGGCACCAGCATCACTCCCTTCCCATCACGGCCCGGCAGGAAGGCGACGATCTCATCGACGTGCTTGATGAGCAGCCACGACGTGTCGATCCAGATTGGCGGCTGGGCTCGCTGCGCGGCCAGGAAGCGGACCACCTCGGGATGAAAGCCGTCGCCTGTCACGGAGTTGCGTCCGTAGATCACCCGCCCTTCCGGCCAGGCTTCCGTGGCTGGCGAAACCGTCAGGTTGCCGTACCAGTCGGCCCAGGCATCGCCGCCGGCAAGCGGCCTGGGCTCCGCCACCCGGGCGATCGCTACGTCGGGTCCGAGGAGCGTCTCCGGAAAGGGGTCCTTGCCGCGGAGGCCCGCGAGGACAACGGTCATTGCCACAGGCTGCCGCCCGGGCACGGCCGTGGCGGCCAGTTCCATCGTGTCCTGCATCCACATCTCCTGCCAGGAGCCTGCCTGGTGCACGACCAGCGGCACATCCATCGCTCCGAGCAGCTCGCGGAGCCCCGTGACGAACTCGGCGTTGTCGTAGCGACCGGCGGCCACGAAGACCTGCCGGACGGCAGCCGTCTCGGCCACCAGTCGCACCGGCGCGACAACCGCCTCGATCAGGCCGCGGCCACGCTCGTTCCCCGCCGCCTCGAGACCGACTGCCTCGATCCGGCCGCAACCGTTCCAGCCCGGCTCCGCTGCGATCCACTGGCGGCACTCGAGCCTCACCTCCCCGCGGCCTGCGACCAGCGGCAGCGGCCGACCGGCGAGCGGCTCCCAGGCGGCGGCCTCCGCGTCGTCCTTGCGGTCGGACGATCGGCCAACGGGCCTGAAGAAACGGATCGCGTCTGAATCGCTTGTCAGACGCACCGCCGTCACCGCCGGGTCATCCGCCTCGATCACAAGCGGCGTCGTGTCGAGAAGATCGGTGACGCCGTTGATCACGTTGTCGGCGGCATCGGGAAGGCCATCGCGATCATCGTCGTCGAGGTTGGCGATCAGAACGACGCGGCCGTCCCGGCCGCCGTCCCGAGCCTGCAGCCGCAGCACGTTTTCCGCGGCCGCCCCCGGGGCAGTGAGCACCAGCAGGAGGACGAGGATCAGCGGCTGACGCGGGCCTTGCGAAATCATCGTGAGCTTCATTCTTCGTCTCGCCTGCAGCGGCCGACGGCATCTGGTGAACCATCTCGCTCCCGGTTCCCCGGCCTTCAGAGTTCACAGCCTGGTGACGGCTCACGCGTCGTTCTATCATCGCCGCCATGCTCGAGTCACCACAGGCATTCCTGGCCGCCGTCCTGATCCTGGCCGGGGGTATCCCGGCTCTGGCAGCCCGCAGCCATAACGGTTTCTGGCAGGTGATTCCGCCGGTGGTGGCTTCCTACGCGATCACCATGATCCTTGCCGTCGCCGGACTCTGGGGATCATCCCCGGAGATTGACGGCGTCCGGACCCAGCTGCTCGACACGCTCCTGCCGGCATTGGTCTTTCTCCTTGTGATACCCTGCGACCTACGAGCGGTGGCCCGGCTCGGGCCACGGCTTCTCGCGGCCTTCGCGATCGCGACCCTTTCGATCCTGGTCGGCTCTGTCGTGGCCTGGCTCCTCTGGCGGCCCTGGCTGCCTGCCGACGGCTGGCAGGTCTTGGCTGCGGTTGCCGGCGGTTGGATCGGGGGCACGGCCAACCTCGTCGCGGTCGCCGGCGGTCTCGAAGCCTCGTCCGACCAGGTCGGGCTGGCGGTCGTGACCGACACCGTCTGCTACTCCTGCTGGGTGTTCGTCCTCTTCTCGGCGGCAGCGGCCGCCGCGGTCTTCAATCGCTGGACCGGCAGCCGGCCAGCAGCCGAGCAGCCGTGGCTGGCGGCTCCCGCATCGGCAGTCTCTGAGCCGCCAACCAAACCGGGCGACCTCCTCTTCTGGCTCGGCCTGGCCGTGCTGACCGGCGAGGCGGCGGCCGTCGTGGCCGACTGGCTTCCGACCGGCGAGACCTTCTCCGCGACGTCGTGGACGCTCCTGCTCACGACCGTCGTGGCGGCGATCGTGGCTCAAAGCCCCCTGCGGCGACTGCCAGGTGCAGCCCGACTCGGCTCCGCGGTGCTGGCGGTCGTCGTCGTCACAATGGCATCGCAGGCAACGTTCCGGGGCCTCCTGGCGGCACCGGTCTTCGTGGCTGCCGGCTTCACCGTGATTGCCTGCCATGCGGCGGTCATGGTCGGGGCCGCCCGCCTGATGCGGCTCGACCTGGCGTCGTGCAGCGTGGCGTCGCTGGCCAACATCGGCGGCGTGGCCTCAGCACCGCTGATGGCTGCCCTCCACGCTCCGGCCCTGGTGCCGGCGGCCGTCCTTCTCGCCCTGCTCGGCTATCTCATCGGGCTGCCGGCGGCACTCGGCCTCGCGACGTTTCTGTCGCGACTCGCCGCGGCGGTGCTCGTGGCTTGGTGCGGCACGTTCGCCCTGTCATCCGCCGCGTGGGCAGCCCAACTTGAGGCTGGGTCGGCAGCCGCTCCCAAATCCGCCAGCCCCAACCCAGCCGACCCCAGCCCCGCCAGCGGGGCGCGGCAGACCAGCGGCTACTGGCTGGCACGCTGCGACCATGCCGATGCAGTTCTGCTCGATGCGGCAGCGGTCGCGGCCGCCAACGCCCGGATGGTGGAGGCCGACCCTGCCGTCCACGATCTCACCGCGATCCCCGGAGAACTCTCCCGGGAGGCGATCGCCACGCAGATCAAACAGGCCTCACGGATCCCCGCACGGCCGCTCTTTCATGCCGCCGGGGATCCGGTCACCAACCGCGACCGCGACGCCTGGAAGGCCAGCCTCGCCCTCGATGCCATCCCGGCTCGCACCGCGCCCCGCTTCGGACTCATCGTCTGTCGCTCACCGATCCGGCGGATCCCCACCGGTCAACGAGTGGTTTCTGATCCGGACCAGCTGGATCTCGACCTGTTTCAGGAGACGGCGGTCTTCCCGGGCACGCCCATGGCCGTACTCCATCACTCGGCTGACCGTGCCTGGCTGTTCGGGGTCACAGCGACCTACACCGGCTGGATCGCAGCTGACGCAGTCGCGATCGGTAGCCGCCGCGAGGTCTTCGACTATATCGCCAGGGCCGGCCGGGTGATCACCGGCAGCACGGCGGCGACCGCCTTCACCCCCTCGGCACCGGAGGTGTCACGGCTTGTCCTCGACATGGGCACCGCCCTGCCGGACCTGGCCGACTGGCCCCGCCGCGAACCGGTCAACGGCCAACTGTCGACCAGTTCATACGTCGTCGAGGTGCCCTGCCGCGGTGCCGACGGTGCGCTCAGCCTCCGCCCTGCCCTGCTGCCCCGCTCTGCCGACAGCCATGCCGGGCCGCTGCCGGCAACCCGCGGCAACGTGATCCGCCAGGCCTGCAAGTTCCTGGGGCACCGCTACGGCTGGGGGCACGATTACGAGAGCCGCGACTGTAGCGGGCTGGTCGCCGACGTCTACCGGAGCCTGGGCCTGATCCTGCCCCGCAACACGACCGATCAGGCGTCGTCGCCGGCGGTCGACCGGACGCCCCTGCCGCCTGCCATGCCGCGGGCCCAACGGCTGGCGGCCATCGCCCGGCTCGCCCCTGGTGATCTCCTCTACGCCCCCCGGCATGTGATGATCCTGCTCGGCCACGATCCCGACGCCTGGATCATCCACGCGACCTTCGGCGGCGGCCGCTCGCCGCCGGTCAACGGGATCGTGATCGTGCCACTGGCCGACGTCGCTGCCGAGGAGGGCGGCCCGATCGTCGATGCCTTGACGACGCTCGTGCGGGTGCTGCCCGCCCGCTGAGGCCTGCCCGGTCCGCCTTCTAGCCAGTGCTGGCTTTGTCTGTCCTAACCCGGTCAGTCCTGGCCGGCTGCGAGCAGTCGCCAGCCGTAGCGAAACAGGTTGCGGGCATCGGCATAGCGGCTCGGGGTCGAGTCGCTCCCGAAGACGACCACCACCAGTTCCCGTCCCTCACGCTCGCCGCAGGCCGCCAGACAGCAGCCGGCAGCGTGGGTCGTGCCGGTCTTCACGCCCGAGTAGCCCTCGATGCCCAGGAGGCGGTTGGTATTCCGCCAGACGACCGGCCGGCTGTAGCCGGCGTCGTTGACGAGCTGGCTGCGACGCTCCCGGGTGGCGACGACCTCTCGAAACAACGGCAGCCGGAGGGCCGTGCGGACCAGGGCCGCCGTGTCCCGCGGCGATGAGCCGCAGCCCGGGACGGTCTTGCCGTGGGGATTGCCATAGCGGGTCGCCTCCAGGCCAAGGGCCGCCGCGCGGGCGTTCATTGCGGCCACGAAGCGATCGTGGTCGTTTCCCTCCGAGGGACCGAGCCGCGGGCCGAAGTGCTCGGCGAGGGCGATGGCGGCATCGTTGCCCGAGGGAAGCAGAAGCCCGTAGAGCAGTTCGCCGACCGCGATCCGATCGCCGGGCCGGAGCCCCGCCGAAGAACCCGTTTCGGTACCGGCCCGCTGCGAGACCTGGATCTCCTCGGCAAGCACCGCGGCGTCGGCCGCGGCCGCCTCGAGCACGAGCACCGCCGTCATCACCTTGACGATGCTCGCCGGCTGACGGACCGCGTCGGGCTCGCCGCCCGCCACCATCTCTCCACTGCGGCCGTCCACCACGATCCAGGCCGGGGCCGTGACCGCAGGCGGCCCTGAGGGATTGTCGGCCGGCTGGCGGGGCGGCGGCTCTGACCGAGGCGGTTCGGCAGTCGTCACCAGCGGCCCAAGCGCTCCCCAGGTCGCGGCGTCGACCATGCCGGTCGGCTCGATGCCGACCGTCTCCTGGAAGCGACGCACGGCCGCCGCCGTGTTGGGGCCGAACGCCCCATCGACGGCGATCGCCTGATCGGCGGGCAGCCGGGCATTGAGCGTCCGCTGCAGATCGATCACCAGCTCTCCCTCCGCCCCGGCTGCCAGCGGGCCGGCCAGCGGCGGCTGCATCGCCGTCACATAGGCCACCAGTTCGGCCGCGACGCGGGCGGCGAGGCCGTCCGCCGCGCCGCCGGGGCCCCGTCGGTCGCGGTTCTCGGTGGTCAACAGGCAAAACGCGATCGGCCCGGCCGGCGTCTCGATGATGCCGGCATCGGTGCGGGTGCCCGGCACGAAGCCCGTCTTGTGGGCCACGGTCACACCGCCGGGCAGGTCCCGCGGACTCATCCCGCGATCCTCGCAGGCCCGCAGATGCTCGAGCATCGCCCGGCAATCTCCCGCCGCCACCAGGTTGCGTCGCTCCAACTCACCAGACTCGATCATCTCGGCAAGTCGCACAAACTCCCCGGCGGTGCCCTGGCCGAGGCCAAACTGCCGGCTGGCCTCGACATCGACCGACTCCCCCCGACGGTAGACCGGCGAATGGAGCCGGAGGCCGCCGAGGCCGAGTTCAGCCATCAGTTCGTTGACGCGATCGATGCCGACCCGGGCCAGCACGAGGTTGGTCGCCGTGTTGTCGGAAGCGGCGATCATCATTCGGATCGCATCGCGGAGGGAGAAGGTCGCGCCGGGCGAGCACTTGTCGAGCACCGTCGAGCCGGGCACGAGGTCGTCGTCGTCGAGATGCACCCGGTCGTCCAACGCGAGCTCCCCGGACTCAGCCGCGGCATAGGCGGCCACCATCACCGGGAGCTTGATCAGGCTGGCCGTGGGCATGGGCCGCTCGGCCTGATGCCGGAACTCGACGCCCGAGGCGGGATGCCGGGCCGCCACCGCCACGATGCCCTCGTGGGCCTCGAGCAGGGGCAGGATGGCGTCGTCAAGGGAATCGGCTGACTCTGCCCCAATCGCCTCCGCGAGCGGAACAAGCAGCACCGCGAGCCAGACCAGCCAGCCCCCCGCCCCGGGCAACCAGTGCCGCCGACCGCATACCTTGCTCACGATTGCCTCCTCGTGCCCACGTCGTCGGATGTCATTTTGTCGCCTCGGGAGTCGGGCCCTCAGCCATCGGCTGGAGCGGCCCATCGATGAGCTCGATCCCCAGGCCCGCCGCGTCGGGCACCTGTCGCCGGCCCTCCCGCACGCACACGCCGGTCGCAATGTCTGCCGCCAAGAGGGCCGCGCCGTCGATGTCGGCATGGTCGGCGAGAGGCACAAGCTGGGCGGCCGCCGAGATCCCGACCGTCGATTCGGTCATGCAGCCGATCATCACTGCCAGGCCCGCCGCTCGGGCCCGCTCGATCATCCTCCGGCCGGCCGACAGCCCACCGCATTTCACGAGCTTGATCACGATCCCGTCGAACAACTCCCCGCACCGCTCGATGTCGGCCTCCGTGCGGCAGTCTTCGTCGGCAAAGATGGGCAGCGGGCATTTCCGCCGGAGTTCGACCATCCCAGGATCGCCGGGCGGCAGCGGCTGCTCGATGAACTCGACGCCCAGATCAGCGAGCCGCCCGGCGACGTCGAGCGTCCGGCGAACGCTCCAACCACCGTTGGCATCGACGCGAAACGGCCGGTCGGTCAGCGACCGCAGCCGATCAAGGGCCTCGATGTCGGCCTCACCGCCAACCTTGATCTTGTATGCCGGCCAGCCCCTGGCCTCGGCCAGCTTGGCTTCCATCACCGCCGGAGTATCCAGGCCGATCGTGAAGCACGATTCCGGGCCGCTCGCCAGATCGATACCCCAGGCGGCAGCGAGCGGCAGCCCCTGCCGCCGGGCCCAGAGGTCATGGAGCGCCGCATCGACAGCTGCCCGGGCAAACAGGTCGTCTCCGAGCGTCTCTGCGGCTGCAGCGAGGGCAGCCGGCAGGTCACAGGCTGAGACCTCCGAAAGCCGCGGGGCCAGGCGGCCGAGACCCGCCGCCATGGCGGGAATGGAAACGCGATAATACCCGTGGGCGGGTGCCTCTCCGTAGCCGAAGCAGCCCGCTTCGTGGAGCTGGACGACCATCGTCTCGGAGAAGCGGATCGTCCCCCGTGCGATCGTGAAAGGATGATTCAGCGGCAGGGTGTAGTGACGAAACGCGATGTCGATCATCCGGCTGAACCCTCTGCCCCTCTCTCGGGGGCATGAATATCGCGGCGGCCGAGCGGCCGGGTCAAACCTCGACAGATGCTACCACCCGCCGCTACAACCCGGGGTCGATCGGCCGCTGGAATGCTTGGCGGCAGGATCGTGCCAGCAGCCGGGACCAAGCGAGGGATGGGATGCGGCGTGGTCTGTCTTTCGTCACCGCCACGGCCTGGCAGAGGGCCTTTCTCACGGCTTTGCTTGTCGCCTGGCAGGCCGCCCGGCTCGGCGGGGCAGAGGGCGGGCCGGCGGCCGTCGCGTTGCCTGTCCGCCAGGTGGTGATGGTCCTCGTGCCCGACTGGGAAGCGACCACCGGGCGAGTCCGGCGATTCGCACGCGATGCGATGGGCCACTGGCGGGCCGTTGGGCCGTCCGCCGAGGTCGTCGTCGGCCGCGGCGGCAGCGGCTGGGGCCGGGGTATTCATCCGGACGCCCCGGAAGCCGCCCTGCCCGGTCCGCAAAAGCGGGAAGGCGACGGCCGCTCGCCGGCCGGAATCTTCGCCCTCGGCCCCGCCTTCGGAAGCCGGCCGACCCTCGAGACCGGCCTCGAGTATCTGCCGCTCGAGCGGGGCCATTGGTGCATCGATGTTGCCGATTCCCCGCACTACAACCAGATCGTGCACGAAGAGGACGTCGGCCAAACCGGCATTGCCGGCAGCAGCGAACCGATGCGACGGGATCTTCATCGTGGTGATGATCAGTATCGCGTCGGATGTGTCATCGGCCACAATCCGGAACACGTTGCCAACCTGGGCAGTTGCATCTTCGCCCATCCTTGGATCGATGCGACGACCCCGACCGCGGGCTGCGTCGGGATGGCCGAGCCCACGCTGGTGACCATGCTCGCCTGGCTTGACGCCGCCGCCAGCCCCCGGCTTGTGCTGCTGCCGGTGCCCGAGTACCAGAGGTTACGACAGGCCTGGGGGCTGCCTGCCTGGCCGGAGCCGCTGCCATGAACGGGGCCCTGCCATGAGCCGCGGCTTTCTGACGCTGCTGGGACTGGTTGCCGGGGCGGGAACAGGCCTCGCGCTCGAGGCAGTATCGGCCGACGCAGCGGCCCTCGCCGTGGCGATCTGTCGCCCGATCGGACGGCTCTGGCTCTCCGCGCTTCAGATGACAGTCCTGCCGCTGGTGGTGAGCGTCCTGGTGGTCGGCGTGGCGGAGGTGGCCGACGTCGCCCACATGGGCCGCATCGCCCGCAGGACGCTGGCCTGGATCGCCGGGCTCTCCTTGGCCGCGGCCCTCGTCACGGTACCGCTGGCCCGTGCAGCTTTCCGAGTGTTTCCCCGATCGCCCGACCTCACCGGCATCCTCGCCCAGGCTGCTCCGCCGGCGGAGACGCCGGCCAATGGCTGGCTGACGATCCTCCCCGACAACGTCGTGGCGGCAGCGGCTGACGGCGCCATCGCCCCGGTCGTCGTCTTCACGCTGCTCTTCGGCCTGGCGTTGGCCCAGCTCGACGCGGCCCGCCGGGCGCCGGTCATCGAACTGGCCCGCAGCGTTGAGAGCGCGATGACGATCCTGATCGGCTGGATCCTGACGGCGGCGGCCGTCGGCGTGTTCGCGTTGGCCCTGCCGCTGACCGCCACCGGCGGTGGCCGGGCGATCGGTGAACTCGGCGGCTACGTGGCGGTGCTCATCGGCGTCTATGCGCTGGTCACGGCGGCGACCTACGTCGTCGTCTGGACGGCGGGCGTGGGCCTCCGCCGGTTTGCAGCCGGAGCACTGCCGGCCCAGAGCGTCGCCGCCGGCACACAGAGCTCCCTGGCCAGCCTGCCGGCAATGCTGCGGGCCGCCGGAGATCTCGGCTGCCCGCCGGCGGTCGGCGGGCTGGTGCTGCCGCTGGCCGTCTCGCTGTTTCGAATCACCAGCCCGGTGCAGTATCTGGTCATCGCCGAGTTCATCGCCTGGACGCAGGGCGTGGAGCTTGGCTGGGGCACGCTTGTGATGCTCGTCCCGCTGGCGGTGGTGATCAGCCTTGGCAGCGTCGGGCTGCCCGGGCAGGCGAGCTTCATGGGCACCACCCTGCCGGTGGTCCAGGCCGCCGGGCTGCCGATAGAACCGCTGGGGCTGCTGCTGGCGGTCGATGTGATTCCCGACGTCGCTGCGACCGTCGGCAACGTGACCGCCGATCTCGCGCTGGCAACCCGGGTGGCTGCGGCGGAGCACCGGCTGGACATCCCTCGGAGCTGACCTGTGGAGTTTTCCGCCTGGCAAATCCTCCTGCCGACGCTCGTGGTGCTGGTGGTCGCCGTGACGACCCGCAGCACGCTCTCGGCGCTCGTCGGCGGCATCCTGGCCGGCCATCTGATCCTCGACGGCACACGCTGCGTTGCCCAGGCCTCGGCATCGCTGCTCGACCGGCTGACGTCGCCGACGGTCGCCTGGGTCGTGCTCGTCTGCGGCCTGCTGGGAGGGCTGACGTACCTCCTGGTCCGCGGCGGCGGAATGGGTGCCCTGGCCAGCCTCGTCGGCCGCCATGTGACCACCGGTCGCGGCGGGCTGCTGGTCGCCTGGCTGGCGGGGCTCTTCATCTTCATCGATGACTATCTCAACGTGCTGCTCGTCGGCGGATCGCTGCGGCCCGTGACCGACAGGCTGCGGGTACCGCGAGAGCGACTGGCCTACGTGATCGACGCGACTGCCGCTCCCGTCTGCCTGCTGGTGCCGCTCTCGACCTGGGCGGTCTACGTGGCCGGCCTTCTCGAGGGCTGCGGAATGGCCGGGCCGGGCGACGGGCTGGCGGCCTATACCCGGCTGATCCCCATGATGTTCTACGGCTGGGCCGCCGTTGCCCTCGTGCCTCTCTTCGCGTGCGGCCTGCTGCCTTCCTGGGGAACCATGCGGGCCGCCGATGAGCGCGTAGCGGCCGGTGGAGCCGTCGCGCCGCCAGACAGTCCCCCCGAACCGGAGACGAGCGAGACCGGCCTGCCCGACGGCAGCCTGGCCGACTTTTTGCTTCCCGTCGCTGCGCTCGTGATCGGCACGGTCCTCTCCGACACCGACGCCCTCCAGGGGGCGGTCTGGGCGATTCTGGCCGCCGCCATCTGGCTCGGCCTTGTCCGCCGGCGGATGACCGCGGCCGATCTGGTTGACACAACCTGCCGGGGCATCGCCTCGATGATTCCGGCCCTCGCCACGATCGTGCTCGCCTTCATGCTGCAGGAAGTCAACACGCGACTGGGCCTTACGGAACTTGTCATCCAGAGCGTGGCCCCGCGGGTGTCGGCTGCCGCCCTGCCGGCAGCCACCTTCCTGGCGGTCGCGGTGATCACCGTCGCTTCGGGCTCCTTCTGGGGCACGTACGCGATCGTGCTGCCGATGGTGGTTCCACTGGCCGGGGAGATGGGTATCGATCCGGCGCTCACGGTGGCCGCGGTGATCTCCGCGGGCGGGTTCGGCTCCCACGCCTGTTTCTTCGGGGATTCGACTGTATTGGCATCCCGGGCAGCCGGGTGCAACAATCTCGCCCATGCACGGAGTCAGTTCCCGTATGCCCTGCTGGGAGGTGGGCTCTCGACCGTGGCCTACTTCGCGGCTGGCTGGATCGCCACAGGCGGGCTTCTGGGCCCGGCGGATACCGTGCCGAGCAAGGCACTCGACCTCAACCAGAAATCGATAAACTATTCTTCCGTGCACGCTGACTGAGCAGCATCCCCACTGGAGTCCGTCATGCCTTCTGCGACCCGTCGTCATTTCCTGACCTCCTCTCTGGCCGGAGCGAGTTACTTCGCCGCCGCCGGCAGCCGCCGGGCCTGGAGCAACTCGGCCAATGAACGTCCCCAGGTCGCCTGCATCGGCGTCGGGGGCAAGGGGGGCAGCGACTCGAGCAACGCCGCCCTCTTTGGCGACGTGCTGGCGATCTGCGACGTCGACCGCAAGACCCTCGCCAGCAAGCATAAGGCTGACGCCTTCAAGGCGGCCGAAACCTTCACCGACTACCGGGAACTGTTTGCCAAGTACGGCGACAAAGTCGACCTCTGCACCGTCAGCACGCCCGACCACATGCACGCCCCGGTGACCCTCGAGGCGATGCGGCTGGGGATCGGCTGCTACACGCAGAAGCCGCTGACGAGGACGATTTACGAGGCCCGGCTGCTGGCGAAGGTGGCGACCGAAACGGGCGTGGCCACGCAGATGGGCAACCAGGGCACCGCGCTCGATTCGTCCCGGGAAGCGATCGCCCAGATCAAGACCGGCGTGCTCGGCCCCTTGAAGGCGGTCTACGCCTGGTCGAACCGGCCGGTCTGGGCCCAGGGCCCCGGTCGCCGGATGGACCTCCGCAGGTATCAGCTCCAGGCAATGAAGGAGGTCGACGAGCAAGAGGATCCCACCACGTCCGCCGCCGAGATCGCCGAGATCGTCGCCGAACTCGTCGGGCAGAAGGAGAAGGAGATCGCGCGAGCCCTCGAGCGGGTCGACTGGAAGAACTGGCTGGGCGTGGCCCCGCCCCGCGAGTATTGGCCAGGGCTCTACCATCCCTTCCAGCATCGCGGCTGGTGGGACTTCGGCACCGGCGCGCTTGGCGACATGGCCTGCCATCAGTTGACCGTCCCCTTCGCCGCCTGCGGCCTGCGGGATCCGGTCTCGGTGGTGGCCCGGACCACCGGCCATGACTTCGACAGCTTCCCGGCCAGTTCGATCATCAAGTTCGAGTTTCCCGAGACGAGCGAGCGGCCGGCGATTCCCTTCTGGTGGTACGACCGCAAGGGCAACAAGCCGCCGATGGAGGTCTTCGCCGAGTGGGGGATCGACAAGGTCTCCGACAGCGGCGTGCTGGTCGTCGGCGAGAAGGCGGCCTTCTACAGCACCGACGACTACTGCAGTCGCTACGAGATCAAAGGCGCCGACAAGGTGAAGGCCGACTACGAGCCGGCCGAGGATCAGGGCAAGGGCAACGACGTCAACAACATGGCGGAGTTCTTCCGCGCCAAGCGGGAGGGTAATCCGATGATCGCCAAGTCGAACTTCATCACCCGGGCCGGCCCGCTCACCGAGACGATCCTGCTGGGCAATCTCGCCGTCTGGGCCGCCGCCGAGGGAGGCCCGGAGGGCGCGATGGGCGACTGGGGCGAACTCGTCGAGTGGGACGCGAACAACCTCCAAGTGACCAACCTCGCCGACCTGAAGACGCCCGGCGTCGCGGACCTGATCAAGCCCCGCTATCCCGAGGGCTACCGGCTCGACTGAGCCGCTAGCCCG
>JAQCJP010000042.1 GCA_027592945.1 Planctomycetota bacterium
TGCCGGGCAAGCTGCTGGTATCGCTCCAGGAAGTCGACATCGCTGCCGGTGGTGAGCCCGAACGATGGAAAGACCACCGGGAGCCCGTCGACCGCGGCGATCATCTCGAACTGCCGGGCATAGGCGGCGGCGTCAAAGGCTGCCCCCGGCGAATCGACTACGCAGGCTCCGGCGACCAGTTCCCCGTCGCCGATCGCGTCGCGGGCCAGACGGAGCGCGTGCCGGCGGGTGGCGTCGTCGAGCAGTTGGACGTAGCCGGTATCCATGTTGATCGCGGGCGTGATCCCGGCCTGGGCCGTGCGGGCCACGTGGGCGGCGAAGGCGTCCCAGTCGATGCCGGCATGAGTGAAGGGCAGGAGGATCGCCGAGATCCCGCAGATCGAGCGATGGGGGCGGACCAGGCTGGCGGGATCAACGGCCATCGGCATTGCGGGAGACGGGCACGACTGGGAGAGACCAGCGAGGCGGCCAGAGCGGAATGCATCGACGGCCAGCCTGCCGAGGCGATACTATCGGCCGTGTCATGGCAGCAGCAAATCCCTCGTTTCCGCGGATCGCCCGATTCAAGACTGCAGCAGCGCTCCGGACCCATCTGGCAACGCTCGCCGCGCCGCTGCCGGTCGACGACGAGCCTCTGGCGGCGGCGGCAGGCTCACCTCTCGCCGAGCCGCTCGAGATTGGCGGCCGCCAGGTCGGCAACCGCTGGTGCATCCACCCGATGGAGGGCTGGGACGCGACCGCCGCGGGCACGCCCAGCGAGACGCTCCTGCGGCGGTGGCGGCGGTTTGGCGAGAGTGGTGCGAAGCTGATCTGGGGTGGCGAGGCGGTGGCCGTGGTCGCCGAGGGCCGGGCCAATCCCAATCAGTTGCTAGCGGCAGCCTGTGGACGCGAGGGCTTTGCCAGGCTGCTCGAAACAGTCCGGCAGGCCCACCGGCAGTTGCATGACACCGCCGACGATCTGCTCGTGGCCCTGCAACTGACCCACTCGGGGCGGTTTTCACGGCCGACGGCAGCCGGCCGGCTGCCGCGGATCGCCTATCACCATCCGCTCCTCGACGCCCGCCACGGCGTCGCAGCCGACGATGACGGCTGCGTCGTGTCAGACAGTGAGGTCGAGCAGCTCATCGAGCACTACGTCGCGGCGGCCCGCGATGCCGCAGCCGCGGGCTTTGGGATGGTCGACATCAAGGCCTGTCACGGCTACCTCCTCCACGAGTTTCTCTCGGCCCGTCGCCGGCCGGGACGGTTCGGCGGAAGTTTTGCAGGACGCACGCGGCTGCTGCGAACGATCATCGAACGCATCCGAGCCGCCTGCCCCGGGCTGATCATCGGCGTGCGGCTGTCGCTGTTTGACATGGTGCCGTGGCACTTGGTCGATGGCCATGGTGAGCCCTGGCCCTTTGCTGATGCGCTCCCCTACGACTGCGGCTTCGGCGTGGCGGCCGAGGATCCGCAGCGGATCGACCTCAGCGAGCCCCTCCGACTGCTCGCCGACCTCCACGACCTCGGCGTGGCGGCGGTGAACCTCTCCGCCGGCAGCCCCTACAGCGTGCCCCACGTCGTGCGTCCGGCGGCCTTCCCGCCTTCCGACGGCTATCCGCCACCGGAGGATCCACTGGTGGGCGTCTGGCGGCAGATCGACGCCGCTCGACATGCCAAAGAGGCGGTGCCGGGACTGGTCTATGTCGGCTCGGGCTACACGTACCTGCAGGAATACCTGCCGCATGTCGCCCAGGCCGTGGTCCGGCAGGGCTGGATCGACGCGGTCGGTCTCGGCCGGATGGTGCTCTCGTATCCGGAGTTGCCCGCCGATGTGCTGGCCGGTCGCCCACTCGCCCGCCCCCAGATCTGCCGCACTTTCAGCGATTGCACCACCGCCCCGCGGCATGGGCTGCGGAGCGGATGCTATCCCCTCGATGCCTACTACAAGGGGCTTGAGCCGGAGGCGGGACAGCTCAAAGCGATCAAGGCCCGCTGACAACTTGGAGGCGAGGGTCTCACGCTGAGCCGTTGGCAGGCGGCGGCGCGTCGTCGGGAGCGTCGCCCGTCTCTGCCGGCGGCTGGAGTTCGCTCAGGGCGTTGGAGGCGGCCCGCTGCTCGGCCTCCTTCTTGTTGCGGCCCCAGGCGGGCGGATAACGGTGGGGGCCGATTTGTGCGGTGATGTGGAAGCTCTTGCTGTGGTCGGGACCCTCCTCGGCCAAGACCTCGTAGGTAGGCGTGAGGCCGAAATCCCGCTGGGCGAGCTGCTGGAGCAGTGACTTGTGGTTAGAGCCGAGTTCTCCGGAAACGACCTTGTCGATTTCCGGGCCGAGGAGCCGGTCGATGAACGGCCGCACCGCCTCAATCCCTCCGTCGAGATAAATGGCCGCGACAACCGACTCGAACATGTCGGAGAGCACTGAGGCGGGCACCGGCCGGTTGAAGGCCAGCCCCTTGCCGACGATCAGAAAGTCGGCCAGACCGAGTTGTTCGCTCAGCCGGCTGCAGGTCTCGCGGCTGACCACGACCGACTTGATTCGGGTCAGGTCGCCCTCGAGCCATTCCGGGTAGGCGTGGAACAGCCGCTCGCAGACGACAAAGCCCAGGATAGCGTCGCCCAGGAACTCGAGCCGCTCGTTGGAGGCCAGCCGGTGGCGGGCCCCGGAGGCATGGGTCACCGCCGACACCAGGAGCGTCGGGTCACGGAACACGTGCCCGATCCGCTGTTGGCAGGTTTCGAGGTCGAGTTCCGAACCGGGCAGGGCCGATCCGCGGTCGCTGGCCATGGCGGAAAATCCACCTCCTATACGGGAAAAATACGCTTTCGGGCCCTGGAGTGTCAACGCGTCTGCCGGGGGCCGCGGGAGGAAACGAACCATTCGGTGGCCGGCCTCGTAGGATTGGATGCGCCGCGGTTGTCAGCGGTGGCTTGAGCCTGCCAGTGAAGAGGAGATTCAATGGTGTCAGCATGCTTCAGCGGCCCCCGCGGCCTGTCCCGTTCACGTCCGTTTTGCCTTGCCTGCATCACCGCCCTGGCGGCCGCTGCGGGCCTGCTGCTTGGCCTGCCATCGTCCCGTGCCGACGACTCGATGGCGACCGCCCAGGCCCTGATGCACGCCAATGCGCTCTCAACCGCCTTCCGGCACGCCGCCGAGATTGCCACGCCGAGCGTGGTGGTCGTCCGTAGTGAGGTGAAGCCGCGGCGGGTACGGGGCCGAGCGCCGGGCGGCCGGCAGGGCAATCCCTTCGAAGGCACACCATTCGAGGGCATGTTTCCCGACGGGCTACCCGAGGGCTTCGAGTTCAATGCCCCCGAGGGCCGGATGCCGGGGCGGGCCGGCGTCGGATCGGGCGTGATCGTCTCTGACGACGGCCTCGTGATCACCAACAACCATGTCGTCGAAGGAGCCGACGAGGTGACCGTGGAACTCGCCGACGGCCGCGAGTTCCGGGCAATGGAGATCAAGACCGACCCGGACAGCGACCTGGCCGTCGTGAAGCTGGCTGACGCCCGGGGGCTGCCGGTCGCAAAACTCGGCGACTCCGACAAGCTGGAAATCGGTGACTGGGTGATCGCCATCGGCAATCCCTTCGAGTTGGAGACGACCGTCAGCGCCGGCATCATCAGCGGCAAGGGCCGCGAACTCGGCTCGATTCGGCGGGCGCAGTTCTTGCAGACCGACGCCGCCATCAATCCCGGCAACTCGGGAGGTCCGCTCGTGAATCTTTCCGGCGAAGTGATCGGCATCAACACCGCCATCGCTTCCAACAACGGCGGCTATCAGGGCATCGGCTTTGCCATTCCGGTCAATCTCGCCAAGTGGGTGACCGGCCAGCTGATCGACAAGGGCACCGTTGAGCGGGCTTTTATCGGAGTCCAAATGGGGCCGCTCGACCGGCGCATGGCCGATAAACTGGGTGTTCGTGATCGCAGGGGCGTGCTTGTCAGCGACGTCGTACCCGAGAGCCCGGCGGCGGTCGCTGGCGTCCAGCCGCTCGACGTGATCACTGGCTTCGATGGCCGCGACATCGAGGGGCCGCGGGATCTCCAGCAGGTGGTCGAGCGGTCAGAGGTCGGGCGGCAGCACTCCCTGCGGGTGCTCCGCGACGGCAAGCCGCTGACTCTGGAGATTGCCGTGCGGCCACTGCCGACCGACCTGACAGCTGCCCGGCCGGGTCGCGGCCCACTGCCGGAGCTCGGCCAGGAGACCTTCTACAGCGAGGAGTTCGGGCTCGAGGTGCGGAGCAAGGGCTCGGTGGCCGAGGACGCCTACGCCGATTTCGACGGCGTGCTGGTCGATCGGGTTGATCCTGAAGGGCTGGCGGCCGACGCCGGGATCGGCCCCGGCATGCTGATCCGCAAGATCGGTCGCACGCCGGTCGACTCGATCGAGTCGTTCGCCGCGGCGATCGAACAGGAGTCGGCAGCCGATGGTGTCGTGCTCCAGATTCGCACGCCCCGCGGCAACTCGGTGGTCCTCTTGAAAAAGGGCTAGCCCTCGGGGCAGGCTGAACGCCGCATGGCCACGCTGGGTGTCAACATCGATCACGTCGCCACCGTCCGGCAGGCCCGCCGGACGGTGGAGCCGGATCCGGTCTGGGCCGCCGTCGCGGCCGAACTGGGCGGGGCCGACGCCATCACGGTGCACCTCCGCGAGGACCGCCGGCACATCCAGGATCGCGATCTCGAGGTTCTCCGGCAGACGGTGCAAGTGAAGCTCAACCTCGAGTGCTCGATCGTGCCGGAGATGGTAGCGATCGCCTGCCGGGTGAAGCCCCACCAGGTGACGTTGGTGCCGGAGCGGCGGGAGGAGGTGACCACCGAAGGCGGCCTCGATGCCACCGGTCGACGAGCTGCGGTGGCGGAGGCGGTTGCCGCGCTTCGAGGGGCGGGCATCGGCGTTTCGCTGTTTCTCGATCCCGATCCCCGGCAGCTCGACACGGCGGTCGAACTGGCCGCGGACGCCGTTGAACTTCACACCGGCTGCTACGCCAATGCGGAGACTGACACGAGCCGCCAGGAGCGGCTCGTGGAGCTCGCGCGGGCCGGCGGCATGATCTGCCAGGCGGGCCTTACCCTGGCGGCTGGCCATGGGCTCACCTACCGCAACGTCGCGCCGGTGGCCCGGCTCGATGGCATGGGCGAACTCAACATCGGCCACTCGATCGTGGCCCGAGCGGTGTTCGTGGGAATGACCGAGGCCGTCCGCGAGATGAAGCGGTTGATTGCCTGAGCGGACCGGGCTGCCGGTGAACGGGCGAGACCGCTGGCCCGCCCTTCCAACTCACCCCACCGGGGCTGCGGTGGCGTACGAGCCGAGGCAGACGACGCGGGTGCACCGCTTTTCGAGGCTGGCGATTGCCCTCCGGACGCGGAGGTCGGCCCGGTGGCCGTCGAGTTCCACGAAAAAGATGTAGCCGCGATCTTCGCCAGGCAGCGGGAAGGATTCGATCCAGGTCAGATTGAGCTTCTGCCGCTTGGGAATCGCCAGGGCATCGGCTAGGCCGCCGGGACGGTGTTCGATCTCGAACATCAGCGCTGTCTTATCGTTGCCGGTCCGACTGGCGTCGGAGTGGCCGATGACCGCGAAGCGGGTCGTGTTGCCGGCAACGTCCTCGATCTCTTCGGCCAAAACATTGAGCCCGTAATGAACGCCGGCCTGCCGGCTGGCGATCGCCGCGGCGTGGGGCGTTTTGGCGGCGGTTTCGGCTGCCAGGCTGGTGCTCGTCACCTCAACGAGCCGAGCGGAGGGGAGGTGGCGGGCCAGCCAGTTGCGGCATTGCGAGAGCGCCTGGGGGCGGCTGTAGACCTCCCGAATGGCCGAGCGGTCGCAGGTGGCCAGCAGTGTGTGGTGGATGCGAAGCGGAACCTCGGCACAGATCTTGACGGGCAGCCGGGAGAAGTTGTCGAGCGTGTCGGCGATCCGGCCGTCGGTCGAGTTTTCCAGCGGCACGACGCCGTAGTTGGAGTGGCCGGCATGCACCTCTTCGAAGGCCGCCGAGATGCTCCCCACGGGCACGAAATCGACGGAGCCACCGAAGCGATGGAGGGCTGCCAGGTGGCTGTAGGTCCAGGCCGGGCCGAGATGGGCCACTCGAAGATGTTGCTCGATTGCTCTGGATCCTGAGATCAGTTCCCGGAAGATCGCCTTGAGGCTGTGGTCGGAGAGCGGGCCATGGTTCGCTGCCGCGACCCGGCCGAGGACGAGTTCCTCCCGCGACGGGTCGTAAGTCTCCTGGCCGGAAGAATGCTTGAGATGGCCGATTTCACGGGCGACCTCGGCCCGTTCGTTCATCAGGGCCACCAGCGAGCGGTCGATCTTGTCGATCTTCGACCGGAGGCCGGCCAGGCCCGGCTTGCGGCCGGATGAGCGACGTGTCGGCCGGGATGGCGGAGGATCAGGCTGGGCCATCGGTGTGACTTTTTCGGGACGGCCAAAATGGCAGGCCAGCCAGGGACAGGCCGCGTGTCCAGGCGGGAAACCGTTAACTGTACCCTGAACCGGAAGCACCTCAATACAGGGGGATTCAGGCTGTTTTCGCCAGAGACGGGCAAATCCTGCGGCTCGCGGGCGGCCCCGGCGACTGGTTGGCACGCCCTTTGCATCGCTATTTGGTGCAGTGCCAGGACGGCAAGAATTGGCGCTGCGGAGCGTTTTGACAAGCCTCGCCGCCGCGGGCAAAGCCGGCGGCACTGATACGGGAAGGGTGAAACATTATGGCGACCAAGCAGGGCGAAAAGATCATCGGGATCGACCTCGGCACGACCAACTCCGTCGTGGCGGTGATGGAGGGCAAGGAGCCGAAGGTGATCGCCAACAAGGAGGGTAATCGTCTCACCCCCAGCGTAGTGGCCTTTAACGACAAGGGCGAGACACTCGTGGGCGACATCGCCCGGCGGCAGGCCGTCACCAATCCGAAGCGGACGATCTACTCGATCAAGCGTTTCATGGGCCGGCGGCACAACGAGGTCGCCAGCGAGGAGAAGATGGTTCCCTACGAGATCGTGGGGGGGCCCGAAGACTACGTGAAGGTCAAGGCGGGCGATCAGGAGTTCACGCCACCGGAGGTTTCGGCCAAGGTGCTCCGGGCGCTCAAGGAGTCGGCGGAGAGCTATCTCGGCCACAAGGTCAACAAGGCGGTGATCACCGTTCCCGCCTACTTCAACGATGCCCAGCGGCAGGCGACGAAGGATGCCGGCCAGATCGCCGGCCTCGAGGTGATGCGAATCGTCAATGAGCCGACGGCGGCAGCGCTCGCCTACGGCCTCGAGAAAAAGAAGGACGAGAAGATCGTCGTCTTTGACTTGGGCGGCGGCACGTTCGACGTCTCGGTACTCGATGTCTCCAAGGACGGCGTCTTCCAGGTGATTAGCACCAACGGTGACACCCATCTCGGCGGTGACGACTTCGACGAGGCCCTGATCAATCACGTGGCCGATCAGTTCCAGAAGGAGCAGGGCATCGACCTTCGCAAGGATCCGATGGCGATGCAGCGGCTCCAGGAGGCCTGCGAGAAGGCCAAGAAGGAACTCTCGACGGCCCAGAGCACCGACATCAATCTCCCCTTCATCACGGCCGACGCCGCGGGCCCCAAGCACCTCCAGGTGACGATTACGAGGGCCCAGTTTGAACAACTCACCGACGATCTGATCGAGCGGTGCCGCGGACCGGTCATGAAGGCCCTCGAGGATGCCAAGCTCAAGCCGTCCGAGATCGACGAAGTCGTGCTCGTCGGTGGCTCGACGCGGATTCCCAAGGTCCAGGAACTGGTCAAGAAGATTTTCGGCAAGGAGTCTCACAAGGGCGTCAATCCCGATGAGGTGGTCGCGCTTGGGGCGGCAATCCAGGGGGGCGTGCTCGGCGGTGACGTGCAGGACGTGCTCCTGCTCGACGTTACGCCGCTCTCGCTTGGGATCGAGACCGAAGGCGGCATCTTCACCAAGCTCGTCGAGCGGAACACGACGATTCCGACCGACAAGAAGCAGGTCTTCAGCACCGCCGCCGACAATCAGACGGCAGTGACGGTGAGCGTCTACCAGGGTGAGCGGCCGATGGCCAAGGACAACCGGCTCCTTGGCCAGTTCAACCTGGAAGGCATTCCGCCATCACCCCGCGGGACCCCGCAGATCGAGGTCAAGTTTGACATCGACGCCAACGGCATCCTGAATGTCAGCGCCAAGGATCTGGGGAGCAACAAGGAGCAGACCGTCCGGATCGAGCAGTCGAGCGGGCTCAACGAGTCCGAAATCGAGCGGATGCGGAAGGATGCCGAGGAGCATGCCGAGGAAGACAAGAAGAAGGCCCGGCTGGCCGAGGTCCGCAACCGGGCCGAGGCACTCTGCTTCCAGACCGAGAAGCTGATCAAGGAGAACGACGACAAGCTCTCGGCGACCGACAAGGCGCCGCTGGAGGCCGCGATCGCCAAGGCTCGGGAAGTGGCCAAGGGCGAGGACGCCGACGCGATCCAGTCAGCTCACGACTCCCTCGAGCAGGCCGCTCATGGCCTCTCGAAGGTGCTCTACGAGCAGCAGTCGCAACAGCGGGCCGGCGGCACCACGGAAGGCGACACGGCCGCCGGCGGTGAGAAGCCGGCCGACGACACGATCGACGCGGAGTTCGAAGTCAAGAACGACTAGCCTGATAGAGGGGCCGAAAAAGGGGACATTCTGCTTTTTCGAGGTTTGCGGAGGGGCATCAGCGGACGGCAACGTGCGAAAAGCAGAATGTCCCCTTTTTTCAATCTGGAGGGGATATGCCATTCCGTTTTGACAAGTTCACGATCAAGGCCCAGGAGGCTGTGCAGTCAGCCGTGGAGTTGGCATCCGAGCGGGGCCATCCGCAGGTGACGCCGCTCCACCTGCTCCACGCCCTCGTGGCGGAGCGGGAGGGAATCGTCCGGCCACTCCTGGAAAAGATCGGCGTCGATCGGCAGCAGCTCGAACGGATCATCGAGGCCGAGCTCTCTCATCAGCCCAAGGTTTCGGGCGGCTCCCAGCCGCAGCCCGATCAAGAGCTGATCAAGGTGTTCGAGGCGGCGACGGCCGAGTCGCACACGATGAAGGACGAGTTTGTCTCGACGGATCACCTGCTCCTCGCTCTCGCCAAGACCCCGTCGAAGGCCAAGAACGTCCTCGAGCTCGGCGGGGTCACGGAGAAGGATCTGCTGGCTGGCCTCCAGGCGGTCCGCGGGCAGTCTCGTGTGACCGACCAGAATCCAGAGGAGAAGTTTCAAGCGCTCGAGAAGTATGGGGTGGACCTCGTTCAGCGGGCCAGCCAGGGCAAGCTCGACCCGGTGATTGGCCGCGACTCCGAGATCCGCCGCGTCATCCAGGTGCTCTCCCGCCGGACCAAGAACAACCCCGTGCTGATCGGGGAGCCGGGGGTGGGCAAGACGGCGATTGCCGAAGGGCTCGCCCTTCGGATCGTGCAGTCGGATGTGCCCGAGACCCTCAAAAACCGCCGGGTGGTCGCCCTCGACCTGGGGGCCCTGATCGCCGGCACGAAGTATCGCGGGGAGTTCGAAGACCGGCTCAAGGCCATCCTCCGCGAGGTCGAAGCGGCGGCCGGCAACGTGATCCTCTTCATCGACGAACTCCACACGGTCATCGGCGCGGGGGCCGCCGAGGGTGGCTCCGACGCAGCCAATCTTCTCAAGCCGGCGCTGGCCCGCGGCGAGTTGCGTTGCATCGGGGCGACCACGCTCGATGAGTACCGCAAGCACATCGAGAAGGACGCGGCCCTGGAGCGGCGGTTCCAGCCGGTCTTCGTGGGCGAGCCGAGCGTGGAAGACACGATCGCGATCCTGCGGGGCCTCAAGCCCCGCTACGAAGCCCATCACAAGGGGGTCAAGATCAAGGATTCTGCCCTCGTGGCGGCAGCCGAGCTGTCGCACCGGTACATCGCCGATCGTTTCCTCCCCGACAAGGCGATCGACTTGATGGACGAGGCGACCAGCCGGATCGCGATGGAACTGCAGAGCGTCCCTAGCGAGATTGACGAGGTTCAGCGACGGCTGGTGCAGCTAGAGCTGGCGGGCCGGCAGTTGGCCGAGGAAACCGAGGAGCACGCGAAGGACAGGCTTGCGGAGATCGAGGCGGAATCTGCCGACCTTCGCAAGACGCTCGCCAGTCTCCGCGAGCAGTGGGAGGCCGAGAAGAGCGGCGTGGGCAGCGTCCAGGAACTCCGGCAGCAGCTTGATACGGTAGAGCGAGAGTTCGAGCAGGCGGGCACCCAGATCAAGGAGCGGCAGTCGGCGGGGCAGCCGATCGAGGAGTCGCTCTATCAGACGCTCTACGAGCTCGACGTCAAGCGGAAAACGCTGGCTGAGCGGCTTGACCAGGAGGGCAGTGAGAAGGAGGGGCGGGAGGCAACTGACAAGCCCGCCAAGCGGCTCCTGCGGCGGGAAGTCGGTGCCGAGGAGATTGCCGAGGTGGTCAGTGCCTGGACCGGGATTCCGGTGACCCGGCTCGTGGAGACTGAGCGGGCCAAACTGCTGGTGCTCGAAGACCGGCTTCATCAGCGGGTTGTCGGTCAGGAGGAGGCGGTCGAGGCCGTCAGCGACGCGGTCCGTCGCAGCCGGGCAGGGCTTCAGGATCCCAACCGGCCGATTGGCTCATTCTTGTTCCTCGGCCCCACAGGCGTCGGCAAGACGGAGCTCTGCAAGGCCCTCGCAGAGGTGCTCTTCGACGACGAAAATGCGATGGTGCGGATCGACATGAGCGAGTTCATGGAGAAGCACACCGTCGCTCGGCTGATCGGCGCTCCGCCCGGCTACGTCGGCTATGAGGAGGGCGGCCTCCTGACCGAGGCGGTCCGGCGGCGTCCCTACTGCGTCGTGCTTCTCGACGAGATGGAGAAGGCCAACCGCGACGTCTTCAACGTCCTGCTTCAGGTCCTCGACGACGGTCGGCTGACCGACAGCCTCGGCCACACCGTCGACTTCACCAACACGATCGTCGTGATGACGAGCAACGTCGGCAGCCAGGTGATCCAGGAGGTCACCAAGGAGGGGGGCAGCGAGCAGGAGATGCGGGACGCCGTCAAGGACGCGCTCTCGGCCCGATTCCTGCCCGAGTTTCTCAACCGGATCGATGAGACGATCATCTTCCATCCGCTTGATCAGCAGCACATCCGCCGGATCGTCGAGATCCAGGTCAAGCGGCTGATCAAGCAGGCGGCCAAGGCGGGCATCACCGTCGAGTGCAGCGAGGCGGCCGTCGACGAGATCGCCCGCCTGGGATACGACCCGATCTACGGCGCCCGCCCGCTCAAGCGAGTCATTCAGCAGCAGTTGCAGAATGAACTGGCTCGTGAGTTGCTGGCAGGACGTTTCCCGGAAGGAAGCTCCGTCAGCATCGACTTCGTGCAGGACGGGTTCATCTTCACCCAGAAGAGTTGAGCCGTTTGACGGGGCGGGCCGCAGTCAGGCGCGTTCTTCGAGACCAAAACGCACGATCAGGTCGTCGCAGCCCGGCGTGAGTTTGCGGAGTTTGTCGGCCATGGCTTGCTTCTCGCTGGCGGTGGCCTTTTTCAGCTTCGATTGAAACTTCGCCAGCTTCTGCCGACGATGCCGCCGCCGCTTGATTTCTTTCATCCGGTTGCTAATGCCGCCCATACGCTGCCTGGTTCCTGAGGGTACTCGAATCTGGTTGAAGCCTAGAAAAAGCCGGCTCGGGAGTCAAAGGGGGCGCCGGGCTCGTGTAAACTCCGGGTCCAGGGGCCGCGGTATCGGTCTCTCCGGACGGGTGGCAGAGCGGTTGAATGCACCGGTCTTGAAAACCGGCAGTCGCGAAAGCGGCTCGTGGGTTCGAATCCCACCCCGTCCGCCTCGGCGTTTGGCATGTTTCGGCGCGCTGCGGCAGGCAGCGGCATTCCTCCAGGGCCACAACCGGGCCGGTTCTTCGGGGGCGTGCCCACCCGGGCCAATGAATGGGCGCGTGCGGTAAACTCGGGACCGGTGCCGACGAAGAGACTGCCCACGAGGGCCTGCCAATCGAGCACCTGCCAGATCAGGCCGATAGTTCCCGGTGCCGGTGTCCACGAGGGCTTGGCGAGGCTCTGATACCAGTCCAGCCAGGGCATGTCAGTCATCGGCGGACCTGTAAATTGCCGAGAAGGGGTGATGGGTTCCGGAAGTCGCGTCCAGGATGACGCTAAGCCGGCATCCGCTTCAGCACGCCGGCGATTGTCTCCAGGCCGTGGTTGATCTTGGCCATGAAAGACAGTTCGGTGGGTATGAAGTGAAAGTTGGGGTGCCGTGCCCAGACCCCCCGCAGCTTTTCATCGAGAGCGACGGCAGTCTTGGAATCCTCTGTCCGATACGGGTTGTTGCTCTTCACGTCTTCGCCATGGACCGCCGCGGTCTGGAAGAAGATGACCGCGCCATACCGGGCCAATTCGGCTTCGAAGGTGGTGCTGACGCTCTCGAGAAAACTCTGTTCGTCGTCAGGCCAGTACGCGAGGCCATCGAGAGTGCCCCGATCGCAAATCAGGAGGCGATCCGAATAGAACTCCCGAAAGATGCCCTCCAAACTGATTTGCATCCTGTAGATGGATCGCTGCAGGAGTTTGCCGTCGGCATCCCCGGCGTCCCTGTCGAGTCCGTGGCCAAAGAGCAGGGTGGCGGCCTCGGGCACGACCTTGACGGCTGATTTCAGTTCCCGCTGAAACAGGTCCAGTGCCGTGGTCTTTCCGCCTCCCGGACCTCCCGTCACGACGATCACGTTCTGTTGGCGGTGCATGGGCTCCAGTCCCTCGGGGATGGTAATCGCTTGGGATCGCGTTGTCATCTGGATTTCACGACGCGATTTCCTCCGACGTGCTTGGGCTCATACGGGCAGTGGCGGCAACCCGAGCCGCAGCAAGAGCCGCGCTCCAGGTGGTAGGCCCTGGAAAGCGCGTCGGCCCCGGCCGACATTCCGGTTTCGCTCGGATGATCCGGGATTTGTCGAGTCTCGTCCCGTCCCCTTTCATCGGAGAATCCCCGGCGAGCGGCGGCCGTCGCCCCCCCCGATTGGAAGCAGGAGTGTCACCCGGAGGCCGAGGTGTGGTATTTTCTGGAAGTAGAAAGCGTGGAGCGGTTGATGAAAGTTTCGGCTCGAACGGAGTATGCCGCGATTGCCGCCGTTGAACTCGCTCGCCAGAGCGATGACGACACCCCGGTGCGGATGCGGTCAATCTGCGAAGTTCAGCAGATCCCGGCACGCTTTCTGGTGCAGATCCTGCTCCAGCTCAACCGGGCCGGCATCGTGAAGAGCGTCCGCGGAGCCGGCGGTGGATATCGCCTCGCCCGGAACCCCGAGGATATCACTCTCGGAGAAATCCGCGCCGCAATCGAGGGTCCCACCGGCGTGCCGGCCCCGATCGCAGCGGGCCTCTCGGGAGAGTCCCACGTGGCAGCCGCGCTCGTCTCGGTGTGGGACCAGGCCGCGGAAGCGCAGGCGACAACGCTCGAGAATGTGACCCTGGCTGACCTCGTGCATCGCAGCCGCGGCATCAGCGAGCCGATGTACTACATCTGAGTGCGGCGGTCCGCCTGGTTTCGCCCCAGCAGCACCGCGTCGATCACCTCCTCAAGGTGACGCCAGTACTTGTCGAGATAGAAATCTCCCTCGTTCCCCGCGAGGAACCAGGGATTCATCAGCGTATGCCTGAGAATGAAGAGGTGATCGGCAAGCACCCGCCGGTCGGTTGCCACGGGCACAAAGGTCGCCGGGTCGAGGTTGAGCGCGGCCAGAATCCGGGCCGCCTCGGCAGCAGGCATCGATTCGTGGGTCAGCGAGGTGTACGACCCGATGAACTCTCGGCCCGCGAGGGCGGCCGCACCGTCGGCCTTGAGGCGGGCGAAGACCGCCCTGCCGAAGTCGTTGGCTGCCGCCACCGAGGTGTTGCCGACCGGATTGACGGCCAGGCAGATGAGATTCGTGTCGGGCTCGAAGGGCACGCAGAGGCGGACACGATCGGCCAGCCGCTCCCGGGCGGCGGCCACGGAATCGAGAAACATTTCCGAGATTCGGATGGTGAGCTTGAGAATCCGTCCCAGACCGCCGGAGTCCAGCGGGAGCGAGCGGTGGGTCACATGGACCGCCGCCGCTGCCGCCCCGGGCTTTGAGCCTTCCAGAATGTATTGCCCGAGATTCGCCAACTGCCGCCGGCGGGGTGGCTGGCCGATGGCGTCATCCCGGTCGAAGACATAGGCGGCGTCCTGGGTGAGAAAATCGACAACCTCGCGGTTGCGGACAACGATCGCTCCGGCGGCGTAGGGCACGTATCCGAGCTTGTGCGGGTCGATCGTGACCGAGTCGGCCGCGGGCACGGCGGCAAAGGCCTCGTAGACCGACTGGCTGGGAAAGTAGGCCAGGCCGTCGCGGACCTCCTCCCGCGAGTGACGGGAGCCGTCGGGCCGCCGGAAGATGCTGGCCAGGTAGCCTCCCCAGGCCCCGTCGACATGAATCCCAAAGTCGAGGCCCTGCTCCCGGAAGCGGCCGCGAAGGGCGACGATCTCATGGATCGGGTCAATCGCCCCGAACTCGGTCGTGCCGAGCATTCCCACCACGCAGAGCACGGGCACCTGCTGTTCGGAAAGCCGGGCCAGCTGTTCCTCGAGCGCCGAGACGACCATCCGCATCCGATGGTCGACGGGAATCCTCAGCAGGTTGGCGGTGCCTAGCCCGAGCACCTTCATTCCCTTCGCCCAGGAGTAGTGGGCCGAGGCGGGAACGACGACCTGCGGCGGCTGCAGCGGACGGTGCTGGCTGAAAAAGGCGGCGGTTCCCAGGCTCTCGATCCGCTCCCGACGAACCGCCTCAGCGAAGGCATGCCCGAGCAAAGGATCGGCCCGGGTCGTCACCCAGGCCAGCACGTCCCGCCTGAGGCTGATCATGTCGTCGACCGGGAGATTCACAAGCTCCCAGACGGAATAGTTCGAGAGCGGTCGCGACTCACCACCAATCAGCGGGTCGAGTTGCGTGAGGGCGGCAGCCGACTGCAGGGCAACGCCAAAGAACTTCGCCGATCGGAGATTCCAAAGAGCCTCGTAGTTGGCGACGGTGCCACCGCTGGTGAGATGCCCCCAGCCGCACGGCTCTTGCCCGTCGACAACGCTGAAGCCGAGCATCCTGGCGAGGTCGTCTCCGACCTCGAGTTCGAGTTCCGTCGTGACTGGCGCTCCCTCCTCCGACACGTTGTTGGGGTTGTAGAGCGTCGTGAGTAGCTTCGCCACGATTCCGGGCAGCAGCAGGTCGCCCGTCATATGGCCGACGTACCGGGGATGAAAGAAGGGCACTGCCTGCTGCAACGCCGACGAGAGCCGGAGGAGCTCACGCCGCATTTTGGTCCGGGCTGCCAGGAAAGCAGGGTCCGCAAAAAGCTCTTCCCGCGAGGCCAGCCTGTCCTCGGGGTGAAAGGCCCGCCGCCAGGCAGCATGGTCCCGGAGAAACTCCACCAGGAGTTCCTCGACAAACGCCGCGTTTTCCGCGGCCGGTCCGAAAAACCAGGGAGCGACAAAGTCGAGATCGAGACGAGGATCCGTGGAGGCGGCACCGGCCACGCGGCGAGTTCCTCAGTTCTGTGTCGTCGGGCGAGCGACCGCCAGCCGGCGGGCTGCAAACCCTGCCGCCGAGAGAGCAATCACGCATGCAGCCGAGGTGATCACGGCGGGCTCGGGAACTGCGGCCGCCGCAACCGACGAGGCCGCGGCGGGGAAATAGTCGCCCGAACCGAATGCTCCGGCGGTGTCGATCGCGATCAGGTCGAGGACGTTGGTGACACCGTCGTAGTTGAAGTCGCCCTGGCTCCAGTCGGCGGGTTGGCCGCTGCCGAACTTGCCGGCTGCGTCAATGCCCACCAGGTCGATGATGTTCACCTGGCCGCTCAGGTCACTGTCGCCGGGAGCCGCAAAGGAGACCCGCGTCGTGCCGTCGCCAGCGGTGAAGTAGCCGACTGCCCGCGTTCCGCCCGGAGCCGCCGCCGCGGCCGCCGAGGTGATGCCGGTGCTCCCGTCCCATGCGCCGCCGTTGCGGCCGGCGATGATGTCGGCTCGAAGGTCAGTGCTGGAAATACCACCGGCGGCAACCGTCACCATGCCGGCTCCGAGATCGAGCCGGCCACCGCCTGCGGTTTCGGTGACGGCCAGGCCGCCGACAGCCACCGTCACCCGCGCGTCCTGCGGCAACGCCATCGTGCCGCCGGTCGAGATCGTGACCGTTGGTGAACCGGTCAGGGAACCGGCGTTGATTGCAAGCGACGTGATCCCGGTGCTGTCATTGACCGCCAGCGCCGCGGCTGAAAGCGAGCCTCCACTGACGATCACCGACGGGGATCTGAGTGTCGTGCCGGGGGCGATCGCAAGCGTGCCGCCAGGGTTGACGGTCACGGCGGAGCCGGACAGGCCGTTGGAGTTGGATACTTCGAGTGTGCCGGCGGCGATCGTGGTCGGCCCGGTGTAGGCATTGGCGGCGTCAAAGACCAGCGTGCCAGCGCCGGTCTTCGTGACAGAGTCGGCAGTCGTGATCTCGGCGTAGCCGGCGGCCGCCTGGGTCAGCACGCCGCTGGGCACGTCGATGACGATGTCGCCAGCGGGGGCCGCGGGGAGCGCTGCAACCCGAAAGCCGATCTGGAATGATCCGTCGACGTTGGCCCCGGAATAAATGTTGCGGTAGGCGGCGCCGTCGTAGCCTTCACCATACCTCCAGCTGCCGCCCCGGTAGATTGGCAGTTCATTGCCGAACGTGTTCCGGGTGCCCTCGGTCCAACTGTAGACGAGCCCCTCGGCGTCGTAGAGTCCGTAGCCGCTGGTGGCGCTGGTGTAGGCACCAACGTCGGTCAGGTAGGACAGGGTTACGTCGTAGGCCGCGCCGGTGGTCGCCATGGTCGTGGCCGTGCCGCCGCCGCCGAGATCACCAGATCCGATGTTGGCGGCGTTCGTGCCTCCGGGAGGGGCGATGCTATCGGGAGGCGTGTTGCTCCGCGTCCCGTATTGCCAGTAACCTCCCGTCCCGCCGTTGAGCGCAGGATCGTAATACGCGGCCTTGTAGTACTCGTCTTCGCTGGGCAGGAACACGGTCGCTCCTGGAGCCCGCGTCGGCGGCGTGGCGAAAGGGCTGGTCAGCACCGACATGTCGTAGATGCCGCTTTCGGTGCCGCTGGAGCTTTCACCGTTGGAAAGCCAGTTGACGAACCTGGCTGCCGAGGCCCACCGGACCCAGACCGCCGGAAACTGCTCTTGGCCGGTCTTGACGGTGTACCGGAATCCCTCTGCCGCCGTCAGGTTGCGATCGATGCCGCCCGTGGTGGCAACCTGCGACCCCAGGCCTTCGATGAAATGGTCGGCCATCTTGCGGTCCCAGAGATTGAGAGCGTTGGACCCGCTCGGGTCGACCGTGTTGAGAAAGTCGACGTATTGCGAGTTGGTCACGCTCTTGGTCGTGATTCGGTACTCGTAGCCAACGCTGCCGTAGCCGGTCGTGAAATCGGCGGCAGGGCCCTTGGTCATCACGAGGGTGTCGGCCGGGTTGCCGATGTCGCCGACCGTCGCCCAGTCAAAGGCCAACTGGGCTGACGACGCTCTGGCAACGAGAGCCACGGCAATCACGACAACGGCTGTCGCGCGGTGAAACGAATGGCGGCCAAGCATGAATGCACCTTTCCAGGAAAATGAGTTGGCCGCCCGTGATCTGGCACGGGCGGCCAACTCTTGCAAATCCTAATGGATCGATCCGCCGACCGCTATCAACGGGTGGCCTTCAAGAGGCGACGGCGACCCATGAAGCCGAGTCCGCCGAGGGCGGCCAGACCCAGCAAGGCGACGCTGCCCGGCTCCGGAACGGCCGACACGGTCACCAGGTCCATTTTCATGCTGCCGCCAGAGAAGGTTGAGCGTACATACCCGTTCGTACCGTCAAGCGAGTTGGTCCCCGCGAAGGAAGAGATGTAGCCTTCAGCCCCGTCGGTTCCGACATAGTTGGGGTCGAAAGCACCCACGATGGCGAACGCGAAGTTCGGGTTGTTCTCAAACCCTTGCCCCGTCGGCAGCGTGAACGTGATGTCATCGATGAAACCGAGATCGAAGGGAGCAATCGGAGCAGTCGATGTCGAGGCAGCGGCGAGATAGTTTTGGTTGATGGTCTGGATATCGACCAACCCGGTGGAGCTCACGGTCGCCGTAGCGGTCCCCGAGATCGGGGTGTACGGAGACGACGTGTTGCCGAAGCCATTGACCGCCTGGGTGACCGATGAGCCGACTCCGACAGGCACCGGAGAGAAGTTGGTGCCGTCAGTGCTCGCCAGAAGTTGCCAGTATCGGCTGGAGCGGAAGCCAACCGTCATGCTCCACGACAGCTGGACGGCTTCGCCCGGGTTCATGCCGGCAGTAGAGACGTTAAAAACCGCGCCTTGAGACTCATTGGCGTCCGTCGTTTGCGGGGGATTCACCGTGAAACTCCGGTTGTAGATTGTGCCCGAAATATCGGTGCCGGGATCGGCGGGAGTTCCCTGGGTGACGACCGAGCTAAATGGTGCAGGGAGGGAAAAAAACGAGCCGCTCGAATATCGCTGTGCGAGAGCCGTCCCCGAGGAGTTCGTGCCAGCTGAGGTGCCCGAATACGTGCCGGCGGTGATTCCGTTTCCATCCCACTGTCCGAGGATGGTCTGGGCCGATGCGGAAGTTCCCGCCGCTACGAGGGATGCTGCAATCAAGAGGGCCGGAACAATCTTTCGCATCGGTGCGTTCTCCAAAGAAAGGGCGACTCAGAGCGGATCGCTGAAGGCGTCAACGGCCGTGCTGAATCGGGAACGCCAATAACCGATTGCAAACGGCGCGCCGAACGCATTTTTCTGCGAGGAAAAACTTTGGAAGCCGAGAAACGTCACGATATTGGGGAAAAAATGAGAATCGCCGCAAAAACACATCAAAACGGTGAGGATTGAGAGGGTTTCACAAAAACACACAAAACGTGAAGGTGGTTTCACATATCGTGTGAATCCCGTTTCACCACATCGGTGAAACTGGCTTGTAGCGAACGGGGCGTTGCCCCGACAGTTCAGTGGGTAAGGCAGCGGCCCGCGCTGCCACGAGGACGAGCCTCCAACGGCTTCTCGTTCCTTGGGACTGGGACTGGGCAAGAAGCAAGAACGCCGACTGGCTTCGGTCGCACAGATGGTGAGCAGCGGCCCCAGTCGACGGCCTGCTAGTCGGTGAGCCGGGCCGATTCGCCCCCAGCAGGCGTGACAGCGGCCCAGAAGGCCACCGGATCAATCGACCCGCTGATTTGTCGGACGCTCGTGTCGAGCATTCCAACATTGAGCCCATCACCGTGGACACCTTGCAGGAAGCGATTGTCCGCGTCCGCGGTCGATGGCTTCGATTGAAATGGCGGGTCGGTCATGGCGGCGAGGGCGTTGGAGGCTTCTGCGTTGAAGGCCGGCCCCCATCGGCCGGGCTCCGACTCTGCAGGCCGGTACGACCGGCCGACAACGGTTGAGGGTGTGTTGTCGGGATGGGCGAAGGTCGGAGCCCGTCTCGAACGCCGCCAGAAATACTGCGACGGAACGGTGCTTCCGCTGTTCTTGGTTACGGCGTAACTGTCGGCTAGCGCGATCGTTTTGGTGGAGCCGTCAGTGACCTTACGGAGCCGAGGATCGTCAAAAAAAAGCACACCATTACTCAAATAACTGATGACCCCGCGGATTTGTGATGAGGTCGCCGGCGAGGGATCGCTCGAGCAGATAAAGAGGTCCACGACCGGGGCGGTTGTGTCAAGGAACACGACTCCAGGACGAAACTTTTGCCGCAGCGATTCTTCTTCCGAGTAGGCCATGATGACAACCTGCATCGGGTAGGTCGCGGTTCCGGTCGTGCTGCGGCTTTGCACACTGTTGCGATTGGAGAGGGCATCGGGCAGCCGGCCCTTCTTTGCATCAGTGTAGTTGGCGTTTGCCAGCAGGATTTGCCGAATCTTGTTCATGCACTGGGTCCGGCGGGCGGCCTCGCGGGCCGACTGGACCGCCGGCAGAAGAAGACCGATCAGCGTGGCGATGATCGCTATCACCACGAGCAGTTCAACAAGCGTAAAGCC
>JAQCJP010000300.1 GCA_027592945.1 Planctomycetota bacterium
CCGCCGGCTGCGATGCCCAAGGCCCCTGCCCCGCCCTCGCCTCAGCCGGCACCCGCGGCCGATACGCCCGCTCCGCACGACAGCCGGCCGGCTGCTCCGGCCCCGCTCCCAGCCCCACGTCGCCTCGGCCGCGCCGCCACCTCCGTGCGGGTCGACACGGGCAAGCTCGACAACCTGGTCGATCTCGTCGGGGAGCTCGTGATCGCCCAATCGATGGTCTTCCAGGCGGCCGCCGCCTCGACCGATGAGCGGCTCACGCGATCCCTCGGCCAGCTGCGGGGCATCACCGCCGACCTCCAGCGAACGGCGATGGCCATGCGGATGCTTCCCATCAGGGGCACCTTCCAGAAGATGGCCCGGCTGGTCCGCGACACCGGCGTGGCCCTCGGCAAGCAGATTCGCCTCGTCGTCGACGGCGAGGAGACGGAGCTTGACCGCACGGTCATCGAGGAGATCGGCGACCCGTTGGTCCACATGCTCCGCAACGCCGTCGACCACGGGATCGAACTCCCCGCGGAGCGAGAGGCCGCCGGCAAGCCCGCCACAGGCACGATCCGCCTGCGAGCGTTCCATGAGGGTGGCTTCGTCGTGATCGAAATCACCGATGACGGCCGCGGGCTCGACGCGGCTCGAATCCGGGCCAAGGCGATCGAGCGGGGCCTGCTCGCCCCCGACGCGGTGATCGACCGACGGGAGCTCTTGGAACTGATCTTTGCCCCCGGCTTCTCCACCGCCGAGCAGGTCAGCGACGTGTCGGGCCGTGGCGTCGGCATGGACGTCGTCCGTCGGAACATCGAACGGGTCCGCGGCAAAGTGGAGATCGACTCGGTGCCGGGTCAAGGAACCACCTTCACGGTCTTCATGCCCCTGACGCTGGCGATCATCGAGGGGCTGATCGTGACGGTCGCCGACCAGCGGTTCGTGATCCCGACGCTCGCCGTCCGGGAATCGTTTCGCCCCCTGGCCGGCAGCATCACCACCGTGCAGAGTCGCGGCGAGTTGGTCGACGTCCGCGGCCGCCAGGTGCCACTGTTGCGGCTGGGCCGGCACCTCGGAATCGGTGGGGTGGAGGATGCAACCCGCGGCATCGTGGTGGTGCTCGAGGCCGGTCACGACTGCCGCGGCCTGCTGGTGGACGATCTCGCCGGCAAGCAGGAGGTGGTGATCAAGTCACTGGGTGAAACCTTTGCCGGCCGGACCGCCTTCGCCGGCGCCGCGATCCTGGGAGACGGCCGCGTGGGCCTGATCCTCGATACCACGGCGCTGGTTCGACTCGGCCGCCGTTCCACGGAGACCGCGGCCTGAAGCCGCCACGAGACGATGTCCAAGCCTCACGCCGACCACGCCTCTCTGGAGCAACCCCGGGCGTCCGCCGCTGGGGGCAAGTACCTGACCTTCATGCTGGCCGCCGAGGCCTACGGGGTGCCGGTCCTGGCCGTCCGGGAAATCATCCGGCTCTGCCCGATCACACCGGTCGCCACGATGCCGCCGCATGTGCGAGGTGTCATCAACCTGAGGGGCCGGGTCATCCCGCTGATCGATCTGCGAGTCCGTCTCGGGCTCCCGCCCGAGCCCGATCATGATCGTACCTGCATCATCGTGGCCCAAGTGGCCACGCCCGACGGCGGCAGCAGACCCTACGCCGTCGTCGTCGACAGTGTTGACGAGGTAGCCAGCCTCACCGCGGCCGACATCGCCGCTCCACCTGACTTTGGTGCGGCCGTCGACACGCGGTTCATCACCGGCATGGCCCGTCGAGAAAGTGGCGTGACGACGCTCCTCGACCTCGACGCGGTCGCCACGTCAGACCAGCTTCCAGAATCTTCTGCCGACGCCCCCCCGGATCCATCCCGCGCTCCAGGAGATCAGCCATGAGCCACCTGACGATTCCCCGTCGCGTCGGTATCGCCTTCGCGATCCTCGTCCTTGCGGTGCTTGCCGTTGGCGGCGCCTCGCTCTGGCGGCTCTACGCCCTGAATGCCAACGTGGAGACGCTCTCGGGAAACACCGTGCCCTCGGTGGTGACCCTCAGCCGGATCATCACCGACAATCTCGTGATTCTCCAGGCAGCGCGGACGGCTGTCCTCGATAACGATCAGCCTGACCGGATGCAGGCCGCTCGCGTACAACTGACCGAAGCGATCCGCCGCAGTGACGAGGCGGTGGCCACCTATCGCGGCCTGTTGAGCAATGCCGAAGACCAACGGCTCTTCGACCTTGGCCAGCAAGCCCGCCAGGCGTTCCTGTCTGCCGTCCGGGAGGCGATCAGCCTCGCCGATGCGGGTGAGGCCGCCGCCGCCCGAGCCGCCATTCTCGACGGTGTTGAAGCGGTCGCCGACCGCTGCCTCGATCGGTTCAACAAGGCGATCGAACACAACCTCGACCTGGCCTCCAAGGAGGTGGCAGCGGCCCGGTCGCGACTCCGCTCCGGCTATGCGGTGGCCGGCACGATGATCGCCCTGGCCACCGTCCTCGGCTCCTTCCTGGCTGCCAGCATCACTCGGTCGCTCTCGAAGGCGTTGATCGGGATCTCCGATGCCCTGGAAACTGGGGCTACCCGGACAGCCGACGCCTGCGACCGGCTGGCGGGGGTGAATCGCACGGTTGCCGCAGGCTGTGCCGAACAAGGCTCGGCGGTCGCGGAAACCGGGGCAGCCCTCGAACAGATGTCGGCGATGATCCGCTGCACGGCCGACAATGCCGCCCGTGCCACGCAACTGGCCCGCGAGGCACGCTCGGCGGCCGAGACCGGTGCCGGCACGATGGCGGAGATGGACGCCGCTATGCAGTCGATCGGAGCGGCCAGCGCCGAGGTCGCCAAGATCGTCAAACAAATCGACGAGATCGCCTTTCAGACCAACATCCTCGCCCTCAACGCGGCCGTCGAGGCGGCCCGGGCCGGCGAGGCCGGCGCCGGCTTCGCGGTGGTGGCCGACGAAGTTCGCTCGCTCGCCCAGCGGAGTGCCGCGGCGGCCCGCGAAACGGCCGAGCGGATCGATGCGGCGATCGAGAGCAGCCGACAGGGTGAGGCGAGTTGCGGCCGGGTGGGCCGGTCGTTGACCACGATTGCCGAGCATGTGACCGCGGCCGACAAGCTCGTCGCCGAGATCGCCACCGCGGCCCAAGAGCAGGCGCAGGGCATCCGTCAGATCGGCTCCGCCATGAATCAGCTCGACCAGGTGACGCAGGAAAACGCCGCCCGAGCGGACGAGGGCGTAGCGGCGGCCGGCGATCTCACCACCCAGACTGCGGATGTCCGCAGGCACGTCGAGGGGCTGCGGGCGCTTGTCGTGGCGG
>JAQCJP010000301.1 GCA_027592945.1 Planctomycetota bacterium
TTCCTTTACCGACGACCTCCTCAAGGCGGGCCTCGAGGGCGACGCGGCCGCCTCCGACCTGCTGGGCAAGGCGACCGGCCGCTCCTTCACCCCCTGCAACACCGCGGCCGCCAGCCCGGCCGCCTTCCATGCCTTCCGCGGCGGCCCGGCTCCGCTCGATGCCGCCCGCTCGTCCGAGACCGACCAGCGGCTCGCCTGGGATGTCCGCCGGGGGATGGCAGCGATCCACTCGCATCCCTGGATTCCGACCAGCGGCCCCGACGCCGTCACCGTCCGCGGCTTCATCTACGACGTCGACACCGGCAGGCTCGAGGAGGTGAGCTACCCCGGTCCGATGGGCTCGCCCGGCTGAGGCAGCTTGCCTGCCGGAGGATGTTCTCCGCCCGGTCGCCGCGGCTTGCCCGGCTTCTCGCGCCGGGCTTCGTATCGCCCGGGACTTTGGTCCACAGTCCGCTTTCGCAGGCTGCCTTCGCCCGCTACCCTCTCGCCCCGCCTTCGCCCGCCTCCGAGGGCCGCCCGGGAGATGCTCCGCCTGTGCCAACCAGCCTGACGTCGTCGCTGGCTCCGCGGCACCGCTTTGCGGGGCTCGTCGCGAGGCTCGGCATCGCCCTGCTGGCGATGGTGCCTGGCGGTGGCTTGCTTGGCAGGCCGGCCGCTGCCGAGGAACCCTCCGTCTGGCCGCCGCCCGCCGCCACCTGGCCGCCGCCGCCTGAGCGGGTAGCCCTGCTGCCGCCGGTCGAGTTCAACCTCGAGGAGAGCTTCTTCGCCAGCGAGCCGATCGCCGACGCCGATCCGGAGCCCGTCCCCTCGGCCTACGGCGAGAAGAAGAAAAAGAAGAGCAGCCCCTTCGGCTCAGCCGCCCCGGTCAGCCTCGGCGGCTTCTGGGCTCCGGCCACGCCGGTCTTCGGCCAGCCCGGCACGATGGCGATGAACGCCCAGTTTGCCCGGGTGGCGGCGCCGATCGTGCCTCCGGTCGAAGATGGCCCGCTCTGGATCGGGATCGGCCGCTTTGGCCGGCTGGAGATCGCGACCGACGCGATCCTCCCCGACTCAGGGCAGCCGGTGCCCGACCAGCTCTGGCTCATCGAGACCGGCCTGACCCACATCCGGCCGCTCGCCTCCGGCGGCACACTCGGCGGCACCTTCCTGTTCGGCTCAGCCAGCGACCAGCCCTTCGCCGCCGGCCGCGACCTGACCCTGATGGCGATCCTCTTCTGGAACACCCCGGCCCGCAACGACCGCGACGAGTGGAACTTCAGCCTCTTCTACTCGCCGACCGCCCAGCTCCCCTACCCGCTGCCCGGCATCTCCTACGGCTGGAAGCCGAGCGATTCGTTCGAGGCCAAGCTCGGCCTGCCGGCGGCCCTCGAGTGGCGGCCCGATGACGACTGGACGATCTCGGCGGCCTACTTCCCGCTGGTCAACGTCAATGTCGAGGCCCGCCGCCGCCTGGCCGACGGCCTCGCCTTCATCAGCTTCTACCGCACCGACACGCAGATCTATTTTCTGGCCGACCGCGTCATCGAAGACGAGCGTTTCTACGTCTTCGACCAGCGGGCGGCAGTCGGCCTCGAGCGGACGCTCGGCCGCGGCTTCACGATCGAGGCCCTGGCCAGCTGGCTCTTCGACCGGGAGCTTTTCCAGGGCACCAACTTCACCTCTGGCCGCACCGACGTCGTCGAGTTCGACCCCGGCCTCGGCCTCTCGCTCCAGCTCCTCTGGCGACGATGAAAAAGGGGACATTCTGCTTTTTCACCATCGAGGAATGAGCCTGAAGGTGAGCCTTGACGAAAAGCAGAATGTCCCCTTTTTCGAATCCCCTATCGGCGGATGCGGCCGCGTGCTATCCTTCATGGGTACGGAATCGATGAAGGCGGTTCTCCGGAAGTTCTTCCGGGCCCGGGCCGCCGCGATCGCAATCTCTCGAAGCGGCTGTGCTTCGCGGCCGGAGCCCCTGGCTCACCCGCAAAGCCCTTCTTGCCGGGCAGGCAGTGATCCATCGCCGGGATCACGGTGTTTTTTTCCCGTCAGCCTGACGGCACCGCTGCACTTCGGCCTTCCGCCACGCCCGCCCGCGGCACCTTTGCCGCCGGCACTCCTTCCGAACAGGATCTCGATATGACCAGTCCCTCTCCCGATGCCACCTCCTTTGCCGACCTCGGCCTCTCCGCCCCACTGCTGGCGGCCCTGGCCGACGAGGGCTACACCACCCCGACGCCGATCCAGGCCAAGGCCATTCCCCACGCGCTCGCCGGACGCGACCTCTTCGGCTGCGCCCAGACCGGCACCGGCAAGACGGCCGCCTTCGCGCTGCCCTTGATCGACCGGCTGCTGGCCGACCGCCGCAAGCCCGCCCCCCGCCGCTGCCGCGTGCTTGTCCTCGCCCCCACTCGCGAACTCGCCGCCCAGATCCACGAGAGCTTCAAGGCCTACGGCCGCCATGCTCGGCTCAAGGCCGCCGTGATCTACGGCGGCGTCGGCCAGCACAGCCAGTCGCGGGCGATGATGCACGGTGTCGACGTGCTCGTCGCCACGCCGGGCCGGTTGCTCGACTTGGTCGGCCAGCGGCTGGTCGACATCCGTTCGGTCGAATACCTCGTGCTCGACGAGGCCGACCGGATGCTCGACATGGGCTTCATCCACGACATCCGGAAGATCATCGCGATGCTCCCGGCCGACCGGCAGACCCTCTTCTTCTCGGCCACCCTGCCGGCCGAGGTCCGTGAACTGGCCGATGCGATGCTCCGCGACCCGCTCGAGGTGCGGACAACCCCGCGGAGCACTCCGGCCGAGACCGTCCGCCAGTCGGTTCACTTCGTGGCCAAGAAGGAGAAGAAGGCCCTGCTCGTCAAACTCCTCAAGGAGGAGGCGACTGGCCGGGTGATCGTGTTTGCCCGCACCAAGCACGGGGCCGACAAACTCCACCGCGATCTCGACAAGGCGGGCATCAAGGCGGCCGCCATTCACGGCAACAAGTCGCAGGCCCAGCGGGAGCGGGCCCTGGCCGCCTTCAAGTCGCCCCGCCCGCCGGTCCTCGTCGCGACCGACATCGCCGCCCGCGGGATCGACGTCGACGACGTCGCCCACGTGGTCAACTACGAGCTGCCCCACGAGCCCGAGACCTACGTCCACCGGATCGGCCGCACCGGCCGGGCCGGCCAGGAGGGAGCGGCCGTCAGCTTTTGCGACGTCGAGGAACACGCCCGGCTCGACGCGATCGAGCGGCTTCTCAAGAAGTCGATTCCGGCCCGCAACGAGCGGCCCGCGACCCCGGCCGGGGAATCCCG
>JAQCJP010000043.1 GCA_027592945.1 Planctomycetota bacterium
TGCCGGGAGCGGCTCCATGTGGCCGACGATCTGATGGCCGTGGTGAATCCCCGCGAACGGCTGGCAGCGTCCGGCGGTGCGGTGGCCGGCGGGATACGGGGCCGTTCATGAGCCGATCGTTCGCCTCGCGGATCGGGGATCTGATCGCCCGGCTGTTCCCGGTCGCCGGCGTGCTCCTGCTGCTCCTGGTCGCCAGTCGGGATCGGCAGGCGGGGACGCGGGATGCGGGAGGTCGGGAGATTATCCGCCTGCCTCGGCCTGACGCAGCCGGCCTTGGCGGAGACGAACTTCCAGTCCCGGCCGACATGCGGGAGGCGGCCGACCGGCTCACCGAGGCCGCTGCCGCCGCTGATCAAGCTCGGGGCAAACTGGAAGCGACCCAACAGGAACTCGATCGCCGCAAGGACGAACTCGAGCAACTGCGACTCGACGCCGAGGCCGATTCCCGGCGAACTCGACGCCAGCTCGATGATGCCCGCCAGGAACTCGAGACCAGGCAGGCGGAACTCGAGAAAGCCGCAGCGGAAGCGGAGGAACGCGTGGCCTCGGCCCGCAAGGAGATGGAGGAACTGGCGCGGCGGCAGCAGGAGGCGGCTGCCCAGGCCGGGATAGCCCGTGGCCTCGGTCGAGGCCCTCGAGTCGATATGGCCGCCGTCCCCGATCCTCGCCGGCTCCGCAATCCGGCCTTCCCGCGGCCGCTCGACAATGCAGCGGCTGTCGCAGCGGCCGGAGCGGCCGGCCGTCGCCGCGAGGGAGGTGACGGCCGCGGCCCCGGCGTCGGCAGCACGGTTGCCGGCGACCTGCTGCGGGGCCAGGCTGAACTGACCCGAGCCCGGGGCGAGTATGCCGTCGATGCTGCGACTGCCGCGATCAACGCCGAGACTGCCAGAAGCCTGGCACTCGACAACCGGCTCCGTGTCGTGGAGACCTTCTTCGAGAGCCGCCGCCTCAATCAGATCAACCGGGCCTTCGAGCGAGGGGCCGCGATCACCCCGGAGCAGGCGGCCCGTCTGGCGGCCCGCGGCGTACCCCGCCGCCTGACCCGGCTCGAACTCGATCCGATCACCGGCGACATCGGCTGGCCGCGGATCTTGAGCGATCCTGCCTACGATGAACTGAGCGGGCGGATCGAATCGAGTTTCCGTGACCGGGCGGCCCGGGGAAGAAGCCTTGACTTCGTGGCGTCGAACCGCTGCCTGCAAGCCATCGACAGGCTGCAATCCCGACTCGATGCTCGCAGCAGCCAGTACCCGGCCGGCGAGTTTGGCACGGCCCGGACATTTCTCGACAGCCTCCGACGGGAGGCAGTCTTGCCGCCCGATTAGCCTGGGCCGTCGTCGTGCCGGAGCAGACCGCGAAGGGCGACGACGCCCAGCAGCCAGGTCGTCAGCAGCATCCAGGCCGGCGTCTGGCGGCTGCTCCGCCAGCGTTCATGCGGAAACCACTGATCGGCGAGATCCTCCAGCCGGGTGCCCGGCGGGTCGGCTGGCTCGCCGAGGACGGGAACTTCCAGGAGCGGCCGGGAGTCGGACTCGGCAACAAAAACGGCCTCGAAGGCCCACCGCGATGGCATCAGATCGGCGAGCGAGGCGGCCGGCGCCGGAAGTTCCGGTAGGGGCAAAAGGATGCCGCCGAGGATGACCATCGGCAGGATCACAAGGGGCAAGATGCCGGCGGCGGTCTCGGCCGATCGGGCCAGGGCCGAGACACACAGCCCGATGGCCGTCGCCGCGTTGGCGGCGAGCAAGAGAGTGGTCCAGACCGTCCAGAGGTTGGCCCGAAGGCCGCAGCCCGTGGCCACGATTACCGTCAGCAGCCAGCACTGTAGCCCGGCCAGCGCCGCCAGAACGACGACCTTGGCGATCAGGTAGGCCGTCAGAGAAAGCCCGGTCATGCGCTCCCGTCGCAGGATGGCCCGTTCGGCGACGACCTCGCGGGCCGCGTTCGAACAGCCGAACCAGATCGCAGCCAGGGCCATCAGGAAGGTGGTGGTGGCGACCGCTTGCGAGACATCGGCCCACGACTCGTGGTCGATCGGCGTGGTGGCTCGGCCGGCAAACACCCAGGCGACCAGGAAGGCGATCAGGGGCGCCTGGACCAGGAGGATTCCGGTCGCCCAGCGATCGGCTGTCTTGACAGCCACTGAGCGGCGAACAAGGGCCCACCACTGCGAGGCCGCATCGAGCAGGGAAGGACCCCGGTGCGGCCGCGGGGATCCACCTGCGCCGGCAAGCGGTCTGCGGCTGTCCACCCACTGCCGGCAGATGGGGCTTTTTCGGTATGCCTTTTCCCACTCGCGGATAGGGCGGCGGGCCAGGCCTCGCAGCACCGCGTCGGCATCGCTCGGGTTGCGGTCGGGATCGAAGAATGCTCCAGCATCGGGGTGGGCCGGCCCATACCAGACGAGCCGGCCCGTTTCGTCAGTGGAGGCGTCGCGAGCCACCACCGCCAGACCGTCCATCAGCTGGAGAGCCTCCAATCCCGGTTGGTGGATCGAGAGGAGGATGGACTTGCCCCTGGCGGCAAGTTCCCGGAGAAGCCGGATCACGACGAGGGCGTCGGTGCTCGACAGGCCCGAGGTCGGCTCGTCAAGGATCAGCAGTGGCGGATCGGTGATCAGTTCGAGGGCGATGTTGACGCGTTTCCGCTGGCCCCCGCTGATGCCCCGGCGCTCGGCCGAGCCGATCCGAATCGCCGCGACATCGGCCAGCCGCAGCTGCGTCATCACCTCGGTGATTCGCCGATCGATCTCCGTGTCGGAGTAATCCCTGGGCAGGCGGAGCCGGGCGGCGTACCAGAGGGCTTGGCCGACGGTCAGTTCGGCATGCATGATGTCGTCTTGGGGCACGTAGCCAATCTGGCCGCGAAACTCGTCGAAGCGGTCGTAGAGGTCGGCACCGTCGACGAGTACCTCCCCCGCCGACGGCTTCTGGTAGCCTGCGAGCGTGGCGAGGAGGGTCGATTTCCCGGCCCCGCTGGGCCCCATGATCGCCACCACCTCGCCCCGGTGGACCGTCAGGTCGACGCCGGCGATCAGCCGCCGCCCGGCGGCATCGACAGCGACATCAACGGCCGCCGCAGAAGCGTGGCCCTCGCGGCCGGTCTGGAGCAATGTGTCGCCGGCGGAGACGATCTTCAGATGACAGCTGCCCAGCCCGATCCGTTCGCCGACGGCGACCGGCACCGCCGCGGTGATCCGGCGGCCGCGGACAAACGTGCCGTTGGTGCTGCCCAGGTCGCGGATCGTCCAGTCCTCACCGTCGGGCTCCAGGCAGGCATGCCGGCTCGAGACCATCGGCAAGGAAATGACGATATCGCAATCGCTCGCCCGGCCGATCACCACGGACCGTGGCCCCGTGGGCAGCGGGAGCACCGCTGGTTCACCACCTCTAGCAGCCTGATCAGCCGGCCAAGGCAGCGGCACATGCGTGCCGAGGGTGATCTGGTCGGTCTGTCGGACCGGCTCCGGGCCGAGGATTTTTGTCCCGTTGACGAAGGTGCCATTGGTGCTGCCCAGATCCTCGATGATCCAGCGGCCCGATTCCTCCGTGAGACGGCAGTGACGGCCCGACACGTAGGGGCTGTCAATCTGCAGGTCACAATCGGCGGCGGTCCCGATGATCCAGGTCTTTGTCATGTGGCCGGGCCGGAGGCTGGCAGGCGGCGGAGCAGCCGTCCGCGGCTGCAAGCAGTATGGTAAGACGTGGTGGCAGGAATCGCATGCCGCCGCCTTTTGGACGCAGGTGCCCAGGAGTAAAAGGTATGGAGGTCGAGGCGAACCCGGACGCTAACAGCGGCACAGTCCTTGAGCCGGTGGAGGACATCCGGGCTGCCCTGGGCGGCGGTCTGCCGGCCGCGACCCGCATCGAACCGCGGCCCGATCCGGGAGAGCCAGGTGCGGATGCCGGGCAGGGGCCGACGGAGATTCCGCACCGGCCCGTGCTTCGGCCATCCGTTCCTGTATTGGTCGTTCTCGACGATGGCGAGCAGGAGAGCGGCGAGGTGCATCGTCTGCGTGCCGGCGTCACGCTGATCGGCCGGGTCGAGGGACAAATCCAGTTGCCGCACGATGCGCTCGTCTCGAGTCGGCACGCGGAGATCGTCCGCGAAGGGGCCGGCCGTTCGTGCCGCTGGCTCCTCCGGGATCTCGGGAGCGCCAACGGCACGTTCGTGCGCTGCGGCCGCAGTCTGCTGCAGCCGGGATCACTCCTCATCCTGGGAAGCCGCCGGTTCCGCTTTCAGCCCCCGTCGCCGCCAGCCGGCGAAGCCGGCCCGCCTGCTCAGCCTGGCCGGACGCTGACGATCGACATGGCCGTTGAGCGAGCGGGCTGGTGTCCCTCGCTGATCGAGACCGGCCATGCCCAGGGCGGCCTCGAACTGCGGCTCGATCGTGAGGAACTTTCACTGGGACGGCCAGGTGTCGACAACAGGCTGGCCATTGACGATCCCCTCCTGGCCGCTCACCACGCCCGGATCATCCGCGATGCCGCCGGCCGTTGGCTCATCGAGGCCCACCCGTCACGCAACGGAGTCTGGGTCCAGGTGGCGGCCGTGTACCTCACCTCCCGGTGTTGGTTTCAAGTTGGCGAGCAGCGGTTTCTGTTTGCCGTTTCCGGAGCGGCGTGAGCAAGCGGGTGGCTCGGCACCCAAGGTCAACGGCAGGCTCACGACCGCCGCTGGCTGCCGCGACGGCTCCGGTTTTTCCCGCGGGCAGGTTTCCCGTCGTCGGTTTCCGTTTCGGCTTCCCGCTCCTGAAACTTCTCCGGCTGGCCGGTCAGTTCGTAAAGAAACCGGCTCGGCCGGGACGGCTTGCTGCGGCCCCACTTGGAGCGGGTCAGGCAGAGCGAGAGGGCCAGCCGTCGCCGGGCGCGGGTCACCCCGACATAGCAGAGCCGCCGCTCCTCATCGAGCCCCTGCAGCCCGTCGCTGATGGCCCGATGATGGGGCAGGATTCCCTCTTCCATGCCGACCATCCAGACGCAATCAAACTCCAGCCCCTTGGCGGCATGGAGCGTCATCAGCCGGAGCACGTTGTCTTTCGGCTTGTCGTTCTCGAAACGATCCTCCTGCTCCTCGACCTGGAGCACGAAATCATCGAGGAACCCGCGGATGATCCGGGGCAGGTCGAGCTGCTCCCGCCGCGACCGCTCGTGGTCGTCGAGGGCGGCGGCCACCTCCTCGCAGCAGGCCCAGCGGGCCTCCGCTTCGGCCGGCTCATCGGCGTAGAGCTTCTCGAGATAGCCGCGATATCCGATGCCGTCGAGGAGTTGCCGTAGAACGGCCGCTCCCCGCGACTGGTCGGCCGCGCCGGGGCCCGCCGTCAGGCCGATCAGCCGTTCCAGGCGGCCCACGCCGGCGGCTGCCGCGTGCGACAGCCGATTGGCGTCGCGGAGGCCGCGCAGTTCCTGCCAGAGGCTGCCCCCTTTCTCGGCGGCCCGTTCCCGGGCGGATCGGACGACACCGGCCGAGATGCCCCGGGGCGGGACATTCACGACCCTGGTCAATGCCAAGTCGTCATCGGGATCGACCAGCAGCCGGAGGTAGGCCATCACGTCCTTGACTTCGCGGCGGTCGAAAAAGGAACGGCTGCCGACGAGTTCGTACGGGATTTGCCGGCGGCGGAGTTCCTGCTCGAAGCTCCGCGTCTGCTCGCCTGTGCGGACGAGGATTGCCGCCTCGCCGGGCGAGACCTGCCTCTCCCGGAACAGGCTCTCGATGTCGGCCGCCACCCGTCGGGCCTCATCCATTTCATCCTGCGCCTGGACGATTCCCGGTGTTGGTCCCGGGGCCGCGTTGGAGACGAGCGTCTTGCCGTGCCGGCGGGTGTTCTGCTCGATCAGGAGGTTGGCCGCCCGGATGATCTCGGGCGTGGAGCGGTAGTTCTCCTCGAGCTTGACCACCTGGGCTCCTGGCCATCGTCGCGCGAAGTCGAGGATGTGGGAAATCTCGGCGCCCCGCCAGGCATAGATCGACTGATCGTCGTCCCCGACAACGCAGATGCTGCGGTGATCCCGGGCCAACGCCGCAAGAATCCGCTCCTGGATGCCACTGGTGTCCTGGTATTCGTCGACCAGGAGATGGTCGAAACGGCCCGCCTCCGCCTCCCGGATCGACTCGTGGTGAGCGAAGAGTTCGTCCACAAGGAGGAGCAGGTCGTCGAAATCGACCGCACCGGCCGTTCGCAGTGCATCTTGGTAGCGACGATAGCCGACCGCCGCGAGCGTCCAGGATTCATCGGCGTCGGCCGGCACGGAGTCGGCGGCCTCGCCGGGGCGAACTGCCCGGCTCTTCCAGCGACTGATGCGATTGACCAGCTCGCTCGGCGAGAGCACCGTCTCGGCGATCTTGATCGCCTTGAGCGCCGTCCGCGCGGCCGATTCCTGCTCGCCCCGGTCGATGATCGCGAATCGTTCCGGATAGCCGAGCGTCGCGGCATGCCGCCTGAGAATCCGCACGCAGAGCGAATGAATCGTGGAGATCTCTGGCCGCTCGGGGGCTGCGCCATCCGCCGGCTTCCGTCGCGTGCGGCCGCCGAGAAGGGTCGTTGCTCGGGCGAGCATCTCGCGGGCGGCCTTGTTGGTGAACGTGACGGCCAGAATCCGACTCGGCGGGGTGCCCCGCCGCACGAGCTGGGCGATGCGGGTGATCACCACCCGGGTCTTTCCAGTGCCGGCGCCGGCGAGCACCAGGAGCGGGCCGGCCGGTGCCAGGACCGCCTCCGACTGGGCGGCATTGAGCCCGGGGACGCCGACGCGACGGGCGGGGCGGGCGACAGGTTGCGGGGCGGAGGTCGACACGGCGGGAACGGGCCTGGCTACAGTCAGCGGACGAGAGTCGTCCGAATCTACCACTGCCGACCTCCCCGCGCCACCGACCAGCTGCCGCGGTGCGATGGGGGGTGGTGGGGGCCGCCTTGACGCGTCGTGGCGGGGTTCGTCTATTGTGCTGGCAAAAACCGCTGGAGTTCAACGCATGGCAACCGACAGCCGGCCGCCCCTGGGCGACCTGGATGAAAACGACCTCGCGGCAGCGACGATGTCGATCGTCGACCGGGTGCGACCGCACCTGGCGGCGATCGTGACTGTGGTGGCGATCCTCTTTCTCGGGTTGGCCGCCACGGTTTTCGTCCGTTCGCAGGCCAACTCGGAGCAGGCGCTGGCCTGGGATGCGCTCTATCGGGCCCTGCCGCTGCGTGATTCCGACCAGCTCCGAGCCATTGCCGCCGATTTTCGAGGCGAGCCGGCCGGAACGCGGGCCCTGCTGGCCCTCGGCGACATGGCGCTGGCCGACGGCAACGGTCTGCTGATCCGGGATCCCGGGCGTGCCCGCGGCCGACTGGAGGACGCCGTCGAGTTCTACACCGACGCCAACGCGTCCCGGCCGACTGGGATTGCCGCCCAGCGGGGCATTCTGGGCCTGGCGCGAGCCCGGGAGAGCCTCGGCAGCCTCGCCGAGGCCCGTCGCGGGTATGAGACGCTGGTGGCCGAGTATCCCGACAGCCCCTTCGCGACGATGGCAGAGAACCGGATCGCGGCCCTCGACCGGCCGGCCACGGAGCGGTGGTACAACTGGTTGGCTTCCCGGTCGGACGCTGACGCCGGCGGTCAAGCCGAGGACTCGAGCGACGCATCCCCAGCCGCCAGTGTCGAACCAGCCGAATCAGCCGCCGACGCCGAGCAGCCCGCCGAGCCACCAGCCAGGTGACGAGGTGACCTGGACGGTCGCGGCCGCCGACGCCGGTCAGCGACTCGACGTCTTTCTGGCCGCCGCCTTTCCCGACCGAAGTCGTTCCTTCCTGGCCCGGGCCATCGCGGCCGGAGGAGTCCGCGTCGACGGTGTCGTGGCCCGCGGATCCTTGAAGCTGCGGCCGGGCCAGTCGTTGGTCTTCACGGTGCCCCAGCCGCCTCGCGAGGGTCCGGAGGCGGAGGAGATCCCTCTCCGTTTTATCCACGTCGATGAGGTGATCGCCGTCGTTGACAAGCCGGCCGGCATGGTGGTGCATCCGGCCAAAGGCAACTGGAAGGGCACGCTGGCCGGCGGGCTCAAGTGGCACCTCGAGCAGGCGGGCGCCGGCGGCGGGCTCTCCGCCGCCGGCGGCCCGACGCGACCGGGGATCGTGCACCGGCTCGATCGGGATACCAGCGGCGTGATCGTGGTGGCCCGGAGCGAGGCGGCCCATCATGCCCTGGCCCGCCAGTTCGAGCGGCGGACGGTTTCCAAGACCTACCTCGCCATCACCCAGGGCCAGCCACGTTTTGACGCCGACGAGATCGATCTCCCGATCGGGATCCATCCCTATCAGCGGGAGAAGATGGCGGTCCGGCGGGGGCACTCCACCAGTCGCGAGGCCGTCACCCGCTACGAGGTCCTGGAGCGATTCCGGCTGGGGGCGCTTGTCCGGGTGACGCCGCGAACCGGCCGCACGCACCAGATCCGCGTCCATCTGGCCGCCGTCGGCGCGCCGGTGCTTTCCGACGGGCTCTACAGCGGCCGGCCGGTGATCGAGCCGCCGCTCGTGGGGCTCCCGCCGGGGCCGCCGCTGCTCGAGCGGCAGGCACTGCATGCCGCGGCGCTCGAACTCGATCACCCCGCTACCGGAACGCGGACCCGATTCGAGGCCCCCCTTCCGGACGACATGGAACGGATCCTCGCAGCCCTCCGGGCCCAGACCTGAGCCAGTTTGCGATCAGCCGGGCGGGCCGCCGGGCCCCGGTTCCTCCAAGAGCAGCATCGCCCTCGGCAGCGCCGAGTCGATCGCTCGGGCCAGGCCGACCACGAAGCCGGCAGCGCCGTCCCGCCAGCCGCTTCGCCAGACGTAACTCCCGGCAAACGCGGTAGCCGCCCGGAAGGGAAGCGACCAGACCCACGGCCGTTGTCCTTTGCGACGCATGATCGCCGCCTTCAGCGGGGCGTAGCGAATCGCCCGCGCTACGACGTCACCGCAGCCGGCATAGCTGTAATGGAGGAGGGAGCCGGGCAGCAGCGCCGGCCGGCGGCCGGACTCGACCTCCTCGTGCACCGGCAGCGGCTTGAAGCCGGCCGTCGTGCGGTTGAAGAGCCGCAGCACGCGGTCATTTCGCCAGGCGCCATGTCGCACTTCCCGCCTGCCGATAAACGTCCGTCGGCGGAGGGCCCAGCAGTCGTGAGGGTCGGACATGTCGAGCCGGCGGATCGCCGAGCGGGCCTCGCCGTCGAGCACCTCGTCGGCGTCGATGGCCAGGATCCAGTCGTGGCGGGCCAGGGCCACCGCCCGGCACTTCTGAGGACCGTAACCGAGGAACGGCTGCTGCTCGATGCGGGCCCCCGCTGTCCGGGCGATGTCGAGCGTGGCATCGGTCGATCCGGAATCGAGCACCAGCCGCTCGGCACAGAAATCGACCGCTGCCAGGACTTCCGCCAGATGGGCAGCGGCGTCCTTCGTGATCACCACCGCCGAGATCGGCAGGCCCCGGTCAGCGGTGGCCGGCGAGACGGTCATGGCCCGGTGGCCGGGTCGTGGGTGGTCGAATCAGCAGCGGCTTCAGCGGCTTCAGACGGGGCCGATTCGGCGGTGGCGGTGGCCGCCTGCCCCTCGGGGCGGGGCAACTGGAGGGGGAACTCGAGCGTGAAGATGCTGCCTGTTCCCTCGGTGCTGGTGGCCCGGATGTCACCGCCATGCTCGCGGAGGATCTTGCGGCTGACGGTCAGACCCAGGCCAGTCCCGCGGGCCCCCTTGGTCGAGACGAAGAGCGTGAAAATATCGGCCAGCGTCTCCGGGGAGATGCCCGGGCCGTTGTCAGATACCGTGATGCGGGCCAGCCCGTCAGCCGAGTCGACCGACGCCGTGATCGTCACTCGGCCTTTCGCCCGCTCGGCAACGGCATCAAGGGCGTTGGTGACAACGTTGAGCACCGCCCGTGCCATGCCCTCGGGGTCGAACAGGAGCTGCGGCAGATCGGCGGGCCGCCGCCAGACGATCTCCGCACCCGATTCCTCGGCCCGCTGGGCCACGGTTTCGACGATGTCGTCGATCAGAGCCCCGAGATCGCTGGGAACCGGGTCGGGCTCGCGTTCCTTGCTGAACGAGAGCATGTCCATCACCAGCGAGGAGATCTTGTTCTGGTTGCGGCGGACGATTTCCCAGCCCTTGCGGACCACGCCGGTGTCGTCGTTTTCGAGGCCCATCTCGACCAGATAGCTGCCGCCGCGGATGCCCTGCAGGATGTTCTTGATGTGATGGGAGAGCGTGGCGATCGTCTGGCCGACCGCCGCCAACCGCTCTGACTGCACCATCGCGGAGTAGTAGGTGGTGTCTTCGACGGCCAGCGCGGCCTGATGGCCGATCGCGATCATCAGCTTGAGGTGGTCGTCGCTGAACCGCCGCCGGTCCATCGATTCGACCAGGGGCACCATCGTGTCGACGTAGATCACGCCCACGGTGCCGTACCGGCCCCGCATCGGCACGCAGATCGCCTCCCGCACGCCGGTGCGAACGACGCTATTGCCGCTGGCAAAGCGGTCGTCGTCCTGGGCATCGCTCGTGAGGACTCCCTCAGTGCGATCGAGGACATAATCGAGAATCGTGCGACTGATGACCATCGTGCCCGTGTCACCTCCCCGCCGGTCACGCCGGGCCTTGCTCCGCAGTTCGCCGCTGCCGGGGTCGAGGAGCATGATGCAGCCGCGGTCGGCCTCCACCCACTCGAAGACCAGCTGGAGGATTCGGTCGAGCAGTTCGTCGATGTCGAGCGTGTGACTGACGGCCAGGGATGTGCGGTACATCACCTGGAGGTTGCTGCGGGCCCGGGCGAGCCATCGGTTCTGCGCCTCCTCCGGCGCCGCCAGGACAATCGAATCCTCTTCCCGCATGCTCCGCACGATCCGGGAGCCGTCGCCGCTGGCCGGCACGATGTCGACCGCCCCGAGCGACGGTGGCTCGGCCCCGTCGGGGGAAAACTGGAGCACGCTCCGGCCGATCCGGATCCGGTCACCGGGGGAGAGTTCGGCCCGTTCGACCCGCTCGTCGTTGAGGAAGGTGCCGTTGGAACTCTTGAGGTCGCCCACGATGAAGGCCTCACCGACGCGTCGGATCTCAGCGTGCCGGCGGGAGACCTCATCGTCATCCAGCTTGATGACGTTGCCCGCCTCCCGGCCGATGCTGACGGCTCCGTCCTCACCGCCGAGGTCGAAGCGGGAGCCGCGGTTGAAGCCTTGGATGACGAACAAGACGGGCAAGGGTGGAACGGCTCCCGATCAAGGGGTGGGGCTGCAACTCGAGCCCTATTGTCGCACGGGGCCGCCGGAGCGAAAAGTGAAAGGCTCGCCGGCCGGTCGGGATGCGTAAAATAGAAGCGATGCCGGGTTGGTCGGCAGAACTCCCGGCATCGCTGGTCGGCTCCGCGGGGCCGCCGGCAACCACGACAGTGAGGCGAGGCATGAGCGACGGTCAGGCGGCAGGCAGGCGGTCTGGAAGGCGGGCACGAACGCAGGCGAGGAGGCTGCTCCGACTGGGAGGCTGGTTCCCGGTCGCGCTGGCCGGTCTGTTCGGGAGTTGTGTACCGGCGGCCGTCGGATGGGCGGATGCTCCGGCTGGCGTGGCTGAGACTGCCCCGGGAGAGGCCGCGGCCGTGGAAGGCGAACTTCTGGAAGCGGCGGCTCTCGAACGGGACGTCGCCTGGCTGGCCGCTCCCGAGCGGGAAGGGCGTGGTCCGGGGACCGCCGGTATCGAGGCGGCCGCCGAGTGGCTGGCCGAGCGTTTTGGTGACGTCGGCCTCACGGTGCCTGGGCAGCGGGAGAGCGTCTGGCAGCCGTTCGAGATGACGCTCGAGGCAAAACTGGGGCCGGCGGAGGCCAATCGGGCCGAGCTGGTCGGGCCGCCCGCCCCCGACGGGAGTCGCAAACTTGTGCGGCTTACGCTGGGCGAAGACTTCACCCCACTGGCGATCGGGGGCTCCGGGAAGTTCGACCTCCCGTTGGCCTTCGTGGGCTACGGGATCACGGCGCCGGCCGAACACTACGACGACTACGCGCCCTTGGCGGAAGTGGAGGGCGGGAAGGGCAGGGGGGTGATCGTGTTGCGGCAGGAGCCGCAGAAAGACGACCCCCATGGGGCCTTCGACGGCAACCAGACATCAGAGCATGCGGCGCTGGTCCGGAAGGCGGCCAATGCCTCGGAGCATGAGGCGGGCGGGCTAATTTTTCTCAACGACACAGACGCCGGGGGCGATAACCTGATGGCCTTCGATCGGGCCGGGGCCGGCTCCGACAGTCGCACGATGCCGATTCTGCATCTGAAGCGATCGGTCATCGACCAGGTCATCGCCGAGACCCTCGGCCGGCAGCTCAATGAGATTCAGCAGGCGATCGACGACACGCTCGAGCCGCAGTCGGCGGACCTGACAGGCTGGCGGATCCGCGGCGAGACGACGATCGAGCGGGAGCAGACCGAGGGCCGCAACATCCTGGCAATGCTGCCGGGGACCGGCCGGCCGGCGTCAGGGCAGAGCCCGGCGATCCCTGCCACGGAGACCGTCATCCTCGGCGGCCACTACGACCATCTCGGCTACGGGGGCACCAACTCGGCAGCGCCTGGGGTGAAGGCCGTCCATCACGGCGCCGACGACAATGCCAGCGGTACCGCCCTCCTGGTGGAGGTGGCCCGGCGTCTGGCCGCGGGGCCACCGCTTCCCAGGAGCGTGCTGTTTGCGGCGTTTTCCGGGGAGGAACGGGGGCTCCTCGGCAGTGCCCATTACACCGCCAATCCGGCGGTGCCCCTGGCCGACACCGTGGCGATGGTCAATCTCGACATGGTGGGCCGGCTCGACGGCAACAAAGTGATTGTGCACGGCACCGGCACCGGCACGGGCCTCGATCCGCTCGTCGACCGGCTCGTGGCGGCTCGCGGCCTCGAGGCAGCCAAGGAGCCGGGGGGCTTCGGGCCGAGCGATCATGCCAGTTTCTATGCCAAGCAGATTCCGGTGCTGCACATCTTCACGGGGTCGCACGCCGACTATCACCGGCCCACCGACACCGCCGACAAAATCAACTACGAGGGCCTGGCGAGGCTGGCTGATCTCGTCACCGACATCGTGCGGGAACTGGCCTCGGCTCCCGAGCGGCCCGCCTACGTCGAGGTCGCCTCGCCCCGCTTTGCCAGCGGCGGCGACCGGCCGTACTTCGGAAGCATTCCCGATTTCGGCAAGCCCGGCGATGGCTATGCGATCTCGGGCGTCAGCAAGGAATCCCCGGCGGCCCGCGGCGGCCTCGCCGGCGGTGACCGGATCGTGCGGCTCGGGGAAAGCGCGATCACCAATCTCGAGGACTTCGACAGCGCCCTGCGAAAGCACAAGGGGGGCGACACGGTGCCGGTGGTGGTGGTCCGCGACGGGCAGGAAGTGCGGCTCGAGGTGACCCTCGACCCGCCCCGGTAAGGGGTCAGGGGAAGCGAGCGGGGAGAGGGTTGGTCGTGATGGCGGATTGAGCGTGAGGGTGGTGAGCGTCCGAGCGAGACGGCATGGGCTCACCCCGAGCCTGGGTGAGGTCGGTGTTTGCCGAGAGCCAGCGCGGTTTCGCGGCTGAAAAGTGGCCTTGAGTTGGCGGGCGGCTGCCGCCATCATCCCGCCCGCGTCGGGATCCAAGGACGGCTACGGAAGGCCGTCGGGCGGGTTCCCGCGACCGAAATGACCGGCCCGCGTTCCGCCAGCAAGGAGAGCAATCCGTGAACAGGCAAATGGCAATCGTCGCCCTCGTCGCCGCTGTGGCGACCTCAACCGCCTTCGGGCAGGCCCCCGGCCAGCCGGCCGTCCGGCCCGTGCAGCGGACGGCCGCAGCCCCGCCGGCCACGCACGTGGCGGTGATCGACGTCGGCTACATCTTCAAGAACCATGCCCGGTTCAAGACCGCGATGGAGAAGATGAAGGACGAGGTCTTGGCGGCCGAGAACGGGCTCAAGGCCGAGCGTGATCGAATCAACGGCCTGATGGAACAGCTTAAGGGCTTCAATGTTGGTACGCCCGAATACCGCAAGCTCGAGGCGGAGATCGCCAAGGCTCAGGGCGATTTCAACGTCAATGCCCAGCTTCAGAAGAAGGATTTCATGGAGCGGGAGGCCAAGGTCTACCTGCAGGTCTACTCGGAGATCGAGCGGGCCGTCAGTCAGTTCGCTCGGGAGAACGGGATCGCGGTGGTGCATCGCTTCGATGGCGAGCCGGTGGATGACAGCGACCGCAACAAGATCCTCGGCAGCATCACCAAGCCGATCGTCTATCACGATCCGCAGGTAGACATCACGCCTGACATCCTTCGGATGCTCAACGGCAATCCCGTCGCTGGTCAGCCGCAGCCGCAGCCGATCCGCTGATCGACATCCAACGCCGCGGCCCGCCTCCTGCGCCAGGGGCGGGCCGCGGCTTTCTCTCTCGGCACGCGTTCCATGCAGCCCCGTCCGCAGCAGACGATTCGCCGCGCGGTGACAGTCTCCGGCACGGGCTACTGGAGCGGCCAGGCCTGCCAGGTCGAGTTTCTGCCGGCGGCGGCGGGCACCGGGCTGGCGTTTCTGCGGACGGTTGGCGGGGTGCCGGTCAGGATCCCGGTGGCCATCGAGAATCGGGTCGAGGCCGCCGCCCGTACCAATCTCGCTGTTGCGGGAGCCGAAGTGCAGATGGTCGAGCATGTCGTCAGCAGTCTCGTGGGGCTCGGTATCGACTGCTGCCTGATTCGCGTCAGCAGCGCGGAGATGCCCGGCATGGACGGTTCGGCCCGGGAGTTCGTCGCGGCGCTCGAGGCTGCCGGGGTGGAGCGACTGGGGCCACCGCTCGAGCCGCTGGTGGTTCGGGAGCCATGTCGCGTCGCCGAGGGCGACGCCTGGATCGAGGCGATCCCGTCCGGCTGGCCCGGCCTCTCTATCGACTACGAGCTCGACTACGGGCCTGGCCCGATCGGCTGCCAGCGGCTGGCCCTTGAGGTGACGCCCGAGGTCTATCGGTCTGAGCTGGCCGCGGCCCGCACCTTCATCGGGGCGGAGGAGGCCAGGCGGCTGCAGGCCGCGGGGCTGGCCGGCACCGTGACCACCCGTGACTTGGTGGTCTTCGGAGCCGACGGTCCGATCGACAATCCGCTCCGCTGGCCGGACGAGTGTGTCCGGCACAAGGTCCTCGATCTGGTGGGCGATTTGGCCCTGGCCGGCCGGCCGCTGCACGCCCACGTGCGGGCGAGTCGCAGCGGCCATCGGCTCAATGCCGCCCTGGCGGGCCGCCTCCGAAACCTGGTGCGGAGGCGGGCTACGGCCTGAGTCGTCAGTGAGCCTGGTGCGACCAGATCGTGGGCCGGAAGCCGAGGGAGCCGATCTTCCCCCGCCGGTGATCCATCCGTCGGCGATCGTGGAAGCCGGCACGGTGATTGCCCCTGGCGTGCGGATCGGCCCCCACTGCGTCATCTCGGCGGAGGCGGTGATCGGCCCGGCCACGGTGCTCGAGAACCATGTCACCCTGATGGGGCAGGTGGTGCTCGGCAGCCGCAATCGCATCTACCCAAACTGCGTGATCGGTGGCGAGCCGCAGGACATCAGCTATCGGGGCTCCCCCACGCGGGTCGAGATCGGTGACGACAATCTGATCCGGGAAGGGGTGACGATCAATCGGGGCAGCGAGAAGGAAGAAGGGCTGACCACCATCGGGAGCGGCTGTTTTCTGATGGCATGCTCCCATGTGGCCCACGACTGCCGGATCGGCGACGGCGTGACGATCGCCAACGGAACACTTCTTGGCGGGCATGTCCGCGTCGGGTCGCGGGCCTCGCTCTCGGGAGCGGTGGCGGTGCATCACTGGGCGACGATCGGATCATGGTCGTTTGTGGCCGGCCTTTCGCGGGTCTTGCACGACGTGCCCCCCTTCATGCTCTGCGAGGGGGTGCCGGCTCGGCCGCGGTGCGTGAATGTCGTGGCGCTCAAGCGGGCCGGCTTTCCGCCCGAGGCGGTCGCGGCCCTCGCCGAGGCCCACCGGCTCCTCTATCGGGCCAAGGTGGGCCTCGAGGCGGCAAGGGAGATTCTCCGCAGCCAGGGAATGCTGGCGGCGGAGGTGGAGGAGATGCTCGGATTTCTCGGCAATCAGCAGGAGGGCCGTCACGGACGGTCCCGAGACAGGAGGAGAGCGGCATGAATGCGACACGCATGGCGGTGGTCGGCTGTGGTCACCTGGGGACGATTCATGCCCGACTGCTGGCCGGTCGCGACGACGCGGACCTCGTGGCGGTGGTCGATCCCGCGGCCGATGCTCGGGATCGCGTGGCGGCCGCCCACGGCTGCAGGCCGCTCGCGACGCCGGGCGAACTGGTCGGCCTCGTCGATGCTGTCGTGGTCGCCGCGCCGACCGGGCTCCACGCCCGCGTGGCTCTGCCGCTGCTCGAGGCAGGCATCGACATGCTGGTCGAGAAGCCGTTGGCGGCGACCGTCGAGGAGGCCCGCGAGATCGCTGTCGCCGCCCGCCGGCTCGGCCGAGTGGTCTCGGTGGGACATGTGGAGCGATATAACCCGGCCTGGCGGTCGGCTGCCGCGCGGGCAGGCGAGGTGAGCCTGGTCGAGGCCCGACGGATGGCTCCCTTCACCTTCCGGTCGCTTGACGTTGGCGTGGTCCACGACCTGATGATTCATGACATCGATCTGGTGCTCTCCCTCGCTCCGGGCCGGCTGGAGGGGGTCGAGGCCCGGGGCCTGGTGGCGACTGGCGGCCACGAGGATGCCGTCCGGGCCCGGCTGACCTTCGAGTCGGGTCTCGTGGCCGAGCTTTCCGCGTCTCGCATCGCGCCCCGGCTCGAGCGCACGGTCGCTCTCTGGGGCGTGGGCGGGAGTGTGGCTGCTGATCTCAATGCCAAGACTGTCGAGGTGGTCTCGCCATCGGAAACAGTCCGTGACGGGAGTTTCTCCGCCGCGGCCGTGCCGGCGGCCGAACGGGCGGGCCTCAAGGAGCGGTTCTTCAGCGACATCCTGCCGCTGGAGCAGATTTCGGTACCCGATGCCAATGCCATTGCCGGCGAGCATGACGACCTCCTCCAGACGATCCGGTCGGGCGGCGAGTCGCAGGTGCCTGCGGCCGCCGGCGCGGCGGCGGTCGAGGTGGCTGCCCGCGTGCTCGAGGCGCTCGAGTGTTCACGATTCGGAAGTGGCCGGCCCTCCGGGAAGCCGCCCCGCGTCACGATCCCGCTTTTTCCACGCCGCAAAACCGGCTGAGCCCGCCTGGAGGCTCCAATCGGCAGACTCGGCAGGCAATCCTCGCGCTGCCGGCGAGCCGATAAGGACCGTATCGGCGTCCCACCTGCCTTTCCCTGCCATGATGCCCCTTCCGCTTTCCTGCCGCTTCCCGTGTCGACGAGCCGCCCGCTCGGCCTCCGCGGCCCTGCTGGCGGTTTTACTGGGCCTGCTGGCCGGCCGGGCTCTGGCATTCGATCCACCACCGGTCGTGTTCGAAGGGCTCGGCCTAGGAGGTTTCGAGGGCAGCGGCTCGGTCGCGGCGGCCCTCCGGCAGGCGGGTGGGCAACGGGACGATGAGCTTCGGCCACCACTGGAGTTCAAGGGGATTGTCATTCAGGGGCCGAGCGGTCCCGATGCAACGCCCGGTCCGATGTCGGCGGAGGTTCGCAGCCGTCTCGACCGCATCGACCTGGCTGCCGGTGTCCTCGCTGATCCGGCGATGATCGGCGAGGGACCGTCACGCTGGACCGGTCGGATCGGGGTCGCCAGCAATCATGCCTCGGGACGGGAATCGCTCGAACTGCGGACAATGCTGGCACCGGGGCAAGAGCAGAGCCTGATCGGGGTCATGGTCGGGCCGCGGGTCGAGCGGCGGTTGGGCCGCGGGATCACCTTCTTCATCGACGGGCAGGCCGAAGCCCAGGCGGTGCGGCCAGCCGACACGGGCTGGTGGACGCTCCCGGGCACGTCGACGGCCGACCTGACCATGCTCGGCGTCACCGCCAGGACCGGCCTGGTGCGGTGAGGCCTCGGCCAACCAGCGGTCGCTCAGGCCAGATCGCGGTGCTGGAAGAGCACCAGGGCCAGGAGGATGGCGACGGCCGAGTAGAGCGCCGCGTAGAGGGCGGCCCAGCCGAGGTAGCCCCAGGGGATCGGCACGCCCCCCACGACAGCCGCCTCAACGGTGAAGTGGTCGAGAACCGGCAGAATGGTGGCGAACAGGCGTCCGGTGAATCGCACGATTGCAAACTTCCCCACGCTCGACTGCACGATCAGCGGCACGAGGTGCCCCAACGCATACACGACGAAGCAGAGGATCAGGTTGGCCACGGTGCTCAGCCGGGTGGAGGCTGCCAGGGCGATCGCGGCCAGCACGACCGTCTCCAGGAAGGAGAGGGCAAGCCCGGGCACGACCGTGATCATTTCGTCGGCACAGGCCCACCAGACGGGATCGACCTGGGCGCCCTCGCGGGCGTCGTAGACCACCTTGAAGTTGGTGGCCGCCAGCAGGCCGCCGCCGAGGATCAGAAACACCAGCAGGGCCACGAGCACCAGGCCGGCAAACTTGCCAAGCACGAACTGCCAGCGAGTCAGCGGCTTGGAGAGCACCGTCAGGGCGGTGCGGCCGTCGATCTCCTCGGAGACGGCCACCCCGGCCGTCCAGGCGACCATCAGCAGGGCCAGCACCTTGATGAGCGTCAGACCGCTGTCCTTGTACATCTTCACGTCTTCGCCGAACGTGTTGTAGGGGATGACGAGAAAGAGAACGATCAGGATGAGCCCCGCCCCGATGACCACCGCAAAGAGCGGCTGCCCGATCGCCTCTTTCGTGGTGGCTGCCGCGATGGCCGCCACGCGGCCGCAGCTGAGGCGAAACACTGTGTAGGCCCCCACGATTGCCGTCAGGACAACGATCGCCCAGGGAAGGATCGCCGCCTCGGGGTGTTCGGGAACGAGTTGCCAGCGGATCTCGAGCCGGGCGGGCGCATCCGCCTCGTTGATTGCGTCGAGTTTGGCTGTCGAGCCGAGGAACGGATTGGTGCCCCCCTCGGTCCGCTGCCACGTCCACGGAACGCCCGGCTGGAGGACGATATCGGGTTCCTTGATCAGCGCGAAGCCTTCGACGGCCTGCTGGGTGCGGATGACGAGCCGGCGATCACTCTCGAGTTCGAACCGGGCCAGTTCCTGCGGCCGCAGCGGCAGCGGAATCGCCGCCAGATCGGCGGCCGGTTCGACGGTCACCGTCTCGGTGAAGTCATTGGCCGATGTCATCCGCGCCAGCGAGCGGCCGAACTGCGCGAGCGGAGCCGAGTCGGGCAGGCTGAAGTCGGGGGGCAGTGGCAGGCCGATGGGAACCGTGAAAGCGACCGCCATCGCCGCAAAGGCCAGCAGCAGCCAAGTCAACGGTCCCAGAAAGCCGTCCCCCAACGCCACCCTCGCCTCCGCTGCCAGCCTCGGGGCGGCCACCGTCAGCACACCCCAGACTGCTGCGGCCACCGCCAGCGTCACCAGGGCCGCAGCTCCCAGGAGCCAGACGGGCGGCAGCGGGATCAGCCAGCGATTGGCGTCGGCGAAAAGAGGATGCATGGGGGGCTCCGGGAATCGAAGCCTTGATTATGCCGCGGCCTGGGGCGCACGCAAAAGCCCGCTCGTTTTCGCGGGCTCGGGGTGAGCCCGTGCCGTCTCGCTCGGACGCTCGCTTCGGGCTCACCTCGCGCAGGCTCGGGGTGAGCCCGTGCCGTCTCGCTCGGACGCTCACTCCGGGCATCCTGCCCTTCGTTCGCTCGATGCTGGCTCGCTCTCGGCATCCTGCCTTCGCTCGCCAGCAACGCCGGCTCCACGGCACGGGCTCACCCCTCGCGAACCCGCGATTCCGGCGCT
>JAQCJP010000044.1 GCA_027592945.1 Planctomycetota bacterium
GTGCCGATCGAGCCGGCGTTGGGAAACCGAGCGCAGCCAGGATGGCGAAAGCGAGGTTTCCCACGAGCGAGCGGAAGGCAGGATGCCTGAAGTGAGCGTCCGGCGAGACGGCACGGGCCCGCCCCGAAGCCTGCGCGGGAATCTTCGGATGGGCCCCGATTTCTCACCGGTTACAATGCGAGCATGGCTACTGCACCAACTCCCGTCTCCAGCGTGCCCGATGCCCTCGGCCGGTTCGGCCGGTTCGGCGGTCGGTACGTGCCCGAGACGCTCTCGGCGGCGCTTGACCAGCTCGAGCAGGCCTATGACGAGGCCGTCCGCGACCCGGCCTTCGCCGCGGAACTCGACGGGCTCCTGTCGACCTTCGTCGGCCGGCCCACGCCGCTCTACTTTGCCGAACGGCTCACGAAACACGCCGGGGGAGCCCAGATCTGGTTCAAGCGGGAAGACCTCAACCACACCGGCGCCCACAAGATCAACAACACGCTCGGCCAGGGCCTGCTGGCGATGCGGATGGGCAAGCGGCGGATCATCGCCGAGACGGGTGCCGGACAGCACGGGGTGGCTACCGCCACCGCCTGCTCACGGTTCGGGCTCGACTGCGTCGTCTACATGGGCGCTGAAGACGTCCGCCGGCAGGCGCCCAACGTGCGGGCGATGCGGCTGATGGGGGCCGAGGTGCGTCCCGTCGAGACAGGCTCGCGGACGCTCCGCGATGCGATCAACGAGGCGATGCGGGATTGGATGGCCTCGGTCGAAGACACGCATTACATCATCGGCTCGGTGGTCGGGCCGCATCCCTTTCCGCGGATCGTTCGCGACTTCCAGGCCGTGATCGGCCGGGAAACGGTCGAGCAGTGCCGCGGGCAGTTTGGACGGCTCCCCGACGCGGTGGTCGCCTGCGTCGGGGGCGGCAGCAACGCCGCCGGGATGTTCTACCCGTTCGTCGATCACGAAGACGTCCGCCTCGTCGGGGTCGAGGCCGGCGGCCGCTCCGCGGATCCCGGCCACCATGCGGCGAGCCTTTCCTTCGGAGAGCCGGGCATTCTCCACGGCAGCCTGAGTTACGTGCTCCAGGACGGCGACGGCCAGACCAGTGATGTGCACTCGGTCTCGGCCGGCCTCGACTATCCCGGCGTCGGCCCGGAGCATTCCTACTGGCGCGACCTCGGACGCGTCGAATACACGAGCGTCACCGACGGCGAGGCGCTCGACGCCTTCGACCTCGTGGCCCGCCGCGAGGGGATGCTGCCGGCGCTCGAGACCTCGCACGCCCTCGCCTGGGCGGCGACCGAGGCGGCCCGCCGGCCCGCCGACGAGATCATCGTCGTCTGCCTCTCGGGCCGGGGCGACAAAGACGCCGCCGAGATCGCCCGGCTCCGCGGCCTGGCGTCAGACGGAGGCCCCGTCTGACACCCATGACCGCTCCCGACTCTCCCACGGCCCCGCCGATCGCCGCCCTCGAGGCGATGTTCGCCGCCAACCGGGCCGCGGGCCAAAAGGCCGTCGCCCCCTTTGTGACGGCCGGCGATCCCGACGCTGCCACCAGCGTGGCGGTGCTCGAGGCGCTGGACCGCGCCGGAGCGTCGCTCTGCGAACTTGGCGTGCCCTACAGCGACCCGATCGCCGACGGGCCGGTGATCCAGGCCTCCTACACGCGGGCCCTCGCCTCCGGGATCACGCTCGAAGGCGTGTTTGGGATCGCCCGCGAGGCCGCCGGCCGCGTGGCGATGCCGATCCTGGCGATGGCCAGCTATTCGCTCGTCTACCGGCGGGGCATCGAGCGGTTTGTCGCCGATGCGGTGGCGGCGGGGCTGGCCGGGTTCGTCGTGCCCGACCTGCCGGTCGAGGAGTCGGACGACCTCGACGGGGCCTGCCGATCGGCTGGCCTGGCCCTCGTGCGACTGGTCACGCCGACGACGCCTCCGGAGCGGGCAGCGGCGATCGCGGCCAAGTCGACCGGCTTTCTCTACTGCGTCTCCGTCGCCGGTGTGACCGGCGCCCGCACGGAGCTTCCCGCGGGGCTGATCGACCGGGTGAAGTGGCTCCGAACGCAGACCGACGTGCCGATCCTCGTCGGCTTTGGGATCTCCTCGCCCGAGCAGGTCAAGGCCGTCTGCGAAGTGGCCGACGGGGCGATCGTCGGCTCGGCGCTCGTCAGGCTCGTCGCCGAGCAGGCAACTGCCGGCCCGGCGGCCCTCGCCGCGGCGGTCGAACGGTACGTGGGCGGACTCGCAGCGGCGACCCGTCCTCGCTGACCGCCGGCATCGCATCCGCCGTCACATCGTCTGCGGATGGACCTGCCAGGGCGCCCCGCCACCGCGGAATACCCTCTTCCAGGTATGGAGCGAATCGCTCCACCCCCTGGAGCGAATCGCTCCACCCAGACCCCCCATCAGAGTGATCGAAATCGCTCCAGTTCCTGAGCGAATGGCGCGTACGATCTCGGCGCGAAGTTCTCGCTGGGATCCATTTTCGGCGATGAGAGCCGGTGATTTCCCTAATCGTTGATGCACTCAACGACCCGCCAACGAACTGGCCGGCCGCCTTTCGGAGTTTTTGGCATGCCGTTTGCGGTACATAGGGTGAGGCTTGCGCTACGGACGGGCAGGCTTGTGATTTCGCGCCTCGTGGAACTCGATAACAACCATGGCGGACAACCTGCTTCGATCTTCGATTCTTAGAGCACCGCTCGCCTCGCTCCCATCCCGGTGGCGGACGACCGCCCGGGCCATGATGGTCCCGCTGCTGGTCGCGACGCTCGCGGCACCGAACCGCGGGGCGGCCGACGTCATCAGCGTTGGCGACATAACTGGTGCTCAGATTTTTTTCAACGACACACTCACTCGAACCTACAACTTTGGCGTCACAGCGATCGGCGGCAGCGCCGGGCTCACCTTCGACCGGGTAGACGTCAACCTCAAGGGCGGCAACGCCGCCAGCAATGTTGACCCCATCCATGTCGAGGTTCGTGACGGGCTGGGCGGAACCGGATCGGTGCTCGCGACTGGCAGCTTTCCGGCCGGATCACTCACCTCGCAGTTCGAGTTTCACCCAGTGACCCTCACCAACACGATCGCTCCCGGCGACCCGATCACGCTGCCGACTGGAGGCTATTCCGTGAGGCTCACCACGGCCAACACCAGCAACTATTTCATCAAAGACGGCCAGCTGACCCTCAAGGATCCCTCTGGCACTGCCACGCTGAGCAACACCGTCTGGATTGAGGACAGCAACTCCGACGGAACGGCCGGAACGACAATCGCCGCCGTCAATCCCGTCCTCGCCCAGTACACCCTCGCCTCGCAAACCGTCGGCTTCGGCAACTTCCGCCTCGGTGACACGCTCTCGCAGACCGTCCAGCTGTCAAACTCGGCCCTGCCGACCTCCAACAACTACACCGAGGCCCTTGCGGGCACGGCGACAACTACCGGGACGGCGACCGTCACGGGCCTGCCGACGGTCGCCAGCCCCCTGGAACAGGCCCAGGCGACAAATCTCACGGTGGGCCTGGGCTCCGCCACCGCCGGCCCCGTTAGTAGCACCGTGAATCTCTCCTTCACGTCCGAGCAAGGCACCAGCAACTCGCCCGGCCCGTATGGCACAAACGTCGGCACGCCGACAATCGCCGTCAGCGGCACCGGCTACCGCGAGGCCACCGCCGGCTTCAGCACGACGAACGCCTCGCTCGGCCGGTTCCACGTCGGGGCGACGAACGTCACCGGCACGATCACCCTCGACAACACCCAGACAGCCGACCAATACAGCGAGGGGCTCGCCGCCTCCGAATCGGCGACGAGCGGTGGTGCATCGGTGGTCTCGGGTCTGCCGACCGACGCCGCTCCTTTGGCCGCCGGCGGCCAGAGGACCGTCACCCTCGGCCTGGCGAGCGTCGCGAACGTCGGCACCGGCAACACCGGGACCGTCACGCTGGCCCTCGATACCTCAGGCACGGGCACGAGCGGTCTTGCGGCGGAGAGCATCGGCTCGCAACTGATCAACGTCTCGGCCCAGGGCTACAGCGGCCAGTCGATTTGGTCGAAGGCGTCGGGCGGCGTCTGGGAAGACTTTGACAACTGGGACGTGCCCGGCGGCCTGCCCGGCGTCGACGGCTCGTTGAGCGTCAACGACACGGCGACCTTCGGGGTCGGCCCGACCGGGCTGACGACCGTGAATCTCGACGGGGCCAACCCGGTGCTCACGCAGGTCACCTTCAACTCGGCCGATGCCGAATACCGGCTCGCCCCCGGCAGCGGCGGGGCCTTCACCCTGGGCACCGCCCAGAACGCGGCCACGGTCACCGGCTCGGCCGGCAGCCACACGATCTCGGCCGGCATCACGCTGGCTCGGCCGACCGAGTTTGCGATGGCGCTCGGCACCGGGCTCGCGCTCGACGGCAGCCTCAATGGCTCGCAGGCCCTCACCAAATCAGGCGGCGGATTGCTGGCGGTCAACGCAACGGGCGGTCTCTCCGCGGCCACGACCGTGGCCGGGGGAACGCTGCGGGTCGACGGATCGATCGCCGCCAGTGCCGTCACGGTGCAGGGCGGAGCGACTCTGGCCGGAAGCGGCACCGTCGGCGGCACGACGATCGAGGCCGGGGGCACGCTCGCCCCTGGCAACTCGCCCGGGACGATCACCGCAAACGGCACCACCGTCTGGCAGGCCGGCGGCGACTACAACTGGCAGATCCACGATGCCGGCGGGACGGCCGGCACCGGCTGGGACCTGCTCGCCATCACGGCGGGCGACCTCGACCTGTCCGGCCTCGACAGCCTCAATCGCTACGACATCAACCTCTGGTCGCTCTCGGCGATCGGCCCCGATGTCGATGGGAATGCGATCAACTTCGACCCCAGCCAGCCCTTCAACTGGACGATCGCCCGCGTGAGCGGCGGCGGCTCGATCCTCGGCTTCGATGCCGATGGCTTCAATCTCAACCTGGCGGCCGCCAACGGCACCGCCGGCTTCACCAACTCCCTGGCCGGAGGCTCGATCACGATCGAGCAGAGCGGTACCGATTTGAACCTGGTGTTTTCACCGGTGCCGGAGCCCGCCAGTTTGGCCCTGGCAGGCGTGGCGGCGGTCGCAGCCTTCGGAGCCCTGGCGGCCCGGAGGGCAGCGGCCGCCGCGTAGTCCTGAGGGCCAGATCTCGGGTATCCTGGGAGTTCGCAATGCGGCAGGCCGCGGCGGCGACCTGCCCGGAGGTCTTCCCGCCATGTTCTCCGCCCGAGACCCGTCCGACGTCGAGCGTTTTTTTCGGGGGCTCACCGAGTACGCCTTCCACGCCCGGCTCGGCGTGGTCGACCCGCCGCTGGTCGATTACGTGGCGGTGATGCTCGTCCGCTTCATGCGAAACGAACGGCTTGCCGTGCTGCCCGGGGCGGGTGAGGAATCGGCCGACGTCACCCACATGCTGCTGGCGGCCGAGCGACACGCCGACGCCACCGAAGCCCGGGAGGAATATCGACACATCGGCGACGTGACGCTCTTCTGGAGCGGCCTCTACCCCGAGGCGATCACGCGGCATCGCAGCCCGGGAGCCCCCGCTGACCTGGTGGGCTACAAGGAGGCCGGCAAGCGGGCCTACGAACTGGCCGCGGCGCTCGAGCCGGCCACGGCAACCGACGAAAGGTCTCTCCTGGAGCGGCTCTCCCACGACTACGACATCTGCGTGGCGGGCCTGGGGGAAGTGCGGCGGGCCTGGGGCGACGCCGCCTGAACCATGCCGCTCGCCTCAGCCTTCGATGAGCTGCGCCTGCCAGGGGGGATCGTAGCCGGCCTCCTCAACCGGCAGCCCCGCCCGCACGGCCGCCGCCACGACCTCAGCCGGTGAGGCGGCTGCCGGGTCGATGCAGGACACGACCCGATCATCGTCGACTGCCCTCGCCTCCTCGACGAGGCTGCCAATCGCTCGAGCAGCTTCCTCGGCCCGTCCGGGGCAGCGGATCGCGAGCTGCCACCGGCGGCCTTCCGCGAAGGCAGCGGGATCATTCCGGCCGCTGGCCACCAGCCGGCCCTCCCGGAGCACGGCCAGATGGGTGAAGCACTCGGGCACCCGGGCATCGTCGATCGCGGCCAAGACCGTGCGGTCCATCAGATGGGCATCGCCGATGAGCCGCTCGACCTCCCGGCGGCCGGCCGGATCGAGCCCGCCGCAGGGGTCATCGAGAAGCAGCACCTGCGGATCGTGGAGCACCGCCCGGGCCACAAGCAGCCGCTTGGCACGCGCGGCATCGAGGCCGTCGATCTCGTCGCCGCCGCGGCCCGCCAGCCCCGCCAGCCTGAGCCCCTTCTCCACGGCCTGCCGGAGCGGCCCGCCCCGCAGGCCGGCCGCCGCGGCACAGAGTTCGAGCAACTCCCCAGCCCGTAGCCCCGGCCAGTCGGGAGGCCGGTCGGGCACGTAGCCGGCGGCCATCCGGACGGCATCCGCCTCCCGCCGCACGGAATGCCCGTCCACGAGAATGTCGCCCCCGTGGAGCGGCACCGCCGCGGCTGCCGCCGCCACCAGCATGCTCTTGCCGGCCCCCCCTGCCCCGATCACCGCCCAGGCCTCCCCGCTGCGGACATGGAGGGAGACCGCCTCGACGACCAACTGCCCGCCCCGTTCAACGCTCGCCCGGTCAAAGCGGATCATGAGAAAGCCGTCGGCGGAAGTCTAAGGATCAGCCTGCGGGCCCGATCAGGAACCGCCCGGCCCGCCCGCCAGGCGGTCGGCGGTCATCTCGATCGAGACGAGCAGCCCGCGGGCCTTGTTGAGCGTCTCTTCGAACTCATTCTCAGGCACGCTGTCGGCCACGATCCCGGCCCCCGACTGCACATAGGCCCGGCCATCCTTGACGACGATTGTGCGGAGGGCGATGCAGGTATCCATCGAGCCGGCGAAGTCGACGTAGCCGACGGCTCCCGCGTAAGGACCGCGACGAACCGGCTCCAGCTCATCGATGATCTCCATGGCCCGGATCTTGGGAGCGCCGGAAACCGTGCCGGCGGGCAGGCAGGCCCGCAACGCGTCAAACGACGAGAGCCCGGGCTGCAGCCGGCCGGTGACGTTGCTCGTCAGGTGCATCACGTGGCTGTAGCGTTCGATCGTCATCACGTCGGCCAACTCGACCGAGCCGATCTCGGCGACGCGGCCGACGTCGTTGCGGCCGAGGTCGATGAGCATCACGTGCTCAGCCCGCTCCTTGGGATCGGCGAGGAGATCCTCGGCCAGGGCCCGGTCTTCGGCCGGGGTCGCACCGCGGCGGCGGGTGCCGGCCAGGGGCCGCACGGTCACCATCCCGTCGACCGACCGCACCATGATCTCTGGCGAGCTGCCGACCAGCGTGCAGGACGGACTGCGAAGATAGAACATGAAGGGGCTCGGATTGACCACCCGGAGCGTTCGGTAGAGCTCGAGCGGTGGCCCGCTGAAGGGCACCTCCAGGCGTCGGCTGAGCACCACCTGAAAGACATCGCCCGCGCGGATGTATTCGATCGACCGTTCGACGGCCCGCAGGAAGGCCTCCCGACCGAAGGCCGACGTCGCCGAGCCATCGGCCAGGCAGCGGGGCTCGTGCCGCGGGCCGATGTCGGCCGGCGGCGGCCAGTCGCTGGGAGCCGCCAGCCGTTCGATCGTCTCGTCAATCCGGTCACAGGCCGCGGCGTAGGCCCGCTCGATGCCAGCGGGCGAGTCCTCCTCGATCCGCGCCAAGACGACGACATCAATCGCCTTGGTGGCGTTGTCGAAGACGACCAGCCGGTCGTAGAAGGCAAAGTCGAGATCGGGCAGGCCGAGATCGTCGGGCGGCTCGTCGGGGAGCCGCTCGACGTAGCGGACTGCATCGTAGGCCGCATAGCCGACCGCGCCGCTGGTGAATGGGGGCAGCTCCGGGAGGCGGACGGGCCGCTCGGCGGCGACCCGCCGCTCGAGTTCGGCCAGCGGGTCGTCGCACTCGAAGGCTTCGACCACCGATTCGGTGGTCACCCGGACGTTCCGCCCCCGGGCCTCGAGCCGCAGGAACGGCTCGGCGCCCAGGAAGCTGTAGCGGCCAACCTTCTCGCCACCCACCACGCTCTCGAAGAGGCAGGCCGATTCCCCGGCGTCGAGGCGGGCGAAGGCGGAAAGGGGCGTCAGAGCGTCGGCGAAGAGCCGCCGATAGACCGGGATCAGCCGGCCGCCGGCCGCCAAATCGGCAAACTGCGACCGGTCAGGGAGGTGAGGCATGGGAAGTGGCCAACAACGGCAGCGGGGCCAAACGGGAGCCACAAGGGTACTCCCGGCCGCTGATGGCGACCACCTGCCCCTCGCCACGCGGTTTCGGAAGGCGGGGTAGCGACCGTCGCACGGCGAACCGCTATGATTCCAGGGTCGATGGGCGTGCAGCGCTTTCGGGAGTGCAGGGTGTCATGAAGTGTCAGCAGTGCGATAAGCCGGCGGTGTTTCACATCACCGAGTTGGAATCAGGCGAGGTTCGCGAACTCCACCTCTGCGAGGGGCACGCCCAGGCCTACCTCAATCAGGCGGAGGCCGGCGGCGGCCAGGAGCAGGAGGCCGGGGGGCCATTGACCGTCAGCCAGACGGCCGACGAACTGGCCGTGCTCGACAAGAAGGCCTGCGACATGTGCGGCGTCACGTTTTTCGAGTTCCGCAACCAGGGTAGGCTCGGCTGCCCACACGACTACGTGCAGTTCGAGAAGGAACTCGAGCCCCTGATCGCGAACATTCATGGCGCCACCCGGCACACGGGCCGGCGGCCCGACCGGGCCGGGAGCGACCTTCCCGAGGCCACCGAACAACTCACCGGCGTGATTGGCCTGAGGCGGGAGATGCAGGAAGCGATTAATCGGGAAGACTACGAACGGGCCCAGGAAGTCCGCGACGAAATCCGCACCATTGAGGCCCGCTGGCTCGGCCCGCGCTCCACCTGATCCCACCGACACCGCACACACTCGCATGAACCTCGAATCGCTCACACAGGCAACCGGCGAATGGCTCAAGGGCACGGGTCCGGAATCGGACATCGTGATGAGCAGCCGTGTGCGTCTGGCCCGCAACCTGGCCCAGTTTCCCTTCGTGGGCCGGGCCAGCGAGCAGGAACGCGGCGAGATCGAGCAGTTTCTGCGGGAGCAGATCGCCACCGCTCCGATCGGCAAGGACCTCGAGTACATCGATGTCGGGCAACTCGAGGAGGTTGACCGCCAGTTTCTCGTCGAGCGGCAGTTGATCAGCCGCGAGCACGCCGAGGCCCAAGGGGCCCGCAGCGTGGCGATCGACCGCGTCGAACAGGTCAGCCTGATGATCAACGAGGAAGATCACCTCCGCATTCAGTGCATGCACAGCGGGCTCGACCTGGCCGGTGTCTGGGAGCAGATCCGAGTGGTCGATGAGCAGATCGGAAAGGTGGTCCCCTACGCGTTTCATGACCGGTGGGGCTATCTGACCGCCTGCCCGACCAACGTCGGCACCGGGATTCGTGTCAGCGTGATGCTCCACCTGCCGGCACTGGTGATCACTCGTCAGATCGACAAGGTCTTCCGCAGCCTTCACAAGATTTCGCTCGCCGTCCGCGGACTCTACGGCGAAGGCTCCCAGGCGATGGGCGACTTCTACCAGATCTCCAACCAGACGACGCTCGGCCGTACCGAGGAGGAACTTGTCGAGCAGGTCGGCGATGTGGTGCCGGTCTTGATCGATTACGAGCGGCGGGCCCGCGAGTTCCTGGTCCGGGAGACGCAACAGAACGTCCACGACCAGGTCAGCCGGGCCTTCGGGATCCTCCGAACCGCTCAGACGATCACCGCCGAGGAGACGATGCAGCTGCTTTCCCGGGTGCGGATGGGCGTCTTGCTCGGCCTGATCGGCGACATCAACATCGCCGACATCAACTCGCTCCTCGTCCAGACCCAGCCGGCCCACCTGCAGAAGCTGCGGGGCGTCGAACTCGACACGAAAGACCGCAACATCGAGCGGGCCCGCTACCTGCGGAAGCATTTCGAATCTGCCGGCGGGGCCACCAGCCCCAACTGAGGCCCGTTGGCGGCAGGTGCTTGTCAGTCGTCGGCGAATCGCCTGCGGAGCGCCTCGACCACCGGCGCGGGCACAAACTTGAGCAGGGCCTCGTCATCGGCCAGGGGCGTGATCTGCTTGAGCAGCGACGACGAGATGTGGGAGTACGCGGCGTCGGCCATCAGGAAAACCGTTTCGACGCCGGCATCGAGCCGGCGGTTGGCCAGGGTCATCGTAAACTCGGCCTCGATGTCGGTCAGCGAGCGAACGCCCCGGAGAAGCACGTGGGCACCCTGCTCCCTCACGAAGGCGACGGAGAGCCCGCTGAAGAGTTCGACGGCAACGTTGCCGAGACCGTCGAGCGACTCCCGCACGAGCCGCACCCGCTCCTCCAGCGAGAAGAGCGGCTGCTTGTCGGGATTGATGCCGACCCCGACGACGATCCGGTCGAAGATCCGACTGGCCCGCTCGATGACATCGAGGTGGCCGAGTGTGATCGGGTCGAACGAGCCTGTGTAGACAGCGATTCGCGGTCCGGCGGGCGATTCGTGCACGGCTGATTTTCCGTCTTCTTGGTAGAGATCCCGCCGCCCGCGTGCCTCCCGGAGGCGGCTGGCTCCCCGTCGCGGCTCGATTATGGTATGGAAAAGACCCTTGTTGCCAGCCAGGATCCGCGCGGGAAGCAGGTACACGTGCCGAAGGCCCTCTCGTTCACCGGTTTGATCATCTCGGGGCTCATCGTGATCCTCTTCCTGGCCGATCTGGCAGCCGGGTTCCCGTTCGGCCGTACCAGTATCCTCCTCGACGTGGCCTTCATGGTCTGCGGGCTGATCGCTGCCTACCTGAGTTGGTTGCTGCTCGGGGCGGATCGCCGGGCCCGGTAGCAGGCGGGGCGAGGCCCGTCAGGCTGCCCGTAGCACCGAGCGGCCTCTGCTCTCATGATCCCCGCCCGCCAGCGACTCTGCCAGGCCGTTGAGGGTCACGGCCCGAGCCTGCCCTCGGTCCACCTGCCGCGCCGCCCACGACGTCAGCCGGGCGAGCCGGGTGGTCGGAAAGAGGTCGCCGGCGTTGCCTCTGGTGAGCCCTTCGGTCCGCAAAACCTCAAGGGAACGCCGCCGCATTCTGGGGTAGCGGCCGATCCCAAGCAGATTGAAGACGCCACGCCGCGGGGCCGGGGTGATCTCGACTTCCCAGAGTCCCCAGGCGGCATTCCGACACCGCCAGCCTCGGGGAGCCGGTCGCCTCGAGCCGCGTTCGGTGCTGCCAAGGGTCTCGACCAGGGCGACGCGAATGCCCGCCTCGACCAGAAGGCCGCGATGCTCGAGCGGACGCCCCCCCCGAACGGCAACCGCACGGAGCGTCGGCAGGGCCTCGCAGCCGCGGGCCAGCAGCGTTCGCAGCCGCTGGCGATCGTCGAGGGCCGCCCCGGGCAGTTCGAGGGCCAGATCGGCCCCAGCCGGCAACGCGTCAGCCACGTCGCCAAGCCGATCCCAGGCTGCGATCCACGTCACCGGCACGCGGAGAGCCTCCTCGGTACCGAGCGCCAGCCGGTTCGGCCGGACCGGCGTCGTCGGCAGGTTCGCCGTGATCAGGATCGTGGCCAAATCATCAACACTGTGCATTGGCACCCCCTCAGCCGTCCCGGCAGCGGAGCCCGCCGGCTCCATCGGGTATCGACCCCGGCTGCCGGCAGCCTCAAGCGGCGACTGCCGGGGGCATAGAGCCCGCAGGGTCGCCTCGGGGTTCCCTGCCGGCACCCCTTACCCCGCCATCGCCCCGGCCGATCCGGCATCCTGGGCAGACCCTGCCGCCTGCGAACCTGATTGTGCATGGCAGCCGATCGCGTTCACGAGGTCCGCGATAGTGGCCCGCTTTGGCTCAACCGTCGGCTCCAGTCCGAACCGCCGCAAGGCCGCCGAGGTGACGGGGCTCAGGCTCGCGATCTGCCAGCCGCGAATCCGCTCCCCGAAGAGCCGCACCGCGGCCTCGACGATCGCCCCGCTTGTCACGGTGATCCAATGGCCTTCCCCGCCCGCGGGTAGCGAGGCGAGCGTGTCGGGGGCGAGCGATTCGAGCGGCTGGCTGGCATAGGCGGCCACCTCGTCGACGGCGTGCCGTGCCGCCTCGAGTCCTTTTCGGAGGGCCTCCCGGCCCCGTTCAGCCCGAACCAGCAGAAACCGCCCCCCCGCTGGGCCGGCCGCCAGGGCATCGACCAGCCCCTCGGAACGGTAATCATCTGGCATCCTGTCGCAGACGTAGCCCGCCTCCTCGATCGCCGCCCTGGTCGCCGGCCCGATCGCTGCAATCCGAGCCGAGCCGAGGGCCCGGCCGTCGAGCCCGGCAGCCCGCAGGCGCTCCAGAAAGCCGCGCACGCCGTTGCCGCTTGCGAACACGATCCAGTCGTAACTCCCAAGCCGCCGAAGGGCCTGATCAAGCGGCCTCACATCGGCCGGTGGCGTGATCTGGATGACCGGGACATGGAGAGGCTGCCCGCCGGCCGCCCGCAAGCGGGCGACCAATTCGCCTTCCTGGCCGGCCGGGCGGGTCACGATCACCCGGCGGCCCGCCAAGGGGCCGGGCGGAGCGACGGCGGCGACGTCGCCCACGATCAGCACGGCCGGCGACCGCCAGCCCTGCTGCCGGGCGTCGCTCAGGCAGTCGGCCAGGGTTGAAGAGTTCACCTGCTGATCGGGCCAGCTGCAGCGGCTGACCACGACCACGGGGGTCTCGGCCGGCCGTCCCGCTTCGATCAGTTCACGCGACCAGATCGGGATCTGCTCCACGCCCATGTAGATGGCGAGCGACCCCGGCAGCGCGGCCAGCCGGGCAAAGCCGGGCGGCTCCTCCTTGCCGCGAGCCGCATGGCCGGTCGCGATCGTGAGACTCGAAGCAGCGGCCCGACTGGTCAAGGGAATCCCCGCCGCCGCCGCCGCCGCCACTGCCGCCGTCACGCCAGGAACGATCTCCACCGCCACGCCCGCCTCCCGCAGCGGCCCAAGTTCCTCGGCCAGCCTGGCGAAGACTGTCGGGTCGCCGCTCTTGAGCCGCGCCACGCGGCAGCCCTGCCGGGCGAGGCTGACCAGCAGCTGGCCGGTGGTTCTTCCGGGATCCGGATCGGAGAGGTCGCCGCGGTCGATCGAGATCTGCTCGACACCGGCGGGAACTAGCTCGAGCACCGCCTTGGGCACGAGCCGGTCGTGCACGACGACCTCGGCGGCCCTGAGGGCCTCCCGGCCGCGAAGGGTGAGCAGATCAGCCGCGCCAGGACCGGCACCGATGAAGGTGACGGCACCACGGATCGGGTTGGCCGGAGAAGGTGGAGCGGAGCGCACGATGCGAGTCGCGGTCGAGTGAAACGCGGCAGGTTTGAGGATCGATGGCTGGCCGCCTAGACTAGCGGGCTTTCGGTCGTCGCGTGGCCAGAAACGAAGCCGCGACGGCCTTCCGCTCCCTGACACGCCATGTCCACAGAGTCTACCGCGGCTGCCGGCATTCCCGCCGACCCGGCGCAATCACCCTCCTGGGCGGGGCTCTCGCAGGCCGATCGATCCCGGCTGCTGCAGTGCTACCGCACCGGCAAGCAAAACTCGACCAACCACCAGTACGCGATCGACATGTTCGCCGTCTGCGTTGCCGGGGATCCGGGCAACGTCGTGTTTCTGCACGAGTTTCTCCAGGCCCTGAGGCGGAAGTATGGCGTCAAGAAGGGGGGCGGGCTGAAGTCGCTGCTCTCGAGCAGCGGCCGGGCCGCGATGAAGCGATCGGCGGCGGCCGCCAACTGGCAGGAGGTGATCAAGCAGGGGGTCGACATCCTCAAGAGCAATCCAGCAGATCATCACTGCCTCCTGTCGATGGCCGAAGCCTGTGGCAACCTGATGATGGTCGACTGCCAAGCGGTCTACCTCCGCTACGCCCTCGACGCGGCCCCCGCCGATACCGAGGTCAACAAGCAGTGCGCCAACTTCGCCGCCGGCCAGGGCAATTTCGACCAGGCGATTGAGTGCTGGCGGCGGATCGGCCGCAACAAAGGCATGAGCGAGGAGGCGGAAAAGGCCATCGCCCAGTTGTCGGTTGACAAGACGATCTCCGCCGGCAAAGGGCTGACCGGCCGCGGCGGCGGCGACCAGCCGGCGGTGGCATCGGGCCCGGCACCGCAGGGCAACCGGATCGACGACTTGAAGCGAACGATCGAGGAAAACCCCGCGGACATCGAGTCGTATCTCGAACTGGCCGACCTCCTCGAGCGGGATGCCACTGTCGCCGAGGCCGAGAAGGTGCTGTCCAAGGCGCTCGACGCCTCCGGGAACGACCTCAAGGTGCGGGAGCACATCGAAGACCGGCAGCTCCGCTGGGCCCGCTCGCAGGTCGTTGTGGCCGAGCAGCGGCTCGAGGCCGACAACACCCCCGCCAACAAGGAAACCCTCGACAAGCTTCGCAGGGCTCAACTTCGGCAGGAAATCGACGTCTACGCGGCCCGCTGCCGGCGGTATCCCGAGAACCTCACCTGGAAATACGAACTCGCGATGCGGCTGAAGGCGGCCGGAAAGCCGCAGGAAGCGATCCGATCCTTTCAGGAAGCCCTCAAGGACGCCCGCCGCAAGGGCACGATCTCGCTGGAACTCGGCGAGTGCTTCCAGAGCATCAAGCAATACCCCCTGGCCATGCAGAACTACGAGGCCGCCATCGAGACCCTGACCGACCGCGAGCTCGACCTCCGCAAGCGGGCCCTCTACCGGGCGGGGGTGCTGGCGGCCGCCCTCAAAGACCGCGATACGGCCCAGAAGCACCTCTCGGCAGTGGCCGGGCTCGACTTCGGATACCGGGATGTAGCCGAGCGGCTGGACAAACTCCGCTCGGGGAAGGATAAAGGAGCGACCGGCGGCTGAGTCCGTCTCCCCACCAGACATTCGTTCACCAAGGAAATCCCATGCCCCATTCGGCCAGTGCCAAGAAGCGTCATCGTCAGAACCTCCGTGATCGCGAGCGGAACAGGCAGGTCAAATCGACCGTCAAGACAGCGATCCGAAAGGTGCTCGACGCCGTGTCTGCCGGTGACTTGGAGACCGCCCGAGAGCAGTTCCGGGGCGTCACCAAAACGGCCGACAAAGCTGCCTCCAGGGGGACGATCCATCGCAACCGGGCCGCCCGCATCAAGTCGCGGCTCTCGGCCCGCGTGCTGGCCCTCTCCAAGGGCGAGGCTCCTGCCGGCAAGGGCCGCAAGGGCTAGCGGCCACGGCGGCTCACCAGACGATGCGGCGGGCGTCGAAGACCGGCCCCTCGATGCAGGTCCGCCGGTAGTCCCAGGCACCGCTGTCATCCCGCACGGCCGCGACGCAGGTGAAGCAGATTCCCACCCCGCAGGCCATCGGCGTTTCCAGAGAGACATCGCAGCCGGCACCCCGCTCGGCAGCCCAGCGGGCCACGGCCGCGAGCATCGGCTCCGGACCGCAGGCGGCGACGTGGAGGCTGGCAGCTGAGCCGAGTTTCCCATCGGCTGCCAGGCCGTCGAGGAGATCGACGACCGTGCCTCGACAGCCCTCCGACCCGTCGAGCGTGGCCAGGTGGACGTTGCAGCCCGCCTGACGGAAGTCGTCCACGTCGGCAAACACGGCGGCCGTCCGAGCACCCCAGCAGAAGGTAAGCCGCGGGGCGGGAACCGCGGACCGCGGCCGCAGCCCGTAGCGAGCCTGGCCTGATCGCTCGCGGGCCAGTGTCAGCAGCGCCGTCTGCCCGATGCCACCGGCCACAAGCAGGAGGTGGTCAGCCGGCGGGGGATTGAAGCCGTTGCCCAGCGGCCCCCAAACCAGGAGTTCCTCACCGGCCGGGAGGCCTGCCAAGGCCGTCGTGAATCGGCCATGGACGAGGTACACGAAATCGACGTACCGAGGCGTTCCATCAGGCCCCGGGAAGACGTCATAGACAGCCAGCGGCCGGGCCAGCAGCGGGTCGCTCCGGCCGGGCAGGCGGAGCATGGCAAACTGCCCAGGGGTGGCGGTGGAGGCGATAGCGGGTGACTCGATCCGGATTCGCCAGGTCCGCTCGGCGACGGGCCGGTGGGCGACGACCGGCGCCCGTTCTTGAACGACGTCGGCGGCTCGGGGAGCGGCCTGGGCGGCGCAGGGATTCATGCGGAGCCTCCGCCCGCCGGCCGGCGGGCTTTGGACGCTTTGCCGGCCGACCGCCAGGATGAGGCCTTCCCCGGCCGCTTTTTGCGGCGACCGGCAGCTGCCCCCTTGGCCGAGGGTCGCTGCGGACGGCCTCGGCCAGTGCCAGGCCGGGGCGGTCGCCGTCCGCCCGGGGCCGGTTTCGGCTCCGGGCCAGCTGCAGCGAGCGTTTCTCGCTTCATCGCCTCGACCTCGCCCCAGGAGAGCTGCCGCCATTGGCCTGGCAGGAGGTTGCCCAGCGAGAGCCCGCCGACGGCCACCCGCTTGAGCTGATGAACCTTGTGCCCGAGTTTGGCGAGCATCCGGCGGATCTCGCGGTTCTTGCCCTCGTCGAGCACCATTTCGAGAACAGCGCTCTGCTTGTGCTGCGACTTGAGCGTGACTCGCTTGGCGTGCACCTCGGCCTCCGCCAGGCGGATCCCGCGGCGGAGCTGGTCGAGCAGGTCGGGCGTCGGCACGCCGGCGACCTGAACCAGATATTTCTTCTCGACCCCGTAGCGGGGGTGGGCGAGGAGATTGGCAAGCTCGCCGTCGTTCGTGACGAGGATCAGCCCCTCGCTCATCCGATCGAGTCGACCAACCGCGAAGAGCCGCCGCTGGCCCGGAACCAGATCGACCACCCGCGGCCGCCCGGCGGGATCGTAGTTCGTGGTGACCACGCCCACCGGCTTGTTGAGCATGTAGACGACGCGGCGGGGATCGGGCAGCCGCTCGCCGTCGACCCGGATCTCCTGGGCCTGAGGGTCAACCCGCACGCCCAACTCAGTGACGACCTGCCGATCAACCTCGACCCGCCCCGCTGTGATCAGCTCTTCGCAGCTCCGCCGACTGCCCAGGCCGGCTGCGGCCAGCACCTTCTGCAGCCGCTCCAGACCGTCATCGGCGGGCCGCCCGGGAGTTGCTCGGGTCGATGCCGATCGCGCGGGCCCTGCTCCGCGGGAAGCGGCTGACGAAGGGCGACGGTTCCCGCCAGGACGGGGAGAGCGGGCTGGTGGCATCGGAGACTCGGGAGGGTGGCTGATCGAACGTGCTCGTCCGATCATACACGCCTTGCCCGGCCCCAGAGAGAATGCTGCCCGCCACCCTGACTCGGCGGCAACCAGCCCCTAACGGACCGGCGACCACCAACGCGCCCGCCGTACCTCCGGCACCGGCTCGGCATAGTCGCGGGGCCGCGTGCCGTCCATGATTCCGTATTGGCGGAACGCGTACGGACCGATGTCATTTTCCATGAACGGGTCGAACCGCACCGCCCGCCGCTGCTGCCGGGCTGAGGGACCGGGGTCGAGCCAGTCCGGCCGCCCGAGCGACGCGCAGCCCCCCGCCAGGCCCGCCCAGACAACGGCCACCACGACGCACCACCGCTCACTGGTCTGCAGGGCAGCCACCACGAAGGCCCTCCTGGGCCGGAAGAAATATCGCCGGCGGGAGACTCTAGGGATCGCCACTGGGTCGCCCAACCCCGAAATCACTGCCTTTCCCCGCCCTCACGCGGGCTCGCGACGGCACGGGCCGCCCCTCGCGAACCCGGATTCCGTGTGTCCTCGAGTTGGAAAAGGGTACAGGCACCTCGCTTCGCTCGGAGCCAGTCCCCATAGAAGCCCCCCGGCGCGAGCCGGGGGGACGGCGGGCCGTTGGGCCGCTCCCCCGCCGTCACGGCACCGTCACCCGCAGCAGCCTCGTTCCACTCGCAGCGGTGAGTTCCTGCTCGCCGGTCACTGCCGGGAGGAGCACGCAGTCTCCCGCCCGGAGGTCCGGCAGACCCCACCGTTCCGGCAGCCCGATACGTCCTTCGAGCACCGCCAGAAACTGGCAGCGGCCGCCACCGCCACACCGCCAGGCTGGCCCTGGCTGAACCTCGTCGAGCCCAAAATAGTCACAGGCCACCAGGCTCCGCACGGCCGGGTCGTTGCTCGGCCGTGCCGCCACCGGCCCGACGGGGCCAGTCTGCGTGACCGCCTCCACGCCCGCCTCGATGTGCAGCGGCCGCGGCCGGCCGTCGGCGTCGGTGCGATTCCAGTCGAAGAGCCGGTAGGTGACGTCGCTCGACTGCTGAATCTCGGCCACCAGCAGCCCTGCCCCGATCGCATGCACCGTCCCGGCCGGAATGAAGATGCAGTCGCCTGCCGCAGGTTGAAAGGCATGGAGCACCTCCTCGCACGCGCCGGCCCGGATCGCGGCGGCCAGGTCCGCCGGGCCGACACCCTCGCGGAGGCCGGCGTAGATCCGGCTCTCCGGCTCCGCCGCGACCACATACCAGGCCTCGGTCTTGCCACGGTCGGGCGGACTGAGCCGGGCCGCTCGGGCATCGTCGGGATGGACCTGCACCGACAACACCCTGTTGGCGTCGAGAAACTTGAAGAGCAGTGGAAAGGCCGGCGGAGGCGGATGGCCAAACAAGTCCTCGCCCTGCTCCTCCACGATCGCTCGAAGCGAGCGGCCTGCCAGAGGGCCGGCCCGGACGATGCTCTGATCATCCTCCCGGTCGACCAGTTCCCACGATTCGGCGTAGTCGTCGCCGGTCGGGAGCTCGCGGCCAAAGGCCGCGGCGAAGCGACGGCCGCCCCAGATGTAGCGGCGGTAGAGGGGCGTAAAAATCAGTGGTGGCAGCACGGCATCCCTCTGAAGAAGAACCGGGGGGAAACAAAAAGCCTCACGGAGACCGACCTGCAGTCAGGGCGAAGCATAGCCCTCCAGGATGCGACCGATCCAGAACGCCGACGCCGCAAAGAGCAGCATCGAGAGCATCTGCCCGAGGCTGATCGACTGGTTGAGCTGCAGGAGGATCGCCACCGGCGGCACCGCCAAGCCGACAAACTGCCCCAACCGTCCGATGGCCTGCATGACTTGGCTCCGCTGGTCTTTCGACTCGCCACCTGCTTGCCGAGGCGATCTCCGGGCCGCATCGTACGGGCCCGCCCCCCCGGCCGATCAACCCGAATTTCCAACGCGGCCCGCCAGCCGCCGGTTTGCCCCCGCCCCCACGGCGAGGACTTGCCGACGACGGCCTCGTGCCCATACTGCTCGCAGCGACTGGTTTCTATCCAACGGCAGGAGAATGAAGGTATGGCTCGACACGGCGCTGTCACGTTCAAGGGTGCTCCCCTCACGCTGGTCGGCGAGGAGGTGGCCGTCGGCGCTCCTGCGCCCGACTTCGACCTGATGTATTACAAGGACGGCATGCATCACGTCCGCAAGGCCGACCTCCTCGGCAAGCCGACGATCATCAGCGTTGTGCCCTCCCTCGACACGCCGGTCTGTCAGATTCAGACGAAGACCTTCAACCAGCGGCTCGCAGCACTCGGCGACACGGTCAACGCCCTGACCGTGAGCCTCGACCTCCCCTTCGCGATGAGTCGCTTCTGCGGCGCGGAGGAGATCACGGCCCTGCAGACCGGTAGCGACTACATGGACCGTGCCTTCGGCACGCAATGGGGCCTCCTGATCGACGAGCTCAAGATCCTGGCTCGGGCGGTGTTCGTGCTCGATGCCGAGGGCGTCGTGCGGTATGCCGAGGTTGTCAAAGAGGTTGCCGACGAGCCCGACTACGACGCCGCAATCACCGCACTCGAAAAGCTCGCCTGACGCCTCCCGGCCGCGGACGCAAAAAATCCCCCCGGCGCGAGCCGGCGGGA
>JAQCJP010000302.1 GCA_027592945.1 Planctomycetota bacterium
GAGCTGCTCGTTGACGGGATCGGCCACGCCACCGTTGGTGGCCGTGCCGCTCTACGGCTGTCATGTCATCTGGGCGACAGGCCGGGGCGCGGTGATCGGGCCTGCCGAGCGGCTGCCGCAGCTGCGGGCCACGCTGGCCGCGTTTGCCCGCTGCGAAGACCGGCTCCGCGAGGCAGAGCGGCAGGCCGCGGCCCTCCTCGACGCGGCCCGAGACGATGCCCCGCTCGCGTTCAACCTCACCGCTCGCTCGCTCGCGCGGCAGCAGGCGTTTGCGGCCCGCTTCGGCGAGACGATCGACCTGCGGCGACGGCTGGCGGTCCTGGCCCCGACGGTGCATGCACCGCCGGTGCATCCCCCGACACTCGGCAGCCAGCTTGCCGAGCGGCTCCGCGACCGCACCCGGCTGCCCGACCGGCTCGAACTGGTAACGGAGCGGGTCGAGATCGCCGGCGATGTCTACGAGGCCTGCGGCCAACGGGCCGGCGACCTGGCGATTGCCCGTCGGCAGATCGGCCTGGAGTGGGCGATTGTCGTCCTCTTGGTGATCCAGACGGCCCTGATCGTGGTCGAACTGCTCTCCTGGGGAGCCGGATCGTGACTCCTTCCGCCGTCGGGCGGCAGGCCTCGGTCGACCTCCTGCGGGCGATCGCCATCGTGCTGATGGTGGTCGTCCACTTCGTCGAGAACCTCTCGGGCTGGTGGGGCGACGCCGGGGGCACCTTCGCGGGCGTGCACCGGGTCTGGTGGCTGCCGACCGGGTTTGCGGCGCCGATCTTCACCTTTCTCTCCGGGATGAGTTATCGCCTCTGGCTGGCGGTCCAGCAGGAGCGGCAGCGGAGCGAGGAGTCGATCGCCAAGGGCACGATCCGCCGGGGCCTCTTCCTGATTGGCCTCGGCTTCGCCTTCAACGTGCTGATCTGGCTGCCCCAGGATGTTTTCAACTGGGACATCCTCACGCTGATCGGCTTCGGCCTGCTGGCCCTCGAGGCGGCCCGGCGGATGCCCGACTGGGTGGTGCTCTTCGCGGCGATCCTCGTGGCGGCGGTCAGCCCGGCGATGCGGGTAGCAGCGGGCTATGCTGACTTTTGGCAGGCCGGCTACTTCGACTATGAGTTCAGCATCTCCGAGGTGGCCCTCGGCTGGCTCGTGACCGGCTACTTCCCTGTCTTCCCTTGGCTGGCCTATCCGCTGGCCGGCTACGGGCTCGCGCCGTGGCTTTTCGCCCACCACCGAGCCGGTTTGCTGATGGCCGTCATCCTCGGAGCCACCGCGACGGTTCTGGTCGTCGCCTGGCCAGGCCTGCCGGTTGCGGTCACGGGCAACGCAGCCCGAGTCTGGACGATGTTTCCGGCCAGCACGGCCTATCTCCTCGGCACACTCGCCGTCGTAATCGCCGCCCTGGCGGCGCTCCATCCCTGGCTCGATCCCCAGCCGACCTCGGGGCCGGGCCGTGGGTTGATGGCCTGGGCCGAGCCGCTCAGCCGCCATGCGCTCTCGATCTATCTCCTTCACCACGCCGTCCACATCTGGCCGCTCTGGGCCTGGGGGCTCGCGACCACCGGCGAGCCCGATTCGCTCTGGCAGGTGGCGATGCCGGTGCCCTGGTCGCTCGGCCTGGCCGCGGTTTTTCTGCTGGCGACGCTCGTGCTCCTCAAGCGGCTCGACCGCCGCCGCCTCCCGACCGCCGAGTCGCTGATGCGGTGGCTCTGCGATTGATCCCCCCTGAAAGCCACCGGACCAAAGGCGTGCCGTTCAAAAGGGGTACAGGCACCTCGCTTCGCTCGGAGCCAGTCGCCTTGTCATAAAAGCCCTCCGGCGGCGACCCGCTAAAAACCCCCGTTTCGGCTACGATTCGGCCGATGGACGCGTCGCACTCCGCTCCGCCAGCCGGGCCGCCCCGCTTCACTGCCGTGGCCTGGGTGCTCCTTGACTGGGCGGCCAGTGCGTTTTCGACGGTCTTGATCACACTCGTGATCACATACGTCGAGCGGATTGTGTTTGCCGATCGCCCGTGGGGGCTCGAGCCGGGGGTCGTCTGGCCCTGGACACTGGCCGTCGCGATGCTCGCCTCGGCGGCGGTCGCCCCCGGGCTCTCCGCCTGGGCCGACCGGCGACAGCGTCATAAGACCGCGCTGCTCGGCAGTGTGGGGGCCGGCGCCGGGGCGTTGCTGGTCTTGGCTGCCGCCCCAGCCGAAGCTCGGCTGGTTGTCCTGGGGGCGGTCGTGGTGGCCAATGTCGGCTTCGACATGGCCGCAATCTTCACCGGCAGCCTGCTTGCCGCGATCAGCTCCGGACCTCTGGCCGACCGGCTCTCGGCCTACGGGTTTGCGGCGGGCTACGCCGGCGGGGCGGTCGCGCTTGTGGTCGCCACGACGATCGTCGCAGCCCGGGACCAGCTCGGCCTCTCCGCCGCCGGCGGACTCCAGGTGGCGTTCGCCGTTCCCAGCCTCTGGTGGCTGCTCTTTTCGTTGCCGGCCGCAGCGGCCCGCTTCGGCGGGAGCCACGCGGACGCCCACGCCGCGACCGCCGCCGGCGAGCTCGTCGCCTTCGCGCGGTCGCTGGCCCGATCCGAGCAGGACGGAGGCCGGCACCTGGCGGCCCTCTTGGGCGGCAGCGTGCTCGTGCTCGGAGCGGTTCAAACGGCGATCGCCCAGTTTTCCAGCGTGGCTCTCGAGGAGTTTGACCTCGAGCCTGAGGCGCTCGTGCGGCTGGTGCTGCTCGTTCAGGCAGTCGCACTGCCCGGCGCGCTTGCCGTCGGCTGGCTTTCAGAACGCATCGGCCGGCGAACGACGCTGGCGATCTGCCTGGCAGGCTGGGCGGCCGTCCTCGCCCTCGCCTGGCTGGTCAAGACCGTGCCACAACTCTACGGCCTGGCCGTGCTCCTGGCACTCGTGCTCGGCGGAGTGCAGAGCGTGATCCGGGCGACGGTGGCGGAGGCCGCGCCGGAGGGCAGGGCAGGGGTGACCTTCGGCCTGCTCCAGGTCGGCTCAAAGTTGACCGGCGCCCTCGCCGGCCTCGCCTTCGGCGGGCTCTATCTCGCCAGCGGCCATCCCCGGGCCGGCCTCCTCGCCCTGCTCGCCCAAATCCTCGTCGGCTGGTGGGCCGTCTCCCAAAGCCCCGCCCGACGATAATCCCATCCCTCCATGCCAACGGCTTTTGGACATCCGCCAACCCCGCCCATAAAAGCCCCCCGGCGCGAGCCGGGGGGACGGCGGGCCGTTGGGCGATCCCGCCTCCGATGAC
>JAQCJP010000303.1 GCA_027592945.1 Planctomycetota bacterium
GGCCCGCCTGAGCTTGTGGTTCGGGGCAAAGACCCCGTGGTAGCGATGCCGGTGCTTCCGCGGCGGCGGGACGAATCCGCCGAGCCTCGGCGAGGTATTTTTCCTCGAAGGGCGTACGAGGCTTCACGTGTGTGGTCGGGGCTGTCACGGGACACATCGACCGGAAGACGGGGAAATCGGCGACCTCATTAACCCGCGTTCTACGCCGATATCGGATCCCATGGGAAACAGGTGCCGGCCACGGAATCTGGTCACCGCCTGCACCGGAATCTTCACCGCCGCGACCACCTCACGCAGTTGGTCGAGCAGGCTCGGCGTCCGGCGGCCGGCCTACCGGGTCAGCTGCAGCACGACCGGAAGGTCCATGCCGGGTTGCACGTCGATCACCAGGCCGCTCGTCTCGTAGGCGGTGTAGCGGTCGGGGATCAGCAGCTTTCCCAAGACCGGCTCCCGGTCGCGATCGGCGGCGGATTGCCGCTGGCCTTCGTAGCAGGTGACGAGTACGCGGTTTGGCCCCGGCACCGCTCCCGCACCCTCCCCGAAAACCGCCAGCGTGAAACTGCCGTCGGGCCCGATCCGGGCCGTGGCCGGCTGGCCCGACGCGCTCTGGAAGCTGACGCTGCCGAAGGCGAGCGGCTCGCCGTCGAGGAGCACCCGGCCCTGCACCGGCAGGAGCGGTCGCTGCGGGCCGCAGCCGCCGGCCAATGCGGCCAGCCCGCAGGCGATGAGGGCCAATGCGGCACCTGCGGCCCTGCGAGACGAGCCCGAGATCCTCACGGCAGCACCGACGGGCCGTTGTCGAGGCCCCGGCTGTTCGCCGAGGCGAGATCCTTGAAGAGATCGAACGAGATCGACTCGGAGAGGAAGTGCACGCTGCCGTCGCCCATCGCGAAGAAGGCGCCGCCGGAGTGGAAACTGCCGAAGGGCAGATGGTTGAAGAGCACACCGTCGGCGACGCGGTCCACCTGCGCGCTGATCCCGTGGTTCTGGACGCACTTAAACGCGTAGGACCCGCGGGTCGAGTTGCTGGTGCCACCGAAGATCCAGGGGCGGGCGTTGCCAGGGGCCTGCTGGAAGTTATTGCTGCCGCTCCCTGCGTCGACATCCCGCTGGACGAACTCGCCCAGCAACAGCGTGTTGGAGAGTCCGTCGCGGGCGAAGGCCAGGGGCCGGCCCGCGGCCCAGGTAAAGAGGCCGTTGTTGGACGTGTCGCCATGGTCGGGACTCGTATTTGTCGGCGGCAGGCTCTCTCCCGCCCGCACCGCGCCGCCGACGCCCTGATACATGAGGATCGCGCCGTTCATCAGGGAGTTGACCGGGTGATTTCGAAACACGATCGGGTCGGGCCACGCGGGGCAGACGTAGGTGGGCACCACCGTGTAGCGATGGGCGGCGTTCTTGGCGGCCGAGATCGTGTCGCCCTCGAGATCGAGGTCGCCGTAGAGGGGCAGTTGCTCGAGATGCGGCAGCAGATGGGTGAACAGGCCGTGGTTGGTGCCAACGGCGCTCGAGCCCGTACCTCGCTCACGACTGCCGAGCGGAAGCGTGTCGGCATTGGCCGAGGCGTGGCCGAGGGCAGCCAACGCCAGTTGCCGGAGGTGATTGCCGCACTGCGTTCGCCGGGCGGCCGCCCGGGCCGATTGCACGGCGGGCAGAAGCAGCGAGGCGAGCAGGCCGATGATCGCGATCACCGCCAACAACTCGACAAGCGTAAAGCCGCGGCGGCGGGTGGCAGACATCGGCAAGGCTCCTCTCCCGACACCAACGATCAATAGTCCGGCCCCTGTAGTCCGAGCGCTTTCCCACTGATATTCAGGCGACGGCCGCTGCCCGAGACACGCCGCGGGCGATCGCCTCGTCACGGGGGGCAGACCGGCGATACAGAACGCTCCTGGCTACGGTTTTCGCCCATCGTCGCCCGCCTCGGTGATTTCTGCCGCCCCTGGCTCCCGTAGGCGGATGACCATCGTCGGCGGCCGGAGGGTCGGATGGCGGCGGCTGGCGAAGCCGTGCACGAGCCCGTTGGTTTCGCGTTCGGCGGTGTCGCGGGTGACGATCAGGGTGATCATGGCTCCGGCGTGTTCGCGAAGGAACGTCACCAGGGCCGGGCCCCCGATCCCGAAGGAGCCGGTCTGCACTCCTTGTTCGATGACAAACGACCCCAGCCTGCGGACCTTGGTTGGATCCAACCAGGCGCCGCCGGTCGCCGGTTTGGGCGGCTGCGGCCGGCTCCAGGTGCTGGCTGGGGCGTTGTCATCGTTGAGCGACCGCTCGTCCCAGGGCAGATCGGAGATCAGGCCATACACGCTGAAGGTCGCGTCCGGCACCACTGCCGCCACCCCCCAGCCGGTCGGCGCGAACTGGAGCGTGAGGTTCGCCTCGGCGATCCGGTTGGCATCGATGGCCGTCAGGTCGAATCCCAGGTAGGCCTTGCGATGGGCGTCGCCGTTCTTGACCAGCAACAGGGTCTCCGATCCATGCACCTCGACGCCCTCCATATGGAAGCGGCCGATGTAGGCGTCTTGGGTGGTCTCGAAAGCTACCCAGTCGGGTCCGTAGGCGGGCGGTCCAAGGAGCAGCGGTTCGACCGGTCCCGGGGCTCCGTCGCCGGCGCCGGCCGCTGTGGAGCTCTCCTGCCCGGTTTCGAGGCTGACGATGCCGCCTGAGTCCCGGTGCGTTACTTCGACCCGGCCCTCGTAGACCTGGGTTTTCGTACCCCCTGTCGCGGCATCGACCGACACGCAAAACCGGGTGCCGAAATCGACCACATGGGCCGCGGGCGTGGAGATCCGAAAGCCGATCGCCGAGTCGGGAACATCCGCCACGGCCGTCCCGGCGGCGAGGACGCAGTGCATCGCATCGCCGAGCCGCAACTCGGCGGGGCCCTCGAGCGTCACGACGGCCCCTGAGTCGAACGACAGGGTCGCAAGCCCCTCCGCCAGCCTGAGCGTGCCCCGGCCGAGCCGAGCGCCCTCGGCGGTTGGTAGGTCACCGCCGGCCCAGCGGGCGGCCCGCACCTGGGCCACCGCGGCGAAGGTCGGAGCCGCGGCCGGCCGCGTCCCGGAGACGGTCGCCAGAATGGCGATGCAGGCCGCCGCCGTGGCCGCCATCACGAGCCAGCCGGTCGGGAACCGGCGGGGG
>JAQCJP010000045.1 GCA_027592945.1 Planctomycetota bacterium
GCCGCCGCTCCCGCGGGCTGTTCAGGCTGCCTTGCTGGCCCTCGCGGCCGCGGTCGATTCGAACTGAACCGACATCCGCTTGGAGACGCCCGACTCCTCCATCGTGACGCCGTAGAGCGTGCCGGCGGCGGCCATCGTCTTCTTGGAATGCGTCACCACGATGAACTGCGTGGCCGACATGAAATCCCGGAGGACGCCGACGAACCGGTCGACGTTGGCCTCGTCGAGGGCCGCGTCGACCTCGTCGAGCACGCAGAAGGGGCTCGGGCGAGAACGGAAGATAGCCAGCAGCAAGGCGACGCAGGTCATCGTCTTTTCGCCGCCCGAGAGGAGCGAGATGTTGCGGGGTTCCTTGCCCGGCGGACGGGCGACGATTTCGACCGATGTCTCCAGCAGGTCGACGTCGGGCTCCAGCACGAGATCAGCCTGCCCGCCGCCAAAAACACGCTCGAAGAGCTCACGGAAGTGTCCCCGCACCGTTTCGATCGTGTCGCCGAGCAGCCGCCGGCTCTCCTCGTCGATCCGGGCGATCAGTTGCTCGATCGACTCCCGAGCAGTGCTGACGTCGGCGAGCTGCCCTTCGAGGGTTGCCAGCCGGGTTGCCAGTTCCTCCGCTTCGGCGAGCGCCTCGAGATTGACGTTGCCCATCCCGGACAGCTTGCGACGAAGCTCGTCGATCAGCATTTCCAGCTCGCTACGATCCTCGGGAATCGGCTCGCCCTGGTCTTCGGCAAAAGGCTGATCGTTGCCGGCATCGTCTGGAGCAGGATCATCGCCGCTGGCTGCCGGGGCGATCATGGGATGCAGGTCGGCAGTGGGCATCGCATCAATGTCGAGGTCGTACTCGTCCCGAATCCGCTCGACGATGCGGGCCCGTTGATGGCGGGCCTCACCAGCGGCCAAGTCGTGGGCATGAATCCGCTCGCCCAGGGCGATCGCCTCGTCCCGGGCGGCATCGCGGCTTCGTCCGGCCGTTCGCTCGGCGGCGGCCTGGTCGGCCATCGTCTTCTCCACGTTTGCCAAATCGCGGGTTGCCTGGTCAGCCTCCCAGACCGCTTCGGCCCAACTGCTCCCGGCAGCGAGCAACTCCAGCTCCCAGCCTCGAATCCGGCTGCGAGCGGCGTCCATCGCGGCGACGGCAGTAGCCAGTGCCTGATGATGGGCAGTCGCGGCCGCTCGGGCGGCGGCCGCCGCATCACGTCCCCGTTCGACCTTTTCCAGCCGGGTCACCCGTTCGACCCGCAGCCGATGAACTTCTTCGATCACCTCGCCCCGGCTCCGCTCCACGGCCGCGACCGCCTCCTGCCGCCGGTGCCATTGCGTTTCGGCGGCCCGTGCTGCGGCCCGCGCTTCATCGAGATGCTGGTGGGCAGTCCGGGACGATGCCTCGGCGGCAACGGCCCGCCGCTCGGCGGCCTGAACCTCGGCCTGGGCGGCCGCAATCGTCTCGCCGGCCGCGACCCGATCGCGGCTGAGGCGATCGACCTCGCTCCGGGCCGCCGCGGCTGCATCAGCGGCTTGCTGGCGACGGCCACGGGCCGCTGCCACCTCGTCGGCAAGACGGGCGAGTTCGGCCTCCCGGGTCGTCACGTCGGCGGCGGCGGCATCGACCGCGGCAGCGAGCTTTGCCGCGCGGTGGTCGAGCTCGCGGAGTTCACTTCGACGAGTCACCAGGCCGGCAGCCGCCGCGGGGCTGCCGACCTCGAGCCCGGCAGCGGCGGAGAGGCACTCGCCCGCCTGGGTGAGAAGCAGAGTGCCGACCGGGGCCGAAGTGAGTAGTTGCGTTGCGACCTCGAGGCTGTCGACGACCCAGGCATGGCCCAGCAGGCGGCGTGCGAGGATTGCCGTGGCGGCTTCTTCGCTCGGCGTGACGAGGCGATCGAGTCGTCCGACCAGGCCCGGGATGTTCCCAGGATCAAACGGGGGAGGCTCGGGGAGGGATTCAGCCGCGATGAACCCGATCCGGCCCCCGTCGCGCCCGGAGGCAGCCGCGGAATGGTCGCCCAGCTGCTTCTGGTGCCAAGCGAGGGCCGACTGAAGGGAGTGCACTAGCAGGCTCTGCCCAAGCCGACCCAGCACCAGGTCGACCAGCGTGGCCCACTCGACGGGGATCACCAGCTGGTCGGCCACCATGCCTTCCAGCCCCGGGAGAGGATCCGACTCCGGGCGGAGCAGCCTCCGGGCCGCTTCGGAGACGCCATCCTGCCGCCCGACGAGATCACCCAGCAGATCGCGACGTTCCCGGCAGGCCTCGGCAGCTGCCCGCGTGTCGGCGAGATGACGCCAGGATGCCTGCAGGGCGGTCGTCGCTTCCCGATGCGATGCCTCTGCTGTTTCCTGGTCGCGTCCGGCGGCTGCCAGACGGGCCTGGAGCGATTCGCGATGGCCTTCGGCGGCCGCCTGGGCCTCTGCGAGGCGTTGCCGCCGGGCAGCAGCGGCCGCCACATGATCGCGGGCGGCGTCAACCGCGGCCATCAGTTCGGCCGAGCGGGCGGTAGCCGATTCAGCCGCGGCCTCGAGCTTCGAGGCCCGCTGGCGGGCCGCGTCGTGATCGGCAACAGCCCGGGCCAGAGCGGCGCGGGCGGCCTCGCTGTCACCGTCGGAGCCTGTAATCAGATGTTCGGTATCGCCAAGCCGCGTTTCGATCTCCGCCACGGCGGCGACCGCCTCTGCGGCAGCGGCTTCAGCGGCATCGGCTGCCGCGAGGGCTGTCTTGGTGTCGCGTCGGACGCGGGCTGCCACGTCGGCCATCCGGGCCAGTTCCTGCTCGAGTTCGGGACGGCGGGCCCGCAGCGACTCCTGGCGGGCCGCTGCAGCGGCTTCACGCTGGCTGGCTGACGCGGCCGTCGTCCGGCAGCGGCCGAGTTTCTCGCTCAGTTCGGCAGCGGCCGCCTCGAGTGTTGTCAACTCGGCAGACAACGCGGCGGCTCGTTCCTCCGCAACCGTCAGCTGACGGCGATCGCCAGCCAGGGCTTCCTCGGCAGCCAGGATGCTGGCGTCGACCTCGGCAAGGTCACGGCTGGCTGCGACGAGCCTTAGGGTCTTGAGCCGGTCGGAGAGCGTTCGCCAGCGGCGGGCCCGGCCGGCCTGGCGACGAACAGTCTCCAGGCGGGCGGCCACTTCTCCGACGATGTCGGCGAGCCGCTGACGGTTGAGCTCGGCCCGCTCGAGCCGCCGCAGGGCCTCGGCCCGACGACTTCGAAACCGGGTGATCCCCGCGGCCTCCTCGAAGACGGCCCGCCGATCGCGGCCGGAGGCCATCAGCAGGGCGTCAACCCGCCCCTGCTCGATCACGCTGTAGGCCTCGGTGGCGGCGCCGGTGCCGGAGAAGAGTTCGCGAATGTCCTTCAGCCGGGCGGTCTGCCCATTGACGAGGTATTCGCTCTCGCCGCTGCGGTAGACCCGCCGCATGATCTGGACATCGTCGGTTGGCAGCGGCAGTTCGCGGGCTGAGTTGTCGAAGATCAGGCCGACCTCGGCCATGTTGAGCGGTTTGCGAGCGGTCGAGCCGGCGAAGATGACGTCGGTCATCTCCTTGCCCCGCAGACTGCGGGCCGACTGCTCGCCCAAGACCCACTTGATCGCGTCGACGACGTTCGATTTGCCGGAGCCGTTGGGCCCGACGACGGCGGTCACCCCTTCCGGAAACTCGAAGCGGGTCCGGTCGGCAAAACTCTTGAATCCGAAAAGCTCGAGCGCCTTGAGGCTGGTCATGAGTGTTCGTCCGTCCGTCGGCCGTCGTCCACCGCCGTCGTCGCCCCGTCGGGCTCGTCATCGCGGCGGGCGGTCGCCTCCTCGTGGATCGGCGGCCGTCCGTCGAATGCATCGGGAAGGGCGTCAAAGGCAAGACGGCTCGACAGAAATCGTCCCGCGGCGGCCTGCTGGAGGAACTGGACGGCGTCGGGATAGCCGCCGCCGATGTCGATGATGGCCCGGACAATCGCGATCGCGTCGGCGGGCACCTCCGTCTCGCGGTCCGACTCGCCCGGCGCAAACCTGCTGACGCGGGCGGTTGAGCCCTCGATCACGACCACGATCGAGCGGCCCGCCTCCGCCCGCAGGCCGTGGGCCAGCGGGTGTTCGGTGCCGAAGAAGACGAACTCAGGACGTTCGTGGCGAGTGGCATGAATCAGGGCCGGACCGTCCACGTCGAGCACGTGCAGCCGGCAGGCCTCGCCGAGCCGTTCTCCTCGAACCATCGGCAGACCGGGATCGAGCCGCTCGAGCGACCGGAACGCGCCATAGCGGGTCTCGGCGCTGCGGCTGGCCAGCAACTGCTGGAGGGCATCGATGCCATGGGCGTCATTGATCACGCTCAATGCGGCCAGCGCGGCCGGCCTGGCGCTGCGGAGATTGCGGGCAGCCTCAGCCAGATGGCGGGCGGCGATCGACTCGCCGAGATAGGCCAGCGCCTCGGCGGCGGCAAACCGCACCTCCGCGTCGTCGCTCTCGAGCTCTCGGCGGAGGACCGGGATCGCGTCCTTGCCGATGGCCTCGAGCCGGAGGGCGGCGGCCGGCGCTGTCACCGGATCGGCAAGCTGGCGGGCGAGGAGCTGGATTCGCGCATGGCGGCCTTCAGCTGGTTCGACCACCGCCACGCACTGCACGACCCGCAGGTAGCGGGGCAGATTGTGGCGATAGAGCGAGGGCACCTCGAGCTCGATGTAGCGGTCGGTCTTGGGGTTGGCCACGCCCCGCTTGGCACCGCGGATCACGGCATGGAACCTCCGGTTGATCCAGTCACCGAGCCGCTTCGACATGGCGATCGACCGATGCTCCGAGGCGATGATCAGGCCGAGTTCCCGGTCGTCAAGGGCGACGCCGCCGCCGGGCACCAGGGCACGAATCCGCGACTTGGAATCGAGCGTGCCCTGCGAGACCGGATCGACCAGCAGCGGCCCCTGGGCCACGCCCAGTTCGTGGCCGTCGCGGATCACGTTCCCGATGACCGCCATCTCCGAGAGCCTCATCTCCATCAGCCAGCCACCGGCCAGGCTTGTGGTGTCGTGGCCGATCGGGACCTCGACTGCGATGTCGAAGCGATCGCCTCGGCGACAGCCGGGCGGCAGAAAGCCCCGCACCCAGACCAGCGATGTGCCCATCGACCCCAGCAGCGTGTTGGGATCGATCACACCGCGAGCCTGCATGTCGGCGAGCAGTGCACTCCGCTGCGGGCCGGGCGGCGGATCGCTGCCGGTGTCGGCCAGCCCGGTGACAAGGGCGGCCCCTTCGATTCGCTTGTAGCTCAGTCCCCACGCAGCGGTATAGTCGCCGACGAGGCGGGTGCCCTCTTCAAGGTGCGCCAGGGCCTCCAGTTCAGGACTCTGGCTGCGGATCGCCGGGCCGGCGCAGCCGGTGGCGAGGGCCAGCATGGCCGTCAGCCAGGCCGGGAGTTGCCAGGGACGCGGGGAAGGGTGGACCATGTGTGGCGGCCCTCCGGGGACTCGGGGGCAGAAGGGTAGGAGCCGCCGGCGCGGAGGGTCAAGGGTGGTTTGGGCGGCTATCACCGCCCAACGCCGGGGGATTCCTGCGTCTGAATCACCTTGGCGGGGCGTCGTCCGCCTGCTAGTGTCCGCCCCGACCGCCAGGCGATCGGGAGACATCCACGTTCACCGATCACCGCGGCAGACGAACCGATCAGATCATGCAGGAGAGACCGGCCGTGAGGGTGTTTGACGGAAGCGAGTTGGGAGTGCACGTGCGATGGATGATCCGCCGTGACATGGCGGAGGTCGTCGCCATCGAGCAGGAGGCTTTCGAGTTTCCCTGGTCGGAGGAGGAGTTCACCCGCTGCCTCCGGCAGCGAAACTGCATCGGCATGGTCGCCGAGATGGCCGACTCGGTCGTGGCCTTCATGATCTACGAACTGCACCGCTCGAAGCTCCACGTGCTCAACTTTGCCGTGGTGCGGTCCCACCGTCGGCTCGGAATCGGCTCACGGATGATGGACAAGCTGGTCGGCAAGCTTACGCCCGATCGCCGAGGGCGAATCGTGCTCGAGGTCCGGGAAACCAACCTGCCGGCCCAGCTCTTCTTCCGCTCGCTCGGCTTCCGGGCGACCTCGGTGCTCAAAGATTTCTACGAAGACTCGACTGAAGACGCCTACCTGATGCAGTACGTCGCCGAGCCGCTTCCGGCGCAGCGGCGGCTCGCTGGCTGAGCGGCCCGGCGGAGTGCCGACGCGACGGCAGCCACCCGTTGGCGGAGCCGCCGCCATGCTGCCTGCGGCGTCTCGCCGTGGGCAAACAGGGTGCAGACTGGTCGACCGGCCGAGATCGCTGACGGTGGCCGCGGAATGTCCGCCAGCCGTGGCCAGCCATCGGGTGGACACGCTGCGGCAGCCTGGAGACCGGTCACGACGGCTTCGTCGATCGACAGCGGCCGGTCGCTGAAGAGGATCGCCTTGGCCCAACTGCCTGGCCGCGGATCACGGTCACGCGGCCGCGACGGCTGCGGCATCCCGCAGGCGGCCAGGTGCGCGGCGATCAATGACCCCCCAATGGCTCGCTCAAAGAGTTCCATCGACGCGGTCGGCCGCGGATTGACCTCGAGGACGTGGAGCTGGTTCCACCGGTCGCGGAGGAGATCGACCCCCACCAGCCCCCGCAGCCCAAAGGTTCCTGCCAGCAGATCACCGAGCCGCCGCAGCTGCCGGACCTGCGGAGAACTGTCTGGATGCGGGGCGGCGGTGATCGAGCCGGAATAGGCAAAGGGCCCGGCTCCGCACCAACGCCGGCCGATAAACTGTCGCGTCAGGCCGAGCAGGCGGCCTCCCCCCGGCGTCAGGAGGTAGGCGACAGACCACGATTGCCCGGTGAGCCGCTGCTGCCAGATTGGGCCATCCGGCAGGCCACCATGTCGAGCGGCCTCGGCGGCTCCTCGCCAGGGCCGAATGCCGTGCCCGCCGGCCGACCGCAGCGGTTTGACGAGCCAGGATCCGTCTGCCGGAAGGCCATCCGGGTCTCGACGGGTGTCGGGAAAGGCGAGCCCGATCCGTCGAACCGAAGAAGCCAGCTGATCCGGGTCGCGAACCTGTCGGATCGCCTCGGGCCGACAGCCGGCCAGGAATCGTTCGTGGGAGATCGCCGCGATCAGATCGGGATGGTTTTCGAGGGCCCCGGTGAAAAGCCAGGGGGCCGGCGGGAAGGCCGCCGCCGCGGCAGCGAGATCGGCGGGATAGGACTCGACGACCCGAAACGAAGCGGCCCTCAGATCCAGGTCGCCAAACAGGTCGGCCGCGTACACCTCCAGGCCGGCGGCCGCGGCCGAGGCGGCCGCAGCCCGACAACTCGCCCCAAGGATCACGATTCGACCGGAGGCTGATTGCGGGATATCCATCGACCGTCTGACAGAGCCCGTCCAGCAGGCTCCCGCGTGTTGTTGGCAGAGGCCGACATGGTATCTTCTGGCCTGACGTTTCGTCTTTCATCCGAACTTTCTCGTAAGGAATGACCCATGTCGATGTTCATTGGTGAGGCGCTGGTCGGAGATGGCAACGAGGTCGCCCACATCGATCTCCTGATCGGCAGCAAGGACGGCCCCGTCGGAGCGGCCTTCGCCAACGCCCTGGCACGCCAGAGCGAAGGCCACTCGAATCTTCTCGCCGTGCTCGCCCCGAATGTCGCCGTCAAGCCGTCGACAGTCATGATCACCAAAGTGACCATCAAGGGTGCCAAGCAGGCGGTGCAGATGTTCGGCCCCGCCCAGGCCGCCGTCGCCAAGGCCGTAGCTGACAGCGTGGCCGCTGACGTGATCCCCAAGGGCGATGCTGAAAATCTCGTCATCGTCTGCGGTGTCTTCATCCACTGGCTGGCCGAGGACGACAAGAAGATCTACGAATACAACTATCAGGCCACGATGGACGCGATCGCCAATGCCATGAAGGGCTCCCCGACGGCCGACGAAATGATCGCTCAGAAGGACAAGGCGGCCCATCCCTTCAAGGGCTTTTGAGGGCGTCATGCCCAGACGCGTGCTGATCCAACTTGATGGCGACACGCAGCCGAGCACGTTCGACGCGATCGTGGCGGTCGACGCCGGGGCGGATGTCCTCCTCCAGCACGGCGGCGTCACCGCTGCGGGTGTGGTGCCGTTGGTGCACGGGGCGATGTTCACCCGCGGCGGCGGCGGCCTCGCTTCGACCGCGATCTTCGTTGGGGGATCGGACGTCGCCGCGGCCGAGGCGGTGGCGGCGAAGGTCCAGGAAGCCTTTTTCGGACCCCTCCGGGTCGGCGTGCTGATCGATCCTTCCGGGGCTAACACGACGGCCGCCGCCGCCGTTGTCTCGGCGGTGCGGCACCTGCCGCTCGGGGGAGGTTCGGCGGAGCCGCTCGCCGCGGTCATCCTGGGGGGTACTGGCCCGGTCGGACAGCGGGTGGCTCGCCTCCTGGCCGGCAAGGGGCTCAGCGTGGCGATCGCATCCCGGTCGCTGCCGCGAGCCGAGGCGACGGCCCGTCTGATTGAAAAGACGGCGTCCTCGAGCCGGGTCGCCGCAGTCGAGGCCCATGCTCCGATTCAACCCGGGACGCCGCTTGCGAAGGTGCTGGCCGAGGCTGACGTGATCGTGGCGGCCGGTGCGGCCGGTGCGAGCCTCCTCGACAGGGCCGGGCGGAGCCTTGTGGAGCGGGCTCGAGTGCTGATCGATCTCAATGCCGTCCCTCCGGCCGGCATCGACGGCGTGCTGGCCGATGACAAGGGACGGACGGAAGGCCACGCAGTCTTGTACGGGGCCCTGGGCGTGGGGAGCATGAAGATGAAGATTCACCGGGCCGCCATCGAGCGGATCTTCACCGACAACGGCGCTGTTCTCGACGCGGAGGAACTCCTCGCCCTCGGCGAGGCCTTGGCGTAGCGGCCGGCTGGCCGTTGGGTGAGGCCGGTTTCGCTCGCCACCACGCGAGGTTCCCCGGAGGGGCTGTCGTCACTTCTGCGGCAGGTTGAGGATCACGATCAGCAGCAGAATCGAGCCGCCGATCACGATCATCATCAGCGTGCGGCGAAACCGCCGCTTCCGTCGCTCCTCGGGAGAGAGGCGGCGGATCTCGATCACTTCGCCGCCGTGCCGGACCGTCCGTACTGGCTCCTGAAAGACGAGGTCGCCGGCAGCCGGATCGAGAGGCGGCTGATCGAGGAAGGAAAGTTCCTCGGGTGGCGTAACGGATACGACTGCGGCTGCAGGCTCCGAGATGACGGCCCTCTCGTCCGGCAGTGCTTCCGTCGACATCGGGTTCGAGAGAACCGGCTCGGGAGAAAGTTCCTCAGAATCTTCAGCGGCGATCGCCTCCGGAGGAGTTTCTTGAGGAAAAGGCTCCTCGACGACAGGCTCCTCGACGACAGGCTCCTCGACGACAGGCTCCTCGGAAGCGACTGTTTCGGGCGGTGCCAACTTGATGATGACATCATCCCAGTCTTCCGCGAGTCCGGCGGCCGGCAGCGGTGGCTGGTCTGCCGCGTCCTCTCCGAGTTCGCTGGGCGGATGCGGGACGCGGAAGAGGCTCGCACAGAGCGGGCAGCAGGCGTCTGTGCCGGCGATCCGTCCCGCGGCCGCCACCTCGCCCTGGCAGACAGGGCAGGCGATCACGAACAACGCATCGGGTGGAATGCGGGAGCCGAGGTTGAGGTCGCTCATGGTTCGTCACCGCTGGGCCGATGCGGGGCCGCCGGCTCGGTCGCTGCTGTCGCCATGCTGTCTCGTCTCAGGCCTCGGGCCGCCCAGCGGTCGATCATCCCGGGGGCGTAGCGAGCGAGAAAAGCGTATCCCTTCGCCTGCCAGCCGGGAACAATCTCCGCCCGTCGTCGCGCCACGCCCCAGAGAATGGCCTCGGCGGCTCGCTCCGGCGGCATGCCCCGGCCGCGAGACCAGCCGGGCCGGGTGCCCTCGAGGAGCGACTCCCAAAACTCCGATTCCACCGGCCCCAAACTGGCCATCGTCACGTCGATTCCCTCCGCGGCCAGTTCCACCCGCAGGCAGGCGGCCAGCGAATGGAGGCCGCTCTTGGCAGCCGCGTAGGCGGCATGGAGCGGCAGGGGGTGGAGCCCCAGAATCGACCCGATGAGCACGACCGCCGGATCGCGGCCGTTGGCCAGATGCGGCAGGGCTTCCCGGACGAGTTCAGCCGGGGCGACGAGATTCAGATCGAGGATGCGATCAAGCAGCCGAGGATCGACATCGCGGAAGCGACCGATGCCGCCTCCCCCGGCCGCTGCGACCACCAGATCGAGCCCGCCGAGCCGCGTTACGGCGACCTCGACGAGATGCCGGCGGAAGCCGGGATCGCAGATGTCACCCGCCTCGTGCAGCATCGGCTCGTACTCATCAGCCGTCGTGGCCAGCTCAGCGAGACGTTCCTGGCGGCGGGCCGTTGCCACGACCCGGCAGCCCCGTCTGGCGAGTTCCAGAGCCACGGCTCTTCCTACCCCTGAGGAGCCACCGGTGACGATGGCCCGCAGGCCGGCGAATCGGCGGGGCGGGCGGCGGCTCCATGGCCAGGGCCTGGCGTGCGGCATCGTCTCACCCCGCTGCCGCTGGCGGAGAGGCGGGCTGGCCGTCCTCGGCTTGCGGCTGACCCGCCGGCAGGGCGGCGCGATGCGGGGTCACGGCTGCCTCGGTCGGATCGATCCGGCCCACCATGGCCGCCGGCATTCGGCAGTGCACCGTCACCTGATCGGTCGTGAACTGGCGAGAGAGCACCTCGCCATGGCGGCCGAGCCAGGCGAGAAGCCGGCCGTTGCCAGGATCGGTGACCACGTCGATGTCATGAAAGGTGCGTCCCAGCGAGTCGCTGGCGGCCTGGGCCAGAGTGGTCAAGCCGGCGCCGGAGCGGGCGGAGATGGCCACCGCGTGCGGATGGCGGGCCAGGAGCCGGTCGCGGGCGGCCGGATCGTTGAGCCGGTCGATCTTGTTGAGCACCAGCAGGGTGTCCTTGTCTTCCACGCCGAGTTCCATCAGCACGCCCCTGACCGCGGCGATCTGGGCTTCTGCCAGCGGGCTCGAGGCATCGGCCACGTGCAGCAGCAGATCGGCCCGGAGGGTCTCTTCGAGCGTCGCCTTGAAGCTGGCGATCAGGCGGTGGGGAAGGTCGCGGATGAAGCCGACGGTGTCGCTGAGCAGCACCGGCCCCCAGCCGGGCAGCCGCCAGCGGCGGGTTCGCGTGTCGAGGGTGGCGAAGAGCTTGTCGGCGGCCAGCTCCTCGGCGCCGGTGAGGGCATTGAGCAGCGTGCTCTTACCGGCGTTGGTGTAGCCGACCAGCGAGACGGTCATGTGGCCGCGGCGGGCCGCCACCTGCCGTTCCCGCCGGCCGTGGATGCGGTGGAGTTCCGTCTTGAGGTCGTGGATCCGCTTTTCGACCAGACGCCGGTCGACTTCGAGCTGCTTCTCGCCGGGCCCCCGCATGCCGACGCCCATCTTGAGACGGGAGAGATGCGTCCACATCCGTTTGAGGCGGGGCAGCGAATACTCCAGCTGGGCCAGTTCGACCGCGAGGCGTGCCTCGTGGGTCTGAGCCCGGGCGGCGAAGATGTCGAGGATCACCTCCGAGCGGTCGAGCACCTTGACGCCGAGGGCCCGCTCGAGGTTGCGGGTCTGGGCGGGAGAGAGGTCGTTGTCGAAGATCACCAGGTCGGCGTCGTGCCGGGCCACGAGCCCCTCGAGTTCGGCGAGCTTGCCCTTGCCGAGGTAGGTGGTCTGGTCGGGGTGATCGCGTCGCTGGACCAGCTCCGCCATCACCGTCGCGCCGGCCGTGGCAGCCAGTCCACCGAGCTCGTCCAGCGGGTGGAGCGGATCGACCGGAGGCTCGAGGAGCACGCCGACGAGAACCGCCCGTTCGGGGCCGGTCGCGGTGCCGCGGAGGCCGTCTCTCATTCGCCGGTCTCCCGGGTATCGCCGGCAGCGAGTTGGCAGCAGCTCTCCCAGCGACGGGTGTCGAGGAGGCCATCGGCCACGGCGTCTTTGACGGCGCAGTCGGATTCGTGGGCGTGGGTGCAGTCGGGAAACCGGCAGAGATTGGCCAGCGGCCGCAGGTCGCGGAAGGCGGCAGGTACTTCCGCCGGCACCACCTCCCACGGCTGGAACTGACGCACGCCCGGGGTGTCGACAAACCAGCCCTGCCAGCGATGCCGCAGCAGGCGGGCGGTGGTCGTCGTGTGTCGTCCCTTGTCGTTGTCGCGGCTGACCGCTCCGACGGGCAGGCCGAGGCCGGGGTCCAGGGCGTTGAGCAGCGATGACTTGCCGACGCCGCTCTGGCCCACGAGCGCCGTAACCCGGCCCGGGAGCTCGGCAGTCAGACGGGCCATGCCGAGGCCGGTGGTGGCCGAACAAATGACGACCGGGTATCCCATCCGAGAGAATACGCCGGCCACCGGCACGAGGCTCGCGGCCGGCACGAGGTCGGCCTTGTTGATGCAGACAATCGGGCGGATTCCGGCCAGTTCGGCGGCGACGAGCAGTCGGTCGATCAGGCCGGGCTTAAGGTCGGGCGCCGCGGCGCTCCCCACAATCACCAGCTGATCGACGTTGGCGACGATCACGTGACGGCGGCCGCGGCTGTCTCGGTCGAGCGAGGTCCGCCGCGGCTCGATGGCCTGGATCGTTCCCTCGTCGCCTCCCTCGCGAACCCGCACCCAGTCGCCGGCAGCCAGCGGATGCCGCTGATCGGTGGCCAGCGTGCGGAGCACTCGGCGGAGCGTGCAGCGGACCGTCCGCCCGTCCTCGGCCTCGACCATGCTCTCCAGTCCATGCACGTGGAGCACGCGGCCTCGCCAGCAGCCCCCGGCCAGGGCGGCCGCTGCCAGACCATCGGCGGCCTCATCGGATGTCTCATCGACGAGGACCGTCCGCTTGCGGGTGAGTTCTCCCTTGCCCGAGAGCCGCTCAGCGGCCGCCTGGTCGGCATAATGCTCGGGATCGCTGACGACATCGCGGGTGAGATCACCCTGGCGGCGGCGGGCGGAGCGATTCTTCCGGAACTCGACCCGGTGTTTGCGAGGACGCGGCATCCCTTGAGTGTATGCCGCCGCGGCGGTTGCTGGCGAATGACCGGCCAGTCCCGATTCGTGTCCTGCGACGGAGGTCAGAGCTTGTTCCGCCGCGACCCGCTGGATGGCGAGCGGGACGCCGGCGGCTGTACCTCGAGGCCTGCCGACTCCAGCAAGGAGCGGCCGAAGATCCCCTCCATTTCCGACTGTTCGGCAGCCGGAGCCGTGGCCCCCAGCCGGGCCGGGTCGAAGACGATCTCGTACTCATGCTTGGCGATCCGCAGCTTGTCGCCTGGCTCGAGCCGCTGTTCGGTCACGCGGACCCCGTTGACCTTGGTGCCGTTGCTGCTGCGGAGATCCTTGATCGTCCAGTAGCCGTCCTGGAGGGACAGTTCGCAGTGGTGGCCTGAAACGTTCGGGAATCGGAGCACGATATCGGCACCCTCCCGCCGCCCCACGAGGAGCTTGGGCTTGAGGAGCGGGATCGGGTCGCCGCCGCCAAGGGGGAGGAGTTCGCCGTACATGATGGTTCAGGGCCGGACGGCCGGCCATCGTCAACTGGATGGGGTTGAGGGGACGCGGCGGGTGCTACCTCCCCCGGATCGAAGCCCCTGGACCACGAGTTTTCTCCGCGGGCCGGCGGCTCGCCAATACCTAGTGAAGGCTACGCAGACTGGGGCAGCCCTTCAAGCCGCCCGGCAGCGGGAGCAGCCTTCCGATTAGAATAGTCGGAGACAGTGAGCTGGAGCGGATCGGGCGATCGCTGGCCGCGGTGACGCGGCGGGAGGAAAGTCCGGGCTCCGCAGGGCAGGGTGGTGGGTAACGCCCACCGGCCGTGAGGTCAGGGAAAGTGCAGCAGAAAGCAAACCGCCGTCGGGTTCGCCCGGCGGTAAGGGTGAAACGGTGAGGTAAGAGCTCACCAGCAGGCCGGGTGACCGGCCTGGCTCGGCAAACCCCACCCGGAGCAAGGCCAAGCAGGAAGGTGTCCGTTCGGCAACGAGCGGCTCGGGGCGGCCCGCCCCGGTACTCCTTTCGGGTAGGCTGCTGGAGGCCGCGGGCAACCGCGGTCGTAGAGAAATGGTCGCCAGCCGTCCGGCTCCTCGCGGGCCGGGCGGAGACAGAACCCGGCTTACAGATCCGCTCCAGCTTCACTGTCGCTCGGTCGGTCGGAGGCGTGGTTTTCTCCGCGGACGACGTCGGCGTTGCCCTCAGTCAGGTTCCGCTGGACCTGCTCGTCGAGCAGCTTCATCAGTTTGGAAATACAGAGCGTGTTGACGCTGACTCGCAGCAGCCCGGCCTCATTCTTGAGGGTCTCGTGGAGGGATCGCGGCATTCGGACCGTGACCACCCGCTGGCTCTCCCTGGCGGCCGGCCGGTCTTGCTGCCGGGCTCGCAGGCTGTCGAGCATTTCCCGGATGCGGGCATACTGCGGCGAGCACTCGAAGCGGATCAGGGCCTCGGGCTCGCTGAAGGTTCGCCGCACGATCCCGTCGACCCCCAGAACCTCCCGAAAGAAGACGACCCACTCGGGATCCATGGCATAGAGCCTTTCGGCCACCTGGAGGACTGCCGTGGCGGCATGCTTGTCGGACGCAATCGGGGCGGCAGTCTTCGTGGCCATGGGGATTCCTTTTCCTATGTGAGCCTGGGATCTGGGGAAGGCGATTCAGAGCGACATCCCGGCGGAACGGCCTCGTGGCCTTCGCCGGACGACAAACCCTTTCCGTCAGGTCAAGCGACAGCATGAAGTGCTTGCACAGCAACGACTTGCGCTCCGAAAAGAGGGCCTGTCTCGACTTTGGGCAGCAGTGCCCGGATGCGAGGCAGGGGTGGGGCTGCCTAGAAATCGCGCAGGCCACTCGTTTCGCATTTCCCAATTGTCCGGCTCGCAACGCCGGGCAAAAAGGCCTCAGGCCGGAAGGCTTGCCTATCTTCCCAGACGGTCGATCGAGCGATCGGCCACGGGCATCGGTCCGCGCTCAGCGGCCGACCTGACCGGCGAGGTGGTCGGCAATTGCTTCGCTGACCTGCTCGCCCAGCGCGGCCTCGACGCCTCTCCAGGCGGGGACGGCGTTGGCCTCGAGGACGAACACGCGACCGTCTTCGGCCGGCAGCAGGTCGACGCCCACCAACGAGCCTCCGACCGCCGTTGCGACCCGGCGGGCCAAGTTTCCCCATTCAGCGGGCAGTTCGAACGGCTCGGCCTGCCCGCCGAGGGCGAGGTTCGTTCGCCACTCGCCGGCCGCCGCCTGCCGCCGGATCGCAAACAACCGCTCGCCGACCACCAACACGCGAGCATCCCAGCCTGGATGGGAAATGAACTCCTGAAGATACATCACGCCGCCTGGCACCTGCCCCGCCGAGATCGACTCGCCAGGTTCGAGCCGAATCAGGCCCTTGCCGCCCGAGCCGAACAGCGGCTTGAGCACACATGCGGCACCGAGTTCGTTCCGGAGCCGCTCGGCCGCGGCTGCGGTCTGGGCGACCCGCGTTCGCGGGACGGGCAGGCCGGCCGCCGCCAGCCTGGCCAGGGTCAGGTATTTGTCGATCGCCACCTCCAGGCTGCGGGGCGGGTTGATGACTGGCGTCCCGGCAGCGGCCACCTGGCCGAGCAGGTCCATCCGGAAGATCACCTCCTCCAGGCGAGCCTGCTGCGATGCCGAGCCAGGCATGCTCCGAGCCACGACCAGATCAGCCCGGGCCAGGGCTTCGGGATGCACGGCCACGCGGCCAGCCTCGACCGTGGCGGCCAGGTCATTCCAGGCGATCGACTCGGTTCGCAGCCCACGGGCGGCCAAAACCGCGGCAAGGCGGCGGGCGTGCCAGCCGCCGACACCGCCGACGAGGCAGACGCGGCGGCTCATGGGCGGGCGGGAGCGGCCGCGGCGGCGAACGAGGCTGCGACGATGGCTGGCTCGATGTCGCCGAAGACGTGGCGGCAGCCGGTATCAGCGTTCACCAGTTCAACCCGTGCCGGAGCGAAGAGGGCCGGGTCGATCGCATAGAAATCACCGCCAGCGGCGGCGAAGACGTCGCGGAAAGCCGCGCCGAAAGCGGGCGAGGCGCGGCTCACCGCCTGGGGGCCGAGCGTGGCCAGGCTCTCGTCGTCGCCGGTCACCTCAATCTCGACGCGGCCCCCGTAGAGCACCGCGTCGTTGGTGAGGCCGATCGCCGTGAGGTCGTCGCCCGCGACGGGGGGCAGCGGGGCGGTGCCGACGCCGCGTCGGATGCGGGAAAGATCAAAGCCCAGCTCGTTGAGCTTGTGGACGGCAGTTTCCAGAGACCTGGCCACGACCTGAAGCCCGCCGGCCCTGGAGGCGGTGCGGGCGACCAGCAGGATCAGCGATTCAACCGCGACGCCGGCCGCCGCCGCCAGGTCGCGGCAGACCTCCTCGGGAGGCAGTGTCGCCGTCTCCAGCAGGCCGACCGCCACCGCCGGCCGCTCTCGGCTGCAGATCTTTTCGTAACAGTCCTCCTTGCCGATCGCGGCCCGCATCGGTCCGCTGGCCATGGCCGAGAAACCCGCTGCGGTGACCTTCCAGCCGGCGTACTGGGACCCCAGGCAGGCCGCCACGACCTCCTCGCTGCGGACGGTCACGGTCGGCCAGGGGCAGCCGGGCCAGGCCGCGTCGCCGCTCGCCGCGTCGGCGGCTTCCAGGACAACCTCGCCCGCGCCGCCCAGGGCGACGCGGGCCATCCCCACACCGAGTTCATCGCATCCGAGGACAGCGATACCGCAGTCGAGCAGCCGAGTTCCGCCGCAAACGGTCAGCCGGGCCGCGAGCGGGCCGGCCCTCGCGATCAGTTCCTCGGCGATCGTGTAGCCCCGCTCATTCAGACCCATGCAGTGTGCTCCTGTGGGCGACATAATGACCAGCGAGCCGCAGACCCGCAATCGGCGGATCACCGCCCCGGCTCAGGAGCCAGTTTTGGAGGCGTGCCGCATGGCGAGCCTAACCGTCGAGAACTATGCCAAGACCATTTACCAAATCATCGCCTCGCAGGATGGCCGGGCGGCCAGCACCGGCCAGATCGCCACGGCCCTGGGGGTCGCCCCCGGGACCGTGACCAGCATGCTCAAGACGCTCGATGCGGCGCGGCTGGCGACGCACCGGCCGTACGAAGGCGTGGCCCTGACGCGAGCCGGCCGGATGCTCGCCCTCCGGGTGATCCGCCGTCATCGCCTGATCGAGCTCTTCCTCATGCAGACGCTGCAGATGAACTGGGACGAGGTGCACGATGAGGCTGAGCACCTCGAGCATGCCGTCAGCGACTTGCTCGTGGAACGCATCGACGCCTTCCTCGGCCGGCCCGAGGTCGATCCCCATGGCGACCCGATCCCGCCGGCCGACGCCCACAGCCTGGAGGCGGAGGATGAGCCCGAAGGACGATCCCTGGCCGACTGGACGCCCGGTGCCGAGTTTCGCCTGGCACGCGTGCTCGATCAATCGTCGGAGTTTCTCCGGTACCTGACCGGTTGCGGCCTCGCGATCGGTACCGTCGGCCGGGTCGAGCAGAGCCCGGATGGGGCCGGGCTGATGCACATTCGCGTTGCCGATCGGAAACTGTCGCTGGCCCTCGATGCCGCCGGCAAGCTCGTCGTCACCGAAGCCTGACGACGACCGGGCGACAGGCGAGCCGCTCAGTCCGCTGGCCTTTCCCAGACGGCCGACTGGCCGAGGCACTCATCGACCTCGATGCGAAGCGTGCTGGTGAGCGGTTCGCCGGACTCCGTGCAGGCGGCGAGAAGCTGCTCGCCCAGCCAGCCGGCGATCCGCTCAGCCGTCGTGTTGTCGACCGGAAGGAGGACGCACTCCGTTGCGGGAAAGATCCAGCGGCGGTCACCGAACCGCACGGTCACCTCCTCCCCGCCGAGCGGCCCGAGGCCGCTGGTCACCTCGAGGAAGCGGCTGCGTGTCGGGAGCAGCATCGTGTGGTCAAGCTGGGAGATGAGCGCCGTGAGGGCATCCCGGAGCTTGAGAAAATCGATCACCATCCCGTGGGGTCCCGGCTCGCCCTCGACATCGACGCCGACGGTCCAGTTGTGGCCGTGAACCGGCTCGCAGAGGTCGTCGGCCAGGGTGATGAAATGGCCGGCGGAGAACACGTGGATCGCCTTGCGGAGTCGTACCTGGTGTCGCTGGGTCATCGGTCGGAGTTCGGCAGCCTGGAGGCCGGGCCAGAGTGGGGCAGGGGAGGGGAGCGGAACGGAAGAGCCGACCGGAGCCGGCCATCCCGGAGCAGAATATAGAGGGCCGTGGCGATCAGGTCGGCGGTGGTGCCGGGATTGAGCCGGCGGGGCTCGCGAAGCGACCTGTCGAAGGCGGCCAGGGCACTGCCCCAGGCTGGCGTATCGAGATGCTCCAGCACCCGGGCGGCCTGCGTTGAAACGGCCGCGGCGGTTGCCTCGCCATGGCGGCGGGCCAGGAGCGAGTCCGGGCAGCGGACAAGCTGCCGAAGGTGACAGCGGGCGATCGCCTCGGCGAGCGGAACAGCGTTCCGGAGGTCGGCTGTCAGGTCGGCGACGACGCCCTGGAACAGTTCGCGGTAGCCGTTTGCCCAGAGGCGGGCAATGGTGTCGCGGCGGGCTGCATGCCGCATCGCCGCGCGGAGGTCGGCCGGCGGCGGGCCGGCAAGATCCCAACGATCGCTTCGGCCGAGGCCGCCAGGGCAAGCCAGGGCGATCGCCCGCCAGACGTCTGCGGCGTCCGCCGCATCGAGGGTGGCGAGGATCTCCTCGACTGCTGCCAACGGATCGGCCTCGGCGGCGGCGTCGGGAACGGCGGCCAACGGGGCGATCAGGAGCACGATACCGAGATTCGCGTTGGACGGACTGACGGTTCGGCTGGCGGAGACCGCCGCCAGGATCGTCTCGCCGAGCGGTCGGTCGGCCGCGGCATCGAGCGCCGGGGCCGCCGCCAGGGCAGCCGCCGCGAGGTCTTCAAAGCAAAGATCGGGAAACCCGGCGGCGGGGTGCACGGTGCCGGGCTTGGCTGCCGCCGCCTCGAG